>CAYWPF010000131.1:0-13719 GCA_964460065.1 uncultured Enterobacteriaceae bacterium
CCGGGCCCCATTGGTAACGCTGTTGGCAATGTAATAGCCAAAGAAAGAGACGACTCCACTCCAGACGATCGTGATTACTGCCGCTTGCAGTTGGACGATGAACTGGGCGGTCACTGTAGGCGTCTGAATCCCTGATCCGCCTAGAAACTTTGCCGCACATAGGCCTGCGAGAAGTACACCCACGAGGCCACCAACCCCATGGACGCCGAAAACATCGAGGCTGTCATCATAACCAAAATTCTGTTTCATTTTACTAGCGGCAAAATAACATGCTGTAGCCGAGATACTCCCAATCAGTACGGCACCGCCCGGTCCTACTGTTCCACACGCGGGCGTTATTGCGGCGAGTCCGGCGACCACGGCGGTAGCCATTCCAAGAATGCTAGGTTTACCATGGGTTTTCCATTCTATGAGCATCCAAACAATGAGCGCTGCCGACGGTGCAATGAGTGTTACTAATAGCGCCATACCGGCAACACGGTCCGCTGCCAGTTGGCTCCCGGCATTAAATCCAATCCATCCAAACCATAGCATCCCGGCTCCTAAGACGGTCAAGACAAGACTGTGTGGCCTAAAGGGCTCACTTGGATAACCTTTTCTTGGACCGATCATGATACACAATACGAGTGCGGCGATACCCGCATTGATGTGTACGACGATACCGCCGGCAAAATCTAATACTCCCCACATGGCGAATAGGCCTCCTCCCCATGTCATATGCCAGATCGGCAGGTAGCTCAGTGTGAACCATACAATCATGAAAACCAACATAGCGCTGAATTTCATACGTTCGGCGAAGGCGCCAACGATTAGGGCGGGTGTGATAATTGCGAAGGTGGCCTGGAAGGCGACAAAAACGGATTCCGGTATGCTTCCCTTCATTGAATCGAGCGTTAGACCTGTGAGCAGTAATTTGCTACTGCTCCCGATCAATAAATTTCCTTCTGTCGTAGCGAGACTATAACCGAAGGCTACCCAGAGCATAATCATCCAACCAGCTATGGCGAGGCACTGACCCAGCACCGAGAGGACATTTTTCGTCTTTACGAGGCCGCCGTAGAAAAGGGCTAATCCAGGGACGGTCATAAAAAGGACCAATGCAGTTGCCATTATAGTCCAAGCGGTATCGCCGCGATCCAATACCTTTGTAGCTTGCGCCAATGACGGCAGGCCGAAGCAAATAAGTCCAACGATGCCAGAGGCAAGGGATAGTTTTGACCTCATTCGGGGAATGATCTTCACGCTAGATCCCTCCTTTCTACGTTCGTGGTGGGCGCACACCGCTCCGCTTAGTTAGTTCTCATGACCAACAGAAATTGCTGGAAGTACCGGTTCGAAATGCAAGAAGCGTCCGGAAATGTCACTCTCCCTAGTATATAATCTGTACTATTGTATCATTGAATCAGTGGTTTTGCTGACTAATTTTTAAGTAATGTTCGTTTTTTACAAACTTTGTTTGGAATGCCGGGAATAAGAACTCTATGTTGCACGAGATGGGCTAATAAACGGATCTTGACGGCCTGCTACCCGTTTCTGTAGAAATGGTGCCCAGGGATAACCCCACGCCGCAAATTTTTGGGCGCATGCCGTGACCGATAGGGGAGGAGGGGAAGAATGCAAGCGAGCCGGCGTCGTAAACGCCTCGCGATTTTAGGTGCGACGGGGTCCATAGGAGTCTCGACCCTTGACATTGTAGCTCGTTGCCCGGACCAGTTCGATGTTGTTGCTCTTTCTGCAGGAAAGAATCTAGAGAAATTTGTCGGCCAGGTGAAATCGTTTGGTCCGTCGCTAATCTCCTTGGCGCGAGAGGAAGACGTAGACCGACTTCGGGCATTGTTACCCGATTTCGAAGGTGACATTGTCTGGGGAAGTAAAGGCCTCGAGGCGGTAGCAACGCTAACGGACGCGGACATGGTTGTGGCGGCATTGGTCGGGGCTGTAGGCCTGCCCCCGACGTTAGCTGCAATAAAATCTGGGAAAGACATTGCGCTAGCGAATAAGGAGGCTCTCGTTATCGCCGGAGAGATTATGACACAGGCGGCCACTGAAAGCGGCGTCAAGCTCCTGCCTGTGGATAGCGAACACAACGCAATATTTCAGGCATTACAAGGGCATCAAAAGGGCCAAGTGAAAAGGATAATATTGACGGCGTCTGGGGGGCCATTCCTAAATCGACCTGCAGAGGAATTTGGTGACATACGAATCGAGGAGGCCCTGAAACATCCCACTTGGAAAATGGGAGATAAAATTACGATCGATTCCGCTACCCTCATGAATAAAGGATTAGAAGTGATAGAGGCAAGATGGCTTTTTGATCTGCAGCCATCTAGCGTGTCTGTAATCATTCATCCTCAAAGCATTGTCCATTCTATGGTGGAGTATGTTGATGGCTCAGTTCTAGCACAGCTCGGAGTCCCGGATATGAGGGTGCCAATTTCTTACATACTCGGTTATCCCGACCGAATTTCACTACCGGACCTTCCAGCTCTAAATTTGGCGGATGTAGCGCGGCTAGAATTCTCAGAGCCGGATTATGATAAGTTTCCGTGTTTGGGGCTTGCATATAAGGCCTTAGAAAAGGGCGGGACTTGCCCTGCCGTGTTAAATGCGGCGAATGAGGTTTCAGTGAGATCATTTTTAGACGGTCGGATAGGATTTAATGATATCGCCGACGTTAATTGCCAAGTGCTGGGTGCTCACTCTACCGAACAGGCGACGGAGTTAAAGGCTGTTTTGAAAGCCGATGCATGGGCGCGGAAAAGAGCGAGGAGCATTTGCGGGGAGCCTGATGAGGTAGCTGCGGCGTAGTGGTTGATTAATTAAAGACGTTTCGTGGGAAGGGATGCTGGTAATGATGGTGTGTCGCCGGAGGGTATGGTGACCGAAGAGCCGCGTACAACGATCGCGGGGGCTGAAACGTTCAAGCAAACGCGTTCCGAGCAAGTTTCAATTGTCGATGCATACGCGTATTGCCGACGTGTGACCCTACTTAGCTCCTCCAATTTTTATCATGCGTTCCGCTTGCTGCCGAAGGACAAGCATAACGCGCTGTGCGCGCTCTACGCATTTTGTCGTTTTGTAGACGACATAGCGGACGATGACGTCGTACCTGGAAGAGGGACTACCGGCCAAGAGAAGGAGGCGTTACTCAGTCAGAGTTTAACGAAATGGACTGAGGAGTTGACGCTGTGTTATGGAGGGAAGCCAAGTCATCCAATCTCGAAGGCTCTAGCGGATGCGATTCGAATTTTTCCGATAAAGAAAGAACATTTGGCTGGGATTATTGATGGAGTACAAATGGACCTCTCGAAGGTTCGTTACCCTACTTTTGCCGACCTGTATGAGTATTGCTATAGAGTCGCCTCCCTGGTGGGACTCGTCTGCATAGAGATCTTTGGCTACAGGTCGGAAACGGCTCGGGATTATGCGGTAAACCTAGGAATAGCGTTCCAACTCACCAATATCATCAGAGATGTCGGCGAAGACGCTAGGCGGGGAAGAATTTATTTACCGCTGGAAGATCTTCGGCGCTTTGGCTACACGGAAAATATGTTGCTGGAGGAAAAATATGATGCCGCTTTTGTAGATTTGATGAAATTTCAAAGCGACAGAGCCGAAGAATATTACAGCAACGCTGTATCTTTTCTTGCCCGCGCGGATCGAGGGTCTTTGGCGGCCGCTGAGGCGATGCGGCTTATATATCATCGCCTCCTAAAAGAGATTGAGTTGGTCAGTTTTAGCGTATTTGACAGACGCGTCGCCTTGTCTGGGTTTAGAAAAGTTTGGCTGGCGTTTCGGGCATGGGGGAGGGGGAGACTGTCCTGGTAGCCCATTGGGGAATTCGTAGCACGTTATGGTTGTACATTTGAGGGTGTAGTAAAGAGTTCACACAAAGTCTTTCAAAACCCAGCATTAGTGGTCCCGCTGCCCTAAAGTTGGCCCGATACTAAGTGCACGCGCTTTGTAAGCCACTATTATTAATCCTCCAATCAATTAGATCGCGAAGACGAGGACGACGTTCTACATTCACTGAAGTCGGGTCGCGAACCTTTTAGGCCACGGCACGTAATTTTTTCCGCCGTTTTGAAGTGGCTTTGAGGTCTTCGTTATCGGGTATGTGATTTGCGATGTTAGTTTTGGTATAGCGTGCGCCAGGAAAGAGCGAACGGACTGCGAAGGCCACTTGGCCAACTAGGCGTTTGACGCCAACAGTCTTTTCAACTGTTGAGATGGGCTCAAGCCGTATGGCGGCCCCGTCGGCTTTTTTGCAAACTTGAATAAAGAACTGTTGTTTCTTACCACTCTCTATAACGAGCGCCTCTAGTAAAACTCGCGAGCATTCTGTGTTTATGTAGTACTCGCTCACCCTCTTAATACCGTCGGCATCCCGAAGAAACATCTCGGGTCGGCGGATTATTATTTGCCGAAGGTCAATTGCTCCTTTTATTGTTACGTTGGGCATGAAGTATCTCCTTCGAAGCGACTCAAAACTATCGGCAGCACGTGGTCTCTTTTGCAGGGGCTTTAGGCATATATTTGCTATCGAGATGCGGTTTTCGTTTGGCCGGGTGTACGATACCTATCTGCGGACGTCTGGGTGGTCAAGTGATGGACGATGGTCATACAGGTTTCCTACTTTACAGAGTGACAGACTAATGGTTAAAAGCCATTATCGGACCCGTTGGGTGCCGCGAATAAAGGGAGAAGCTTTATGTTTTCGGTTTCGTCAAAGCCACCCGACCACAAGAGTCCTTATATAGCCTCCATTCAAGAGGCGATTGAGGAGATTCGTGCTGGCCGTATGATCATACTGATGGATGATGAAGATCGTGAGAATGAGGGCGATTTGTGTATGGCGGCTGAAAAGGTCACCCCGGAAGCGATCAATTTTATGGCGAAGTTCGGCAGAGGGTTGATTTGTATGCCTATGGCAGAAGATAGAATTGATTCTCTGCAGTTGCCCATGATGGTAGCGAAGAATACTGCTCCGCTGGGTACCGCCTTCACGATGTCCTTTGATGCCCGCCAGGGGATCTCACGCGGGGTGTCGGCTGAGGACCGCGCAGCGACTATCCTCGCCGCTACTAGCAGGACCGCACGTGCGGAGGATTTTATCGTACCCGGACACGTTTTTCCTCTGCGCGCGAGGCGCGGGGGCGTACTAGTCCGTACCGGCCAAACCGAGGGGTCGGTGGACCTCTCGCGGCTCGCAGGCTTAGATCCCTCCGGGATCATTTGTGAGATAATGCGCGAGGACGGCACGATGGCCCGTTTGCCAGATTTAGAGGACTTCGCTGTTACCCACGGGTTGAAGATTGCGACTATTGCCGATCTAGTCCACTATCGCCTAGAGAACGACTCGCTTGTACACCGAGTGGCAAGGGCGACACTACCCACGCAGTACGGCGGTGATTTTGTTGCGCATGTTTACACAAGTGATGTTGATGAGGCCGAACATTTTGTACTTGTGAAAGGGAAAATTAGTGCAGACGAGCCGGTGCTCGTAAGGCCACACGCGGAATATGTACCCGGCGACGTGTTCGGGTACACGTTTGGCAATACTAGCGCATTGCTGAGGGAATCGATGGAGATGATAGAGTCAGAAGGACGCGGCATTATTTTGTATCTGAGGCAAGGAGGGCAAGGAGAGCAATTGTTCCGAGATACCAGCCGCGAGGTTAGTCGCGCCGCTAATTCGGTTGAGGAGAACCGGGAACAAATGAGTAACAGCCCTGGTTCACAGTTGCGGGACTTCAGAGACTACGGGATAGGTGCGCAGATTTTGCGTGACCAGGGGGTCCGAAAAATGAGACTCCTGACGAATACACCCCGCCGCCTAGTGAGTCTTCCTGGTTATGGGCTGGAAGTTGTAGAAACGGTCTCCTTAAAAGATACTACATCAGTGAGTGCGAAACCTGCTAATTCATGACAGCGCCCGACGTCTTGGTTACTGCAATTGCGGCAGAGGGAACGCTACGTGCCCTTTGTGTTCGTTCGACCACTGTAGTAGACGATGCCCGCCGAACACATCACACCGCGCCGACAGCAAGTGCGGCATTAGGACGAACCCTAACGGCCGCTTTGCTTTTAGGAACTAATTCGGCAGAGGGGGAGCACCTTTCAATACAGTTCCTGGGCGACGGGCCTCTAGGGGGAATAATCGTGGACGCGAACGGCCAAGGCAGTGTGCGCGGCTTCGTTTATCAACCAGGCGTTCATGGTCCGCTCAAAGACGGGAAATTGGATGTTGGTGGGGCGGTGGGGAGAGGAACCATGATGATCATAAAAAATCGGATAGGTGATCGGCATTCGCATAGGTCCGTCTCTCCGATTGTTTCTGGAGAGATAGGGGAGGACATAAGCCATCATTTGGTTGCGTCTGAGCAGGTTCCCTCGGTACTGAGCCTCGGTGTTTTTGTTGAAACAGACCAGACGGTAGTGGCTGCCGGGGGGTTCCTAGTTCAGGCCATGCCAGGGGTTAAAAGCGCAACGTTAGGTCTCCTAGAGGCCTCCGTAAGTCGAGTTCAACCTGTCAGTACAATGATTCGTGAGGGACGATCGCCGTTCGAAATTTTGGGAGATCTACTCGAAGGCTTCGATCCCACGCTGGTTGACGAAATGCCGGTTGTTTTCGCGTGCCGTTGTACTCGCGAGCGCGTCCAGAACACTATCGTCGCTTTAGGTCAGAAGGCAATTGAAGAAATATTGCTGGCGGAAGGCCGTGTTATGGCAAAATGTGATTTTTGCATGACCGAGTACGATTTTTCTTCGGACGAGGCGCGACATTTGTTGGAAGAGCGTACCAAATAGTTTGACTTTGCGTTCGCCGTCACGCGGCGGGAATCGTAAAAACAGGTATTGTCATGCAGTAAAGTTTCTTTGGTGAATGGCAGGTCGGGTTCTCGCGACGGTGGTCCCGTTTGTTATGCGCGGTCCAAACCGCTACCGGAAGGGGTTGGCAGCGGTCACTGTTCATGTTTTGGAGAGCGCTCTCGTTAGCGCGCCCGACATGATTCTGACGGGGGCGTCCTGACCCGTCCATAGCTTAAACGCTAGAGCCCCTTGGTGTAGTAGCATGCGTCTGCCATCCATCATCGACCGGTGCGCCTGTCTCGCGCCAGTGAGGAAGGCTGTTGGTAGCTTTTGGTAGAATAAATCGTAGAAAAGACACCTTCTCGTGGTTGCCTCGTACGGTAGTGCCGGGAGGTAGTCCTCTTGGATATGACCAGGAAGGCCATTAACAACCAAGGACATTGGCGCTAACAGAGCCGGGTCCGCTATATCATCCAACGACGCCACGGTCACCTGCGTTTGACCCAAGTCCCGATATGTTAGTGCAAGCGCCTCTGCCCTTCGGATATTCCGGTTGACTATTGTGATGTCAGAGCAGCCTGCCTGTATGAGAGCGACTAAGACCGAACGAGAGGCGCCCCCGGCACCAATAAGTAACGCGCGTCGATTAGTAACTTGCCGCCGCCGTTCTTTGAGCGAACGAAGAAATCCTTGCCCGTCCGTGTTGTGGCCGTACAGTTTGCCATCACGGTTCACGACCGTATTGACTGCATTGCATAGCCTAGCATTGTCACTCAGGACATCTAAATGACGGAGGATCGTTTCTTTGTGTGGCAGCGTCACGTTGATACCGTGGATTCGAAGAGATCGAATAGCGCCAGTCGACGCTCCCAAATGGCCCGGTTCGACGTGAAAAGGCACGTACAGATAAGGTATTTTTAGATGTTGGAACGCGGCATTATGCATCGTGGGAGAAAGACTATGGAAGACTGGGTCGCCGAAAATTCCAATAACTCGTGTTCTACCATTCACGTACAACATAGGGCTGATTTGTAACGGAATCCTCCGGATTCTCAAGAAATAGAGTTCATCCGTAAAAGATGACCAATGCAAGGTTTCATACTAGAGCTAACTCTTTTTGTCTTCTTTGAGTGCGGCTTGAGCCGCCGCGAGTCGCGCGATTGGGACGCGAAACGGGGAACAAGAGACGTAATCCAACCCCACATCGTGGAAGAATTTTACAGACGCTGGATCCCCGCCATGTTCTCCGCAGATGCCTATTTTTAAATCCGCGCTTACTCCGCGTCCTTTGTCTATTGCCAGTTGAATCAGTTGTCCAACACCGTCCACGTCAAGAGAGGCGAAAGGGTCCTGCTTGAATATTCCTTGTGATACATAATCAGGCAAAAATTTTCCGGAGTCGTCTCGGCTCAGGCCAAGTGTCATTTGTGTTAGATCGTTCGTGCCAAAGGAGAAGAAGTCTGCCACATTGGCAATATGATCGGCACGAATAGCTGCGCGAGGAACCTCTATCATACTCCCGATGAGATAATGCGGTGTTGCACCGGCTGAAGATATTGTGTCGTTACAAACCCGCGTGATCCGGTTCCGAATAATTTCCAATTCTCGTTTATTGCCTACCAACGGAACCATGATCTCGGGCAACACGGATATGCCGTCCTTTGTCAGTTCGCACGCTGCCTCCATTATGGCAGCCGGTTGCGCTTCGTATATCTCGGGGAACGTGATTCCCAACCGACAGCCGCGATGTCCTAGCATGGGGTTTGACTCGTGCAATACGTTTCGTTTTGTCCTTAGACGGTCTGTCGCCACGTTGAGCTTTTTGGCTAGCATCTCCAGGTCATTTTCTGTTTGAGGTAAGAATTCATGCAGGGGAGGATCGAAAAGGCGTATTGTGACCGGTAGTCCCTGCATAGCCCGAAAGATTCCGGAGAAGTCGGATTTTTGCATAGGTACAATTTGGTTTAAGGCCCGAATGCGTCCGTTCATATCTTCGGCGAGAATCATGGAACGCACGGCATCTATTCGATCTCCTTCGAAGAACATGTGCTCCGTCCTACAGAGTCCGATCCCTTCGGCGCCAAACGAACGAGCTACCTGTGCATCATGGGGAGTATCAGCATTGGCTCTGACTTTGAGGCGCCTGGTTCTGTCCGCCCAACTCATTAAGGCCTTGAAAGCCGGACTTTCAATTTTAGGCGCGCTGGTTGGCACTTTGCCTCGGAACACCTCACCAGTAGATCCCTCCAGAGTAATCAAATCGCCGTAGTGGATCTCTTCCTCGTATCCCCGTACCTTCAATAATTGCTTCTCGTAATCGATTTGCAAGGTTTCGCAGCCTACTACCGCGCATTTCCCCATGCCCCGGCTTACCAATGCCGCGTGAGAACTTGCCCCGCCTCGGGCCGTTAGTATGCCTACTGCAGCGTTCATTCCATTAATGTCTTCCGGAGAGGTTTCCATTCGTACGAGGATGACCTGTCTCCCATTGGAGGCCGCTGCTTCTGCATCCTCGGCTGAGAACACGACCTCGCCGCTGACCGCTCCGGGTGAGGCCGGAAGCCCGCGTGCAATAGCGGTTCTAGGAGCATCAGGGTCCAAAATCGGGTGTAACAGCTGATCCAATTGCGCCGGGGCAACTCGGAGTGTGGCTTCCTCTTCTCTGATCCGCCCTTCGTAGACCATATCAACTGCGATCTGTACAGCCGCGGCGGCTGTACGTTTTGCAGTCCGTGTTTGGAGCATCCACAAATGACCGTTTTCAGCCGTAAATTCTATATCTTGAGCTTCATTGTAGTGGGACTCTAGCGTCCCCGCGACCTTTTCGAGTTGGTCGAAACAATCGGGCATTTGTTCTTCTAACGAAGGGTAGAGTTTTTTTCTCTCCTCTTCCGAGCGGCCCTCCCGTTGAGCCCGCTGCCGAGACGCCGACAACGTTATTTGTTGGGGGGTGCGAATTCCTGCAACAACGTCTTCGCCCTGGGCATTGATGAGAAAGTCTCCGTTTAGTTCATTTGCTCCGGTAGATAAATCTCTGGTAAATGCGACGCCGGTTGCACATCGATCTCCAAGGTTTCCGAAGACCATGGCTTGCACAGTAACGGCGGTTCCCCACTCATCTGGGATCTGTTCGATTTTTCTATAAGCGATTGCTCGGTCATTGTGCCAAGAGCCGAAGACTGCTCCGATCGCGCCCCAGAGTTGATCCTGCGGGTCGTCTGGGAACGGAACACCGACGCGTTCTAATATTAGCGACTTGAAGGACTGTACTAAATCAGCCAGATCGACTGCAGAGAATTCAGTGTCTTCGGTAATCCCTTTTGCGGCTTTTTTTTTCTCGAGCAATTGCTCGAACGGGTCCCGTTCTGCCTTGGTTTCTGGTTTTAGGCCGAGAACGACGTTCCCATACATTTGTACGAAGCGTCGATAGCAATCAAAGGCGAACCTTTCGTTCCCTGATTGTTGGATGACACCCCTCACTGTTTTATCGTTGAGCCCCAGATTCAGCACTGTATCCATCATTCCCGGCATCGATACCCGTGCGCCGGAACGGACGGATAACAACAACGGATTATTGTTAGTTCCGAAACGTCTTCCAATTACCTTTTCAATTCCCCGCAAACCATTGCGGACCTGTAAAGACAGGTCCGCAGGGTAGGTGCTTCCATAAGTATAGTAATGAGTACATACCTCGGTCGTTATGGTCATTCCCGGGGGAACCGGGAGCCCAAGCCCTGCCATTTCGGCTAAGTTTGCCCCTTTCCCACCAAGGAGAGGGCTCAAGGTCGCCATACCATCTGCCCGGCCCCCGCCAAACGCATAAACGTATTTATTCCGTCGTGGCTGTCTCTGCCTCTGCCTTGTTGTATTCTGGTGTTGCTTTGCCATGGCTTTAATTTCCACCGCTGACCTCTCCCTTTGACGTTAATATCTTGTATTTTTGTAAAAACATAGCAACGTAATCACGCCTGGGGACGACTAGGCGAAGTAAGTAAGGTTAGCGCGTAGTTCCTTAGCACTCCCGAGTGTTCTTTGCGTGGTTTGTGAAAAACAAGTGATTTGTTTTTATTCATCTGGCTTTTGCAAACTTTTAGATTGTTCCAGAAAATCTCTCGATTTCAGAGGTCGAGGTAAATGACGCATTAGTAGACGATTTAAGACGAAGCGAACCTCGCTATTCGAGCGGGCGGAGACATTGTGCGGCAGCAACGCTAGGGGAGTTTCGAATAGCACCCGCTGAAACAAATTCAGAGTCTCTGCAGAAAGAACCGAACGGTCAGCCTCTTTTCCCTCGCATTTGGAGCACATGACCCCCCCGCGACTCGGAGAGTATGCTGAGGTTTGTTGTTCCCCTGGCTGACCAGGGATTCGCACCGAACAAATCTGACAAGCGTTCATGTTCAACCCGTAGCCTGCCTGCGCGAGAAACCGAAACTCGAACGCTGATATGAATAGTGACGGTACGCGGTTTAAATCCTCCAGCGATTTTAGGCTGTTAAGTAACAGCTGGTAGAATTCAGGGCCTGCCTCTTTCCCTGCGACCATCACGTCCGTGAGTTCCGTGATGTAATTAGCGGCAGCAAACATTTCGATGTCTAGAGACGGTTTCCGAAATGCCTGAATTAATTCACAACCGTTGACAAAGACCATCGCGTTGGAGGTCTTGGAGCGAAACCGGAGTTGCACGTGGGAGAACAGTTCTAGTACGTTTACAAAACGGCGACGGGAACGCTTAGCGCCTTTGGCTATACCGACCACTTTACCGAGATCACGTGTAAGGAAGGTAACAATCTTATCCGAATCTCCATACGGTTTTACTCGCAGTACTATTGCCGGATTTTTCTCTTCTAACATATTTGCCTTGACAGTCTACGGAGCCATTCTTACATTTGGAGAAGCGCCTCTATTTGTACCATATCCTGAAGGAAAAGCGAGGAAATAGACAATTTTCGGAATGGGAGGAGAGCGCGCAAGGAGAAGAAAAAAAATATGGGTAATACGGAAAATTCTCTACCTAATGAATCAGGCCCTGACTTAGAGAGGTCAGCCGCCGAAAAAGCGCCGGATCGACCTGTTGAGGACAATAATGATGTAGGGTCTAGAGGAGAAAAAGGTGAGGAAGAAGGCTCAAACCGGCACAGAGTCGAGAGAGAAATCACTGAGGCGCAGACCGCGGAATATGAGGCAGAGGCATCCGCTAAGAGCGGAAATTTTGGAGAAGACCGTGGAGATGACGGTGGTGGAACTGAAGGAAATGCTGACGAGCTAATGAGGGCTAAGGAGGAAGTCGCGCTCCTAAGGAAGGAGTTGGCAGCTAAAGAGGAACAGGCCCAAGAGAATCAGGACAAAATCCTTAGAGACAGAGCCGAATTAGAGAATTTTAGACGGCGAATGCATCGCGAAAAGAGTGAAGCGTTGCGGTTTGCATCCGAGCCGCTACTTCGGGATATATTGCCCGTAATTGATAACCTCGAACGCGGCATAGCGCATGGTAAAGAGACTGACGCGGGCAGCCCGCTAATAGAAGGTGTC
This sequence comes from uncultured Enterobacteriaceae bacterium, assembly GCA_964460065.1. Lineage (GTDB taxonomy): Bacteria > Desulfobacterota > Binatia > Bin18 > Bin18 > Bin18. The sequence goes on from CAYWPF010000131.1 coordinate 12,346, forward strand.
GAGCTGGCATTACGTCTTTTTCTGGATACATTGGAAAAACATGGCATTTCGAGGATATCTGCAGAAGGTGAGCCGTTTGACCCGAGCTGCCATGAGGCGGTGACTCAGATGGAGAGTGATGAATTGCCGCCAAACACGGTTTTGCAGGAATTGCAGGCCGGCTACAAGTTGTACGACCGGCTGTTACGACCTGTGATGGTGTGCGTTTCTAAAGCCCCAATAGCGGAAGAATGAATAGATCTAGCGTTGGAGATTGAGCGCGGTTGCGAACAGGGCGCGCGATGATTAAATAACCTGTAGAGAACATAATCGCATTGATTGTTCGGGGTAAGTAAGGAGAAATCTATGGGAAAGGTAATTGGAATCGATCTTGGAACGACGAACTCGGTAGTGGCAGTTATGGAAGGTGGAGAGCCTACAGTTATTACGAACGCCGAGGGAAATAGAACGACCCCCTCGGTTGTTGCGTTTTCTGACAGTGGTGAGAGGCTTGTTGGTCAAATAGCGAGCAGACAATCCGTGACTAATCCTGAAAATACCATCTTCTCTATAAAGCGTCTGATTGGTCACCGCTTCGAGGACGCTGAGGTGGCAAAAGCAAAGGAGCTGTTGCCGTATGAGGTTGTAAAATCAGAAAACGGGGATGCCTGGGTTGAAAGTCGAGACAAACAGTATAGCCCACCGGAAATTTCCGCTTTTACCCTTCAGAAAATGAAGCAAACTGCAGAGGATTATCTCGGCGAACCGGTAACGGACGCTGTGATTACCGTTCCCGCATACTTCAACGATTCGCAACGTCAGGCTACTAAGGACGCCGGCCGTATCGCGGGACTTAATGTCCAACGAATTATAAATGAACCAACAGCAGCCTCTTTAGCTTATGGCCTCGATAAGAAAAAAGATGAGAAGATAGCCGTATTCGATCTGGGAGGCGGCACGTTTGACGTTTCGATATTAGAAGTGGGGGATGGGGTCTTTGAAGTAAAGGCCACGAACGGTGACACGTTCCTTGGCGGTGACGACTTTGACCAGCGAATTATAGACTACCTCGCCGATGAATTTAAAAAAGATCAGGGTGTCGATCTCCGCAAAGATCGCATGGCATTGCAGCGGCTGAAAGAGGCGGGAGAAAAAGCAAAATGCGAGCTGTCTTCCTCTGTGGAAACGGAGATAAACTTGCCATTTATTACTGCGGACCAGAGCGGCCCTAAACATTTGACGCTAAAACTGACGAGGACCAAGTTGGAGAGTCTCTGTGAAGATTTGCTTGGGAGACTCGATGCGCCTTGTGTTACTGCGCTAAAGGATGCTGGACTCTCCGCTCAGCAAATAGACGAAATAGTTTTGGTTGGCGGTATGACACGTATGCCAGCT
>CAYWPF010000132.1:0-11113 GCA_964460065.1 uncultured Enterobacteriaceae bacterium
GACCGCGGTGAGCCTTGATACGGCACGGCCCGTGACGTTTGGATTAGCGCAAAGCCGACCGCATCCAAAAGCCTATAAATGGATGCTGGAGGGCATTAGCGAGAGCGCCAAACAAGGGGCTCAAGTATTCGCCCAATCGACGACAAGAGGAATCGGCGTATTGTTCGGCTTCGTCAATAGAACTCCTTTCGATCGGGCGCCCGCATGGCGAGCACTCCGGGACCTTAGTCTAGACCAAAAGCTCGCAAAATTACGTAACTCTGAATACCAAGAACAAATGGTACGGGAGGCCAATGAAGACCCGCCTCCCATAAATTTCGGCGACCTTTTCGTTCTCCCAAAAGGCGAGGTTCGTTATGATCTGGGCCAATCCAACAGCCTACGGGCCCACGCAGACCGGTTGGGCCAAACTCCGGCCGCGGCCTTCATCACTCTCGCTCTACAAGATGACGGGAAGACGCTATTCAACTACCCCTTCTTAAATCCGCAATTTGATGCAGTTCAGGAAATGCTTGACCACCCTCGTGTAGTTATTGGTTTAGGCGATTCAGGAGCGCACTGCGGACAAATTATGGATTCAAGTCTCCCAACCTATTTCCTAAAATATTGGGTCAAGGAAAGGGAACACTTTACGCTTGAACAGGCCATCCACATGTTGACGGCCCAACCAGCCCACCTCTTTGGCATTCGGGATCGGGGCGTCCTCTGCGAAGGCGCCTACGCCGATATTAACGTCATCGATTATGAAGGCCTGAAATTACCCCCTCCTTCCTTCGTACACGATTTCCCGGCTGGAAGCGGCCGCTATATACAGAAATCCTCCGGCTATGACTGCACGATTGTCAACGGACAAGTATTTATGGAGGGACTAAACCATACCGGCGCACTCGCTGGGCACGTCCTACGAAGCTCCTAACCCTTTAGCCAATGGTGCCTCAGGCGCGGGATACGCCAGCGCCTGAGGCTGTCCTCCGTAGTACGAAGGCACGTTCCCATAGTTCCGATAGAATTCGCGTTATCCTACCCGACTCAGCCAGTCTTCCGCTGCCGGTCCCTCAACGTGACGCACGTACCCGCCGCGCGGCAAACGAGAATAGGTTCAGCAAGAACATCTGCGGCAGAGTCGGAAATATCGGGAAGCGGAACTATTACTTTCCACGCCTCAAATTCGAGACGGCGGGAGGTTCGGCCTACCTTCGCGATACGGCCGTGCGCCTCAATAAAATCGCCGGCGAACACGGGTGCAAGGAATTCGACGGTATCATACGCGCGAAACAGTCCTTCGTCCCCGTCCAAACGAACACTCAGTTCAGTACCGACATCGCCAAAGAGCTGTAACATCTTCGCACCATCAACCAAATTTCCTCCGTAGTGCGCGTCTTGGCCGCTCATCCGCACACGCAGCATAGCCACCGGCAGATTCTCGACTGCCTTCATGATTGGCATTGTGTAATTCCTTTCCCCGCTCGAAGCTCCTACGAGATAGGCTGCCCGTCCCACACTAGTACTTGCACCCGGCAATCATAGAACGTCCCTCCGCCCCCAAGGTCCGTTAGTGCCGCCGAAGTAACATTATTCGCTATGCCTTTACCGTCGGACAACTTGTCCCACCAACCCCAAAAAGACGCTACTGTCCCAGGTTGAACATTGTCAGAGATTTTTGCTGGCAGCACAAAGGCGCCGCGTCGGTTGAATATCCGGACCTCGTCTCCGTTTGCGATTCCACGGGCCCGAGCGTCGTTCCCGTGGATCTCTAGCGTGCGGTCGCTAGCCTCCTGGCGCCGCATTACTGGAAGATGTCCGTAAGAAGAATTAAGCGAATCCTTGTGTTTCCGTGGCAAGAAATTCAAGGGGAACTGGTCCTGCTCTTCCAACGTTTCGTGCGGTCTTACGAACGCCGGCAAGGGGTCCAATCCATCATCTTTCAGCTTCGCGCAAGAGAATTCAAATTTCCCCGAAGGCGTTAGAAAGCCTCCTTCCGCCCGCGGCAACAAATCCGGTTCGGACCGAGTCTTCACGAATGGCCGCGCCAGGAAGTCCTCTATCAAGCCCCCGTCCAGAAGGGCATCCCGTGCTACCTCCTCCGCGGTCGCATATACCGCCGGGTCCGAGACACCCATTGATTGTCCTATCGAGCGAAACACTTCGGCGTTCGACCGTGCATCGCCCGAAGGAGCTATGGCGGCGCGACTGAAACTCCCGAAATGACCTCCGTAGGCGAATATCATGTCGTCTTGTTCGAGCGGCGACGTAGCAGGTAAAACAATGTCCGCATAGTAGGCACTATCCGTAAGGAACAAATCGTGCACAACGGTAAACAAGCCCGGTCGTTGTAGGGCACGTCTTAAGTTCTGCTGGTCGGGCATCGAGGCAGCGAGGTTACAATTGTACACATACAGGACATTAATCGGCGGGTCGAAATCCGGATCCATCAGATGCTCGGCCAAACGCATCATATTTACCGTACGTGTTCCCTCAGGAGCGAGATCAGGCCGCATTACACGCTTCGTGTCCTGCGCGGTGAACATCGCACCGCCAAAATTGCATAATCCACCGCCGACATCGCGCCAGGCCCCTGTTAACGCGGGGAGGCAAGCGACCGCCCTGACAGCGGCAGCGCCACCGCCGGATCTTTGTATTCCAACTCCAGTCCGAATCGCGGCGGGTCGCGTCGTAGCATAGTCACGCGCAAAGGCCTGGATAGTCGAGACGGGCACGTCACAGTCTCGCGAAAGATCGTGCAGGGACAGCGCACCGAGTCGTTCTGTTAACGACGCGTACCCGGTCGTATGTTGGTTAACATAATCAAGGTCAGCAAGGCCTTCGTCGTTAATGACTTTCAGCATGGCGAGCGCTAACGCGGAGTCCGTCCCTGGACGAAGTGCTATATGATCGTCTGAAGCACGGGCTGTTCGGGAACGGAAAGGGTCAATCGTAACGACCCGAGCGCCCCTACGCTTTGCCTCCAGCACAAAAGGCCAGACATGCAATCCAGTATTGAGCGGATTAGACGCCCAGAATACTATCAATTTGCTTTCGCGCAGACCCTCCGGAGAAAAACCAAAGAAAACATCCGAATAGGCCATCGCGCCATAAAGGCCTCCCGCGCATATCGTTCGGTCGAGAAACGACGCTCCCAAGGCATGAAAGAGTCTCCGGTCGATCCCGTTGCTTTGGTACACACCATTATTTCCACGATAAGAAAAAGGCAGTATTGACTGTGGCCCATACTCCGAAACGGAAGACTTCATCCGAGCGGTAATAGTTGTCAGGGCCTCTTCCCAGGAAACCGGTTCGAACCTAGCCTGCGACCCCTTCGGGCCCGTCCGTTTCATTGGGTGGAGTAGTCTGTCCGGAGAATATACCCGCTCGAGAAACTTATCGACCTTCGCGCATAGTGCCCCACGTGTGAAAGGATTTTCTTTGTTGGCTTTGATTTGGACGGCGCGACCGTCCTGAACAGTCACATCCATAACACACGAGTCAGGACAATCGTGGGGGCAAACAACCGGCGTGGTATGGGTCATAGAATCTCTCCTGTATCTATCCAATTTTGTGTTTCTGACCGAATGCGAAGAAGCCGTCGGATCCGACACGTCTCCTTTTACCCCCACTGGATCGACGACACAATCCGTATTTCGCCAACCAGATGCAAGCCGCCACAAATACACTTTGACTCCAACCACCCTCATGGCGTACTCCTCTGAGGGGACCCAGGCTCACACGCCGACGAACGATTACACGTTCCTGCCATGCCCAAAATATAGCAACAGCCCGGTCTTGCGTAGACTGGACCTCGCTCCCATCTGGCATAGAATAGCGCAGGCCTTCTAAGCGCTGTACTCGTGGTGAGTAGAGCGACTCCACGTCAACAGCCGGCCACCAGACCACAACGGCTAACATTGCGGCCCGACAGGCCCACGTTAACCACATTCAGGACTCGGAAGCAATGAATTCGTAATCGGCGAAAAGGAATCCATATGCCTTTTTAGTGTCGCGTTCGGAGTTGCGCAACCATACTCAGGAAGGTAAGAAAAACTCAAAGGTTGGATTCACAAAGGGGGACTACATGGAAGAGAAGTTGTTTCGATTAATCCTCGTGGCAGCGATGATAGGCTATGTCGCATTTCTGTATCCGACCGGCACACGGGCAGAAGACAACTACCCACCCGACTATGCCCGATCGACGGAGTCAGAAGGTGGACGGAGGAAAAGCCTCGACCGTGCATTCGCCGTTGGCGCCTACCTTACACAGAAACTTGACGAGGCTGGAGGTGAAGAATCTCCTCCCTGCTACCGAGACTGTATGACGGGCCCTTTAAACAAGGCGATAGCCTGTGTCGAGGCCAACGACTCTTATGCTTCGAGCGAATCCTGTGAAAGAGAGGCCGCGAACCAAATGGCCCGCTGTGATCCGACATGCGAAACGAGAACTCCGTGAGACGAACAGACTACCCAGTTCTTCACGCCTATCGTTGAGCACCGAAACCGAAGAACACCGCAAACCGGGAACGAAAGGAACAATGCATGAAGATAACAATTACGTTACGATCGCTATCAACTGGCGCCTGTCTCGCCCTTCTTCTGCTCCTCCCGTCGACATGCCTCGGAAACGAATACCCGCAAGGTTACACACCGTCCACGCCCGCAGAAAGCGGGAACACGAATATACTAGCTCGATTCGGCGCCTTACTAACCTACGTGAACGCCAAACTGGAGTCGGCCGGAGGCGAGGAAGCACCCGAATGTTTCCGAGCTTGCATGACATCCGAAATAAATAAGATTCTAGAGTGCCTAGATCAAAAAAATACCTATCATGGAAGCGCTTCTTGCGAACAAGAAGCCGCCATAGGGGCTGCCCAATGTAACCCCAAATGTTCCGATTCTTAGTGAAGTAGATTGTTCTGTTAACCCGCCATTGAAGTGCACGGGCAAACTCAGGGTCCAGGCGCTGTGGTCGGAATTTGGGGAGCAGGCATTTCGCCGGCTCCCCCGTCCTCAGAACTATTTCTTCATCAGCGCCGCCATCGCCGCTCCTTGTTCGCCCAGAACTTTTTTGGTCGATGGCCTGTCTTGAATCCGCTGCCACCATGCCCCAAGCTTCGGTCTACCCTCGAAAGGCTTTTTTGAACCGAAATTAGGCAATAAATTGTCCATCAAAAACAAGGTAGGTGCGAGTGCCGCGTCGGCCAACGTAAAATTATCACCCGCCGCCCAGGGTCCATCCGAGATAGAAGATTCGAGTTGATCCAGATTGTCGTTCACTTCCGCAATTTGTTTTGCAATGAATGCGTCCTCTAGATCCTGACCGAACAACTTCGGAAACACGGCCCGCATGGGCGGGTCAATGTACAGGTCATGATAACGAGTAATCGCCCGCACGGCCGCCCTTCCTTCAGCGTCACTCGGCAACAACGCGGTCGCCGGGAACTTGTCTTCCAAATATTCGTTTATCACTTCCGACTCCAGAATAACCTGTCCGTCGTCGGTTTCTAGCGCTGGTATCTTCCCAGTCGGATTTATTTTTTTGTACGCATCCGACCCCGGGCCTCCAGGAGGATCAGCGAGTTCCACATCAAGGCCTTTCTCATAAATCGCAACCCTGCACTTCCCGGCAAAATTGCTGAGTCCTAGATTGTATAATTTCATAACCATCACCCCAAATTTAGATTTCGACAGTCGAGCCTCACGCATCCGAGCAACTCACTGCCGAGCCGGAATCCTAGCATATAACGCACTGTATGCTCGACCCCGATTGAAAAGCCGATGAGCAGAGCACCCTTTTCGTTTTGGTGGCACACATTCCCTGAGAGCCAACCACCAGAGCGGACCTTCCTCTGCTAGGGCCAGGCCGTTATGAATGGGTTGTCTGTGGATAGATTACTGATAGGAACATTAGAAATGCGTTACTCCCCGTTCGCCCGCCGTCGCGTGTTACTGCTTGTTCTCTGCCTGCTATTCTTTCATACCCCGGCATCGTCCCGTGTGCAAAAGATTGTAGTAGATCGTGTCGAATCTCCTACGTTCGATGGAACCCACTTCGGTAACGTAGGCCAATACGAAAAAATTGTTGGCAGAATGTTTGGAGACATAGATCCGGGAGCTCTTGCACACCAAGCCATCGTCAATCTCCCCCTCGCGCGGAGGAACGAATTTGGCCGCGTACCATACACCACAGATTTTTATATCATTAAGCCCGTGAACCCCGAACGCGGAAATCATACCCTGCTCACTGGCATCCTGAACCGCGGCAATAAACTTGAGTTAGTCTTACTGAATGACGTGCCGTATGGGCGACGCACGAACGATCCCTCCAATCTTGACGACGCAGGGAACGGCTTCCTCATGAAACAGGGTTACACAATGGTGTGGGTGGGGTGGCAGGCCAAAGGAGCGACCGGGGCACAATGCTGCGTCCCACGGGGACCAGGGTACATGGGAGCCGTGTTCCCCATACCAGATCGGAACGGTGCCCCGATCATCCAGCAGACCCTCGATATGTTCGTCGGCGGCGAGCAGACTAACGGACCCGACCATGCAACAGCGACTTTGAGCTATCCTATCTCGTCTCCGCAGACCACTAGGATAAAAGTAACCGTTAGTGATCGCGCCCGAGATAGCACATCCACCGAAATATTGGCGTGTTCGGCTAGTGTCGTGAACAGTACCAGTTGGACCATCGAAAACGGGCAGACTATCCGTGTATTAGGAGGGTTACAAAGCGGTAATCTCTACCGAGTCCGTTATGAAGCAAAGGACCCTATCGTGCTGGGATTGGGTTTCACCGTAACCCGAGACGCGGTTTCTTTCCTACGCTACGAAAGGGAAGATGACGCAGGCGTACCAAACCCGTTAGCCTCGGCTAGAGGCAAAGTGAGTATAAATACCGCGCTAGCGGTCGGAATCTCGCAATCGGGACGATACCTGCAGGAGCACGTATGGCTGGGATTTAACGTAGATGAATTCGATCGGATCGTCTTCGACGGACTGGTCTCCGACATAGGCGGCGCTGGCAAGACTTTTACCAATTTTGCCTTCGGACAGCCCGGACGTACTCGCGGCAGTCATCGAGATTGGGCCTTTCCCGAAAACTGGTTTCCATTTTCATTTGACCAACAGACGCATCCGGTGACAGGAGAAAAGGACGGTTTATTAAGAGCCGGGACCGGCAAGCCGGGGGATGGTTTCGACCCGCTCATGATCATCACGAATACAGCTTCTGAATATTGGCGGAAAAGCGCTTCATTATTGCATACTGGTTTCGACGGAGCCGACATCACCATCCACCCGAATGTCCGGCTGTATTTTTTTTCAAGCACTCAGCATTTTCCGGCCTTCGGTCAGTCGTTCTCTACCTCACTCGGCAAACGAATACCTCCAGGTGCCTGTACTCAGGGCCAGAATCCAGCCTATCGGGGGCCTGTTATGCGTGCGGTCCTCGTAGCATTGTATGAATGGGCCGACCAGGGCCGGGTCCCGCCGCCAAGTATCTTCCCAACGGTAAGAGAGCACACCCTCGTCCAGGCAGACGTAAGCGTCGGGGCGTTTCCCCAGATACCCGGACTCTTGCATATTGGAGCAGTTACCCCTTCCTTGAACTCCCCCGAATCTTCCGAGTTAGAGACCTATTGGCCAAGCCTGGTACCAATAGTGGACGTCGACGGAAACGACCTCGGTGGTATTAGGCTTCCCGATATCGCAGTACCCCTCGGAACACATACCGGCTGGGCGACGCGGGCAGACGTTCGCGGTACCATGTGCGGAAATTCTGGCCAGTTTGTCCCGTTCGCGCGAACGCTCGAGGAACGCGCGCGTGCCGGCGATCCCCGCGCCTCACTGGAAGAACGATACGGTACGGCGGGGTCATACATCCTTCAAATCACCGAGGCCGTGCGCGAACTTCAGTCCCAAAGACTGCTCTTGGCAGACGATGCCGCCGCGTATATCTCTGACGCAAGGCTCAGGGCACCCTAACAAATCCAGGCGAGGCACCGATGAATCGGCACGCTTAGACCCTACGGCGCCGGAGGAATCCACATACATCGCCCACAAAGCCGGATGGGCGCTCTTTCGGGTCTGGAAACTGTGAGTTAAGTGCACCCTTACCCGTCGGTCGGAATGAGTACGCACGAATCACCAAAAAGGAGAAAAAAATTGGAATTTGGTATCTTTTCGTTGTTCGACTTCTTTCGGCAAAAACAAGACGAAGCCCAGTATTATAACGACACGTTAGAACTTGGAGTATTCGCAGAGGAGTGCGGCTACGATTCCGTATGGTTCGGGGAGGAACACTTCTATGCTTTTGGCATATGTCCAAGCCCTCAGATTTTTCTCGCCGCACTAGCACGCGAAACTTCCGAAATAAGGCTGGGGACCGCTATCAGCCTTTTACCTTTCGAGAATCCACTGCGGAAGGCTGAAGACTTCGCCATGCTCGACATCCTCAGTAATGGGAGGTTGAACTTTGGGGTTGGTCGCGGACTCATTTCAAAACATTTTGAAGGATTTGGGGTACCTTTGCGGGAAAGCCGTGCTAGATACGAAGAGTCACTCGAGATTATACGCCGCGCATGGACACAGGATCCAGTCGAATACGCGGGCCAATTTTGGCAAGTGCCTTCTCTGTCTGTCGGACCGAAGCCCCTGCAAACGCCGTATCCCCCTATCTATCGTGGAACCATCAGCCAAGAGTCGTTTGAAGGCGCAGCCGCAGCAGGGGATAATGTCTTCCTGGTACCCTGGCTTACGGGCCCTCACCCTGTTGTATGCAAGCGGGTGAACCGCTACCGTGACCTTCTTAAAGAGAAGGGCCACGGCCTGAAACGAACGACCTGCATATTTTTTCTCTTCGTGGACACGGATCATCAAGTCGCAATCCAGGAGGGCAAAGACATTACCCGTGCTTACACCCAATTATTTACGTCATTCATTCCGGCAGAGTTGTTGACCAAAATGAGCACAGGAGAGCCCGTACGAAAGTTTATCGAATTTACCCGATCCATGCCCGATCACCTCGAAGAGCGCGCGGTAGTCGGGACGCCCGCAGAGTGCCGGCGCCGACTACACGAACTGAACGACGAATTTGAATTAGACCAGGTAGCGTTCTATTTCCACGCCGGCGGGCGAGATCCTGAACGTGCACGTAAGGGCCTAGAATTGTTTGCACATGAAGTCATGCCGGAGTTCCGGTAGAAGCCTAGTCTGCAGTGAAGGGCCTTTAAGGGGAGATGCCCTATGGAATTTGGTTTGTTCTCGTTATTTGACTTTTTCCGTGAAAGACAACACGAAGCACAGTACTTTCAAGACACCCTCGACATCTGCGTTCAAGCCGAAACACTGGGATTCGATGCGGTATGGCTCGGAGAAGAGCACTTTTACTCATTTGGCATCTGTCCGAGCCCTCAGCTATTTCTAACCGCACTGGCAAGGGAAACATCAAAAATCAGACTTGGAACAGCAATTAGCCTCCTCCCATTTGAGAACCCGCTCCGGAAGGCTGAGGATTTTGCAATGCTTGATATCCTAAGCCACGGCCGTTTAAATTTTGGTGCCGGACGAGGGATCGTTCCAAAGCATTTCGAGGGATTTCAGATCGACCAAGGGGAAAACCGAGCGCGTTACGAAGAAGCTTTGACTATCATACGGGGTGCCTGGACGACCGACCCGTTTGAATACAAAGGCCAGTTTTGGCAAGTACCTTCGCTCTCTGTTGGGCCCAAGCCGACCCAGACCCCCCATCCCCCAATTTACCGCGGGACCTTGAGTCGGCAATCGTTTGAGCAGGCAGGCAAAATAGGCGACAACGTCTTCGTTGTTCCGTGGTTAAGTGCTCCGCACCGGGAAGTACGGTCAAGGCTTAGTCACTACCGAAGCACGCTTAATGATTCAGGGCATCCGCCCACAAGAACGACTTGTATATTTTTCATGTTTGTCAATGAAGACCACAACGAGGCCATGCGAGACGCTGTCACAAGCACACGAGCCTATACCGAATTGATAACCTCGTTCGTTCCCAAGAGTGCGCTAGACCGAGTGCCCGACCATGATCCAATGCGATCTTATCTTGAATTCATATTATCGATGCCGAATGATGTCGAAGAACGGGCCATCGTAGGCACCGCCGCGGAATGTCGTCGCCGCCTGCACGAATTAGACGACGAATTCGAATTGGACCAAGTCGCATTCTATTTCCACGCTGGTGGCCGAGATCCCCGGCGGGCGCGACACGGGTTAGAAATATTCGCCAAGGACGTGATGCCAGAGTTTAAATAAACCGGTCGAGGGAGGGCACGAACCATGCGTCTAAAGGACAAAATCGCAATTGTGACAGGTACGGGGACCGGTATGGGAAGAGCGATCGCCATCCGCTTTGCACGAGAGGGCGCACATGTCGTGGGAGCCGATATCAACGAGGCCGCAGGCCGAGACACTGCAGCAGAAGTCAACTCACATGACCGGCGGGGCGTGTTCATAAAAACCGACATGGGCGACGTGCAAGACATTGACGCGATGGTATCAGAGACCATTTCCACGTTTGGCCAAATTGACATCCTCGTGAACAATGCCGGCGTAACCAAAAGCCTAGGATTTTTTGATGTCACGGAAGAGGTCTGGGATTGGATTCACGCGGTGAACTCGAAGGGCGTCTTTTTCTGTATGCAGGCAGTCGCGCGTGAGATGGCAAAACGCAAAGAAGGAAAAATCATCAACATCGCATCTATCGCCGGCAAGGGTTTCCGCGGCACGTCGAATATTTCCTATGCTGGTTCCAAAGGCTCAGTAATCGCGATAACTCGTGTTGGAGCGTCGCAACTTGCCAAACATAACATCAACGTCAATTCTATCTGTCCCGGTGCCACGCGGACGGACCTGTATCAGAATGTTATGAAACAAATCACGGAGAGACAAGGGATATCGGAACAACAAGCCAGAGAACGACTGGATTCGTCGATCCCACTCAAACGGTCAAACAGCCCAGACGACATTGCCAACATGGCGGTCTTTCTCGGATCCAACGAAGCTATGAACGTTACTGGCCAGTCATTCAACGTCGACGGCGGATTAATGTGGGATTAACCCCACGGCCAAACAGCCAAGGAGGAACACAATGCCA
>CAYWPF010000133.1:0-4655 GCA_964460065.1 uncultured Enterobacteriaceae bacterium
ATTGGGCGGGCGAGCGGCCCGACGGATATCATCCACGGCCAGCTCTCCGAAACGTCCCGTGGGGACCGGGTGGAAGGGTATCCCGCCCAATGTAGAAGCGCCCCCCGCCTCATGACTGAAGATATGGCACCTATCCCCCAAAATGACCTCCTGGCCCCGGTTACAATGAGCAAGGAGAGACACCAAATTCCCCATCGTTCCACTTGCTACAAAAAGACTGGCCTCCGTCCCCAACCTTTCTGACGCGAGTCCCTCAAGTCTATTGACGGTAGGGTCCTCAGCCATTACATCGTCCCCAAGCTCTGCCCCCGCCATAGCATCTCGCATACGTTGATTCGGAAGAGTTACCGTGTCACTTCGAAGGTCAATCATAATAGACTCACAACACTAGACTCCTAGTTCCTCGGCCTTTTACCTTCTTCTCAGCCATTCCGTCTCCCGTCTTTCGCGCTTCGTCGGCCGGCCCGTCCTTTGAGGCGTTCTGGCCAGACTCTCCGATAAGTCCGACGATTGTTCTTTCGCAGGCGGAGGGGAATTGTCCTCGTAAAGCAACCTAGCAACCGCAGCCGGCCCTCTCCGTTCCGTCACCGCCAAGACTTTCATTTCCCTCAATCCGCGAGGATGCCGGAAGGAAACCTTATCGTCCTCCCGAACTAATTTGTGTGCTTTGGCTCGCTGACCATTAATCTGGACTTTTCCTCCCTCACATGCCTGGGCCGCAAGCGAACGACTTTTGCAAAACCGTGCGGCCCAGAGCCAACGGTCAACTCTGACCGCTGAAGCCGTCGAGTGAGAACCCTCCGACCGTTCCATTCTGTGCTCTGTGTTACGTCTCACCGTAAAATTTCCAATCCCTACCTGGTCCCGATGCTACTAAACCTCGTGGGTTGGCGGCATCGGAAAAGCGGGCCAAACCCAGCCTAATCGTCAATTCCGAAGTACTACAAATCTTCGGTCAAAAAATCCCTGCACGAAAAATGTTCAGTCAGCGACTTCATATTTTAATGGTGCGCAAACGCAATGAATTAGCAAGAACGGAAACGGAACTGAGCACCATTGCGAAAGCCGCCACTCTCGGGTCCAGCAGAATACCGAAAAACGGATAGAGTACGCCCGCCGCAAGGGGAATGCCTGCCGTATTGTAAGCAAACGCCCAAAAGAGATTGGCGCGAATGATCCGGATGGTATGTCGCGACAACTCTATCGCAGTGCGTACCCCACCGACTCGACCGTTCATTAATGCAATGTCAGCGGCCTCGATTGCGACGTCCGACCCGTCTGCCATGGCGATACTAATATCCGCCTCGGCCAAAGCCGGTGCATCATTTATTCCGTCCCCTACCATTACCACAACCTCGCCTTGCTTTTTCAGTTCGGACACAAACTTTGCCTTGTCTCCAGGCAGGACCTCGGCCACTATCTTCTCAATGTTGACCTGTTGGCCAATCGCTCGTGCTGTACGTTCATCATCCCCCGTCAACATAATAACCTCTAGGCCTTTGTTCTTTAACTCCTGCACATCCCGGCCAGCATTTTTCTTTGGTATATCCGCAATCGCAATCAAGCCCCTGACACCCTGATTGACAATAACATACAAGACGGTCTTCCCTTCTTTAGATAATCTATCAACCGTCGACTTCACGTGTCCCGTTTCCGCTTGCATTTGGGTGGCAACTTTTTCGCTCCCCACGGCCACCGTCGTGCCTTCAACGTGGGCCCTAACGCCGCGTCCAACCATCGCACTAAACGATGTTGCATCTCTCACTTCTAAATCGCTCTCTTCTGCCGCGGTCATGATCGCCCGGCTCAGCGGGTGCTCGCTCCTATATTCCACTGCGGCCGCGAGTGTCAGCACCTCACTCGCAGGGAGAAGACCACCACCCGTGTGCTCTTCCACTGGCACCACATCCGTCACACTTGGGCAGCCTTCAGTTATTGTCCCGGTTTTATCTAACACGACCGTGGTGGCTGAACGAGCCGTTTCAAGCACATGTCCGTTTCTAAACAAAACTCCTGCTTCGGCGGCACGGCCAGTACCGACCATGATAGCCGCGGGCGTAGCTAGTCCCAGACTACAAGGACAAGCAATAATTAGCACTGAAACAGCGGCTAAGAGCCCGAACCCTAACGACGGCTCCGGACCGATTACGACCCATAGCAAACAGGCGCCTCCCGCAATTACTATAACCGCCGGCACAAAGTACGAAGCCACCACATCTGCCAACCGCTGAATGGGAGCCCGCGACCCCTGCGCCTTCTGGACCATGCCTATAATCCTCCCAAGAACCGTGTCATTTCCCACCTTCGTAACTCTTACCCTTAGGGCCCCGTCCAAGTTCTGTGTGGCGCCGGTCACACTATCTCCTACGCCAACTTCGATTGGTAGGCTCTCTCCAGTCAACAAAGATTGATCGACCGTTGAAGACCCCTCATCGACGACCCCGTCAGCGGGAATTTGGTCTCCGGGTCGGACCAGTACTCGATCTCCAACACGCAGTTCCTCAATTGAAATAGAGATTTCTTCTGCCTCTCTCACGACTGTAGCCTGAGCGGGCAGCAACTGGCGGAGTCCCCGAATTGATTCTCCGGCCTGGCGTTTCGCCCGCATTTCTAAAAGACGACCAAACAGGACCAACGTGATGATCACTGCAGAAGTATCAAAATAAAGCTCTGGCACTGTGGCGGAAAATTCAAGGGCGGTGGGAATACACACAATCAACGCACTGTAAAAATAGGCGGCCGACGTGCCTATAGCAATCAATGTGTTCATATCGCTGGACCCGAGTCTAGCCATCTTGAACGCCCCAGCATAAAACGGAAAACCAATCCAAAATTGGACGGGTGTCGCAAACAGCAATAGCAAGTATGCTAACCCATCCGGAGGCAGAGAACCGTCAAGCCCCCGAGGACCGAAGACAAGCCCGGCAGTTAAGACTACACTTATCGCGAATCTCTTTCTGAGTTCATCCGCCTCTTGAGCATACAACAGTTCATTATTTTGGCCCCTGATCAGCGACTCTTCATTGTCGCCGACCATTTCGAATCCGGACGAAGCCACGACTTCGCCAATGATATGAATGCTAGTCTGCCGCGGGAAATACTCGAGTGATGCGGTCTCGCTGGCGAGGTTGACATGCGCACTCAAGATGCCGGGCGTCCTCGATAAGGCCTGCTCAATCGAACGCACACACGACGCACAATGCATGCCTTTGATACTTACCGTTGCGGTCACAAGTGCGTCCGTCGTAATCGCCATAACAACGTGTCTCTACAATATCCTTGTATCGTGAAGGCGCCCCAAGGATACGGTTACCGGGACTGGGCAGATGCTAGCCTTTTTTTCTAACTCCACACTCGGGGAGAAACGCCCATCCCATTCCGTCATTTCCGACCTGAAAGAGTACTAGCTTAGAACGGCGAATCCGAGAAGAGCCACCGCAAAATAGGAGGCAAGGACAGCTGCCCCGGCATAGTCTTTAGCTAGTCGCTGACCGAAAAAAAGACAGAGTAGAGACAAGGTCGAAAGAATCAAACCCCACAAGGCTATCTCCACGCCATTTCCTAGAAGAATCATAATGACTCCGGCTCCACTGACCAAGCCTGCCAAACTCTCAAGGACCGTAATTGTCCAAAACATTAGCGGGACCAGGGCGCCTAACGGACTATTGGCGAAATGGCTCCCGAAAAACTCCATGTTACCGGCACTGTCCGACCACTTGTCGGCAGCCGACTGCAAAAAGGCGATAGCAAAGAAAGCGGTAACAGCGACCTGTCCACACCAAACTGCGTCCATGCGATACCCTCCTACTGAACATTCATTTCGGCAACGTGATTCTATCTACCACGTTATTCTATTGCCGTCGATTTTAGGGGAGGACCTACCCCCAGGCGACGACCTCGTACGAGTAAACCCCTTGGCGGCTCCGATTACTAGGACTTATTCTACCATCAGCGGCTTTACGCGTACAATGTCGTCTATATCCACTCCCTCGCCCACCCTTACCTCCATTACACCAGAGCCATAATCATAGAATCTTCGCGGCTAAATTGTTCGTAGAGCGTTATGTGACCGCACCGATGTGGATCCTATCAACTCCGTTGTGTTATGTTGGCGAACAGGGGGAAATCTATATGGACACGAAGAACGGAGCACGCGAACAGTTCGAGGAAGAGCGAGAAAATCTGTTGGCGTTGAGTCACCGTATCCACGGCAACCCGGAAATCGGTTTCGAAGAAGAAAATGCCTCAACATGGCTGTGCGAGGCACTTGCCGACGCGGGCTTCTCTGTCGAAAAGGGCATTTGCGATTTACCCACAGCCTTCACAGCGCGGGCTGGCACCGGCCCTCTACACATCGGAATTTGCGCCGAGTACGACAGCCTTCCTGGAATCGGTCATGCTTGCGGCCATAACATTATAGCCGCCGCCTCTATTGGCGCGGGCATTGCGGCCGCCAAGGTGGCAGACGACGTCGGCTTAACTATTACCGTCATCGGTACCCCAGCCGAGGAAGTCTGTGATGCCGGCGGGAAGATACTGCTGCTCGAAAGAGGGGCATTCGAAGGTATGCACGCTGCGATGATGGTGCACCCAGCGCCTGCCGACGTCGTTAAATTTCCCATCATTGCGGCTTCCATGTTTGACGTGTGCTATCA
>CAYWPF010000134.1:0-4062 GCA_964460065.1 uncultured Enterobacteriaceae bacterium
GGTTCTTAGCACCCCCGAAAGGTCTTATGAGTCTGAACTCTCCTGACGAATTCTATCTTCGTCCTTCGCTAAAGGAGGAGGCCTTTCCCAGTGAAAGAAGTATAGTGCTGGAGCCCGCTCTCCGAAAACGTATAGAAGCGCAAGAGAGGGAGAAGAAGTTGGTGTTCGAGCTGTCGTCGGATGCGCCTTAGGCCACTTCACACCTCACACGTCCAGAAAGCTATGAGCGGTGTGCCAGTCGCGTGTCACATGTTATCTTCTTGCCAGGCCCGGCCCATAGAATCCGCTGCCAGGAGTGCATCGCAAACCATGTTTGCCTTCACCTCGAATGGTTCATTGTGAATTGTTTCTCCCTCGGCGACGGCTCTCGCTGCAATTTCTTCTAGTAGGTCTGTTGGTAGTTCGTCGAGCCCAATTTGACTCAGTGTAATTGGAAGGCCAACCGCCGCCGAAAATGCCAAAACGGGATCTATAATTTCTCGCGATTTCCCTTCGAGCACTAATTGTGAAAGCAAGCCGTATGCGACTTTCTCACCGTGGTAGAAGGGGTGTGTGAGTGGAGCGGCAGTTAGGCCGTTATGTATGGCGTGCGCAGCAGCAAGGCCAGAGGATTCAAACCCGAGGCCGGAAAGAAGAGTGTTGGCTTCCACCAGTCGTTCGAGTGCAGGGGTAACGACGTTTTGTTCCACGGCACGCTTCGCGTCCGCTCCATCTTCCAGTAAAATTGAAAAGCACAACTCTGCGAGTTTTTCCGCGCTTCGCGTGGAGGCACCACCGCGCATGTTTTTAATGTGTCCCTCGACGCACGTTCGGGCCTCGAACCAGGTGGCAAGGGCATCACCCATCCCTGCGACCAGGAGACGCGGGGGTGCTTGAGCGACAACGAACGTATCCACGACGACGAGGTCAGGGTTTTTTCTATAAAAACGATATTCTTCGAACACGCCATCGGGTGTATAAATCACGGAAAGGGCGCTGCAGGGTGCATCGCTCGATGCTATGGTAGGGCAGTTGACGACGGGTAGGTCGAGGTCATCGGCCGCCGCCCTTGCTGCATCCAATACTTTTCCACCGCCGGCACCAATAATAACTCGCGCTTTTCCCTCCGTTGCTGTGTTTTTGATCGCGGTAATTTCGGGGTAAGAGCACTCGCCGCCGAATTGGTGCACCATGTGGTCAATGCCGGCATCTTTCAGGTGTGCTTCCCATACTTCCGACAACAGGCGAATGGCGCTTTTACCTGCAACTATGAGTGCAGGGCCTTGCAAGCCAATCCGGTTCATCTCCTCGCCCAACGCCCTGGTGGCATGTTTCCCCTGAACGTAGTGACTCGGGGCAGAAAAAACGGAAAGCATAGTTCACTCCTTGGTGGTATAGGGTTAGAGTTGCATTGAGAAGTCACGACGAACAGCCGTAACGATGAGTCTGGGTATGCCGCTACTCCCGTACCGTGCGCTGAATATCAAAATGGATCGATACTCACAATGAGGGAAATAATTTATAAATTCCTGGTCGGTGTATTCGTGACAGTGACGGTTATTAATTGTGAGCGGGCGGACCATGTTTCGTTGCGTTCGGCCGTATTCGACTATTCCCAACGAGAGGATGCGCGCGAGTGTCAACCGCCTCGCCCGGCGGCCGAGGATGGCGTTACCAGCGGTCTCCGGACATCGGCCGGAATACGATATGTCGTCAGGACGCCGAAGAACTATAAAAATAGGATCAGGTACCCGCTGATTGTTGTCTTTGCTAGTGCAGGTGCCGATGCAGAGAAGTCGGAAAGGCAGTGGGATTTTACGCCTGCAGCCACTGATGCGGGCTTCATTATAGCGTATGTGGACTCAAGACGGCTCACGATGAAAATGATTAAGGCACTGGGCGCTATTCCGGAACATGTTGCGGAGAAATGGTGCGTTGACGTAGAGAGAGTCTACTTAATGGGACATTCGGACGGGGGCACAGTTTCGATAGCGTTGTCGTTAATGGAAGAGACGCGTCATATACCGAGGGCTATTGCGCCGAGCGGGGCGGGATTCCGTCGAGAGGACCTACAGACCTTCTCGTGCCCTACGGGTATCTCGGCTATGGTCATGCATGGTTCGCGGGATCTCCTCTTCCCAGACTACGGGAGACAGATCGCAAACTGGTGGGCCCGGTGCAATGGGTGCGTAAAAAACGTAGTCAGGGAACCCGACGATTCGTGCGAAAAAAGATCGTCTTGCCGTGATAGGACGAGTGTGAAATTTTGTCCTGGCGAAGGTGGACATACGGTTTTGCCAAGGCGCAATGCTGAATTGCTTTCCTTCTTTCGGGAAGTTGATGAGGCTGTGATAGCTGGACAAGAGCCCCAGTAGTTGTGGGCAATTATTCTTCCTGCTATCTCATCTGGGCGGCGCCAAATTTTCCAATTGAACGAAATGTGTACATGAAAAGATGCTTAGCGAGTAGGCTGCTTGTGATCGTAATGGCGCTATCAACTCTCCTCGTACCACTTCCATCGGGGGCGCACAGGGACCGGGGTCCGGGAGACCCTTGTAGGCGAGAAGTAGGAGAATCGATTCTACATATTACGTTCTATCAGACACACGTTGACCCTGTGACAGAGTTTTGCGATGAAATCCCAAGGCCGGGTTCCGCCTTTTTGGTAGTGGACGTAACACCTGACTTATGGGATCGACCGCTAAGTGTGGAAGTGTTGAGTTTCGACGCCACGGGAGCCGAACAGCAAGTTCTTTTTTTACCATATCGCGTGTACGAGCGAGGCGTTGCGAATGTGGATGTGAGTCTTGATGTCGGTGTAAGCTACCAAGTACGAGTTGGTCTCGATACCGGAAATTCCGCCGAACCAGTGGAGTTCTCGTTTCCATTTGAGGTCGCAGCGTGGTATCAAGCAGTTCTTATACCGGTGGTGATTGTCTTTCTCATTGTGGGGGGTATAACGGTATCTATAATCCGGTATCGTCTGAACGCGAGCGCGTAACGCGAGGTAGCAGAATTAAGTGAGAGAGTATACGCTCAGTAGGCGATTCCTATGTAGGAGGGTTAAATATGGCGCAAGCACAAGCAGTACAAAAGGGACCGACGAGATCGGGTGAAGGGTCTGTGGACAATCCGGCGAACCCGACAGATTGGTCGGTGGGCTGGCATCCGTTGTTTTGGGGCTGCGGGTTAATCATGCTCGCTAACGTCTTCTTTTGGTTTTGGAACTACGCCTTCATGTTCACCCACGGTTTAAATTCCGCAAGTCCGGAATTCACTTTATATTACCGAACGCTGTTTTGGGGGGAGCTTATAGTTCTGGGAGTGTTCAGCGGAGTTTGGTTTGGTTGGTTAGTGCGTAATGGACGCGCTCTTGCGGGAAAGACGTGCTCGCCTTCTGAGGAGACCCGACGGATAGCAATACTTTGGAGTCTGGTAGGCGCAACAGCCCTCTCCATCTACATGGAGGCTAGTTTCTGGCCCAACTGGGACGGCTCCTGGCACCAAACCATGGTTCGTGACACCGCATTGACTCCCACGCACATTCCAATGTTTTACTTCTTTTTTCCCCTCTCCGTGATTCTTGCAGTGGGAACTTATCTGTATGGGCGATTCTTCATTCCGGCATTATACGGAAAGGATAAAGGGTTTCCATGGTCGCATTTTCTGTTGATCAGCGCGTGTGCCCTTGAGTGTATGGCGGTTGCCGCTAACGAATGGGGACACAGCCTTTGGATCTCTGAAGAGATTTTCTCTGTGCCTTTCCACTGGCCATTTGTAATTTATGGCTGGCTAGCCTCAGGAATGTTTGCGGTCTGGGGCGAGACAATATTGAGGATGTTCGAGGTTGAAAAGGCCGAGGCAGAATCCGAGCCGAGTACGCCTTTAGAGGCGCCAATTGCCGCAGACTGAACCGAAGGTGAATGCCTGAACTTCTTCTAACATAGTCTGGCACAGGAGGTGGTGTGCATGGCGGACGACGGGACAATTACGGATCTGGCCGGCGCGGCCGAACGGCAGCGCCGTTTGGAACTTAAAGAACTCCTGAACAAAAAATACAAATGGCTCGATTGGAAATGGGAC
>CAYWPF010000135.1:0-49946 GCA_964460065.1 uncultured Enterobacteriaceae bacterium
CGAGATCTACATACGCTTTTAGTATTTCCTCTCCGGCTTTCCCAACGCGACCCGTTTCGTCGACGTCCCGTTCATCGTACATCAAGATAGGATGAATATTCCCATCGCCCGCGTGGAAAACGTTGGCAATCCGCAGGTCATATTTACGTGAGACATCTGTAATCCGTTGTAAAATCTCCGGTACTTTCGTCCGGGGAACCACCCCATCTTGAGTACAATAGTTTGGTGACAAACGCCCTATCGCTCCAAATGCTCTATTCCGACTCTTCCAGAGCGCCGCCCGCTCAGCGTCGTCAGCTGCTACACGGACCTCCCGAGCCTTGCTTTGCCTGCACACCTCCTTGATCTGAGCCGTCTGCGGCTCCAGGCTTGCGGCCAACCCATCAATTTCTATGATCAATACTGCACCGGCATCGGTGGGAAAGCCAAAATGAAAGGCCTCTTCTACAGCCTGAATTATGAGTGTATCCATCATCTCGAGAGCTGCCGGCACTATACCAGAGGAAATTATGCCTGACACGGTTTGTGTAGCATCATGCACCGATTCAAAAACTGCAAGAAAAGTCCGGTAAGCCTGTGGTTGTCTGGTCAGTTTCAGCGTCGCCTGCGTCACGATTCCGAAGGTCCCTTCAGCTCCTATAGTTATACCCCGCAGGTCGTACCCGGGGACATCCTCAACGTTTCCACCAAGACTCACCACTTCTCCGTCTGGAAGCACCAAATCAAGGCCCAATACATGGTTCGTAGTAACTCCATATTTTAAGGTATGTGGTCCCCCCGAGTTTTCGGCCACATTGCCGCCAATAGTGCATGCTTGCTGGCTTGAAGGATCCGGCGCGTATTGGTACCCCTGATCCCGCACGGCATTGCTTACCCATAGGTTCACGACCCCTGACTCTGCAACCACGTACCGGTTGACCACGTCAATATCGATAATTTTGTTAAGCCGGCTCGTCCCGATCATGACGGGTGCATCAACCGGCAGACAGCCCCCACTCAAGCCTGTCCCGGCCCCACGGGGGACAAAAGATATACCCTTCGAATGTAACAATTTAACGATAGCCGACATTTGTGTTGCGGAACCTGGTAGAACAACTACGTTGGGGACGGTTTTCTCTAAGGTGTAGCCGTCACTATCATAAACCGAAAGAGCATCTTTGTCGGAAACAACACCATCTGTTCCCACTATTGCTGCCAACTGGTCGACAGTTTTCCAATCGAAATGATTTGAATCAAGTTCGTGAGTCATTTGCATACCTCTCACCCCACCCCAGTTTATCTCGGCTTTCGTCTAATCATACGCTTCACTGTATACGCCAACAAAACTGCGCCACCCTGGTCTATCACCTGAGTATAGGAAGTGACGATTCCGCGGTCCGGCTTCGACGTCTGCCTTTTATCTAAGATTTCCACATTCGCGTGGACCGTGTCACCACACCGCAGGGGTGCCAACATCTTCATCCCCTCAATACCGATTAATGCCATCCCCCCCTTTACCATTCCGGATTGCACCGTTAGCCCCTCCGCTAAGGCAAACGTAAACGACCCTGGCGAGATTCGTCTCTCAAAAAGACTTTCTTTAACAACATAATTCATATCCATGAAGAGCGATTCATGAAACCCAAAAAGGTTAACAAAGTTAACGATCTCTGTTTCAGTAACGGTACGGGCCTTCGTCTCAAAACGTGCCCCTATGTCATAGTCTTCAAAATACTCGAATGCCATAAACTTCTCACCAGGCGTAAACGATCAGCCAGAAGTCTGCGTGCTTATGTTGGAGAAGTCAACCGCGTGGGTAGCACACAGGGTAAGGGTGTTGACTTTTGACCCATCGTCGCGTTGGTTTAGCCATCATGAAAAAGAACGTAGCTATTGTTGGCGCTACGGGTATCGCTGGTCAGCAATTCCTTGTAGCTCTTCACAATCACCCGTGGTTCCACATTGCGTCTCTTGCCGCCTCCGAGAGGTCCGCGGGGAAAAAATATGAGGAAGCAATAATAGACCCTTCCACGGGTGCGAGAAGATGGTGGTGTGCGGAAGAACTTCCCGTTGGTATAGAACAAATGACGGTCAATGATGCTGCGACACTCGACTTGGATGGTATCGACCTCGTGTTTACAGCCGTCGAGTCCGGTCCGGCAATCAAACTCGAGCCCCTTTATGCGATGACCACCCCTGTAGTTAGCACAGCCTCGGCCTTCCGGCAGGACCCTACCGTCCCACTCCTCATACCGTCGGTAAATATGGAACACGCAAACCTCATCCATGCTCAACGTCAGAAGTGTGAAAGGTCCGGATTCATAGTAACTCAGCCTAATTGCACCACAATTGGACTGGCCATAACACTGAAACCCATCTTTGACCTATTCGGTTTAGAGCGAATAGTCATGACTTCGATGCAGGGGCTATCGGGGGCGGGCCGTTCACCCGGCGTGATAGCTCTGGACACTATAGACAACGTTATTCCTTACATTAACGGTGAAGAAGAAAAAGTTGAAAAGGAAGGACACAAAATATTTGGTACGCTTCAGGATGGTGAAATAGAGCCAGCCAGCTTTCTCGTTAGTGCTACATGCACACGAGTTCCCGTACTTGAGGGCCATACCGAGTCACTTGTTGTCGTTCCAAAAACACAATGTTCTATTTCGGACGTGAAGGCGGCCATGTTAGAATTCGGCAAGGATTTTATAGATTTACGCCTTCCATCATGTCCCCGCCACATAATTCTAGTGCAAGATGATCCTTACCGTCCGCAACCGCGCCTCGATCGTAACGCCGAGGGTGGTATGGCAACTACGGTTGGACGCCTCCGAAGAGACCCTACTTTCAAAAATGGACTCAAGTACGTGCTGGTAAGCCACAACACAAAAATGGGTGCAGCCAAAGGTGCCGTCTTGACGGCGGAATATCTCTACCAGTTCGGCTATGTCTAAAACAGCAAAAAGGGTGGCACAAATCCTCCCCCGGTTCTATGCGTAAGTCGTTTCAAAGTGCTGACTTACCCCCGAAGTCGGCCAGTTTTTGGAAACTGGCCGGCCCCGGCGCCGTACTCGTCGGACTATCGATTGGGGCGGGAGAGTTAATCGTCTGGCCGATCAATACGGCCCAATTCGGCGCGGGCATGACATGGGCTGCCGTGTTAGGTATCTCCCTACAGTTTTGGATTAACTGCGAGATCGGTCGCTACACTCTTGCAACGGGCGAAAGTATTTATGGCGGATTCGCGCGTGTGTCCAGGCATTTTGCTTGGGTGTTCATACTTTTAAACATTCTCGGTTGGATACTTCCCGGCTGGGCCCGAGCTTGTGGGGGCGCACTCAAAGCCCTTATTGTTGGTCCGGATGGTAAGGGGGAACCTTGGCAATGGACGGCCATAACCTTTCTCGCCGTTGCTTTGGTACTTTTTGGACCAAAAACTATGCATCGTTCCATAGAAAAAACGACTGAAATCTTAGTTCTCTTGGTTACAGTTGGGCTTCTTTTTGTTGCAGCTAATGTTGGAGATTTCGAAACTTGGCGGGCTCTTGGCAGCGGCATCGTCAATGTCCCGTTCAAACACCCTGAAATGCCCACGTATATTCTGTTTTCCTCTGTCGTTTTTGCGGGCGCGGGAGGCACAGCCAACCTGTTTTTTTCCTTTTACATCCGAGACAAAGGGTGGGGTATGGGCGCATTAGTCCCCAATCTACAAAATCCACTACGCGCTGGGACCCGCGCCGAAGAACGTATTGCATTCGTGATTACACCATCCCACACAAATTTACGACGATGGAAAAGCTGGTTTCGTCATCTTTTACTGGACCAATTCATCTTTTTCTGGCTCCTCAATTGCGTAACGATCCTGCTCTTTATTTTCGGTGCACTCGCCGTACTGCATCCAAATGGAATCGTTCCTAGCCAAGAAACGCTAGTCTGGGACGAGGCAACTGTTTTATCTAGTGTCTGGGGCGGGACCGGGAAAATCCTTTTCCTACTCGTAGGGATAGCCTGTCTATTCAGCACCCAATTAACGCTTATAGACGGTGTTGCACGCACCGGCGCTGATATCTTGGTCACGAACTACGCGTGGGCACGACACAAACCGGAAAACTGGTGGTACGCGCTTATAGCCGTCGCCTGGATTATTACCGGGACTTTCCTAACCTATCTGTACGAGAGCCTGCCGCCTATACTATTTCTGATGGGCTCTGCCTTCTTCGGCGGCATTGCCATGGCAATCTATACTCCCCTTTCTTTGGTCCTCAATAGAAAGTTTCTTCCCGTTTCAGTCAGACCAGGTCTGATCAAGACTATACTGTTACTCTTCGTAAGCTGCTTCTACATTGTTTTCGCCTTATTTTCGGTCGCGCATCTGATAACCACGCTCACGTAAAAAAGGGAGCACCGAAGTACCCCCTTTTTTAACTACCAGTCGCGTAGGCCTGAAAAACTTCTTTATACGTTTCCCGAAAGCGTGAAAGCAATGACCAAAGCGTAAATCGCCAGAGCCTCAATGAACGCGATTCCAATGATCATAGGCGTCTGTATCTTGTCGGCCGAATTTGGGTTGCGCCCGATTGATTCCATTGCAGCTGCTACAGCACGACCCTGCCCTAAAGCAGCTCCAACTGCCGCGATCCCAATTGCCAAACCAGCTGCCAGGGCTATAGTGCCGCTGTCTGACGCCCCGTCCGCCGCGTAGGCGCTAGCTGCGCCAAAGGTAAAGACATAAGCCACCGCCATAGACAAAACCATCCATGTCTTACTCATTCTAACTCCTTCCTCTGTCTTGCCGGACTTAGATTTGGGAGTCGCCCCTCTTTCATCCTCACCTCCGCCTATGACTGCCCTAGTTACGACAAGAAATTGAATCTCGATCAATTATTAATGTTCAGCATGCGCGGTCGCTAGGGAAACATACACCATGCTAAGCAAAGTAAAAACGAACGCCTGTACCAACGACACAAACGCCCCCAACATATAAAAAACAACCGGTATAACGACCTTCGTGAGATCCGTAAATATCTCAAGCACCACGTGATCCCCTGTCATATTTCCGAAGAGCCTGAGACCCAACGAAAAAGGCCGAACAAAGTTATCTATCAACTCGAGAGGAACCATAAGGATACCTAACCACCAAATTGGTCCAACAAAATGCTTTAAGTAACCTACCCCTTGCTCCTGAAACCCATAATAGTTATACGCCACAAAGGACATAGCGCCTAAAGCAAGGGTGACGTTAAAATTACTGGTTGGAGGCGAAAAGCCAGGCAGAAGGCCGCTCAAATTGGCCACGAGGATGAACAGGAAAAAACTGCCGTAAAGGTGGACGTATTTCTCGGCCTTTTCCCCTAGTACGCCTTTCGCCATGTCAGTCACAGCTTCTGTAACCAGTTCGGCCGCGTTTCGTAATGTCAATGAATCATCCGGGATTGCAACGTCCGCGGCTCTTTTGAGCTGTCGGTTGGCACCCAATGCAAATAGTATAAGAACTATGGCAACAATCAACGAAGTTGAAATATGACCGGGCAAAAGACTGAGACCGGGAATGACCGATACCCAAGTGAATAGATGATGTTCCATGCGGCTTATCTCGTTCTACATTGGGGGTAAATAACCCAACCCTACCTCTGCCAATCCGCGTCCGGTTAGGGGGAATCCGAGCCCTTCGGGCTCTCACCGCGGCTGCCCAAGCCGACTATCACGCACGCCACAAGCAGTAAAGGTACCCCTGCTGCAAAGCTCTTAGCGTCAATAGGATATCTCACAAATAAAGCGGTCAACAGAACTAGATATAAACAGGATTTCGCTAAAATCCAGACCGCCAAACGCATTCTGCTGCTGAAATACCCTCGTTCTACATAGTGGCTGGAAAACGCTGTTCGTATCGTATGCTTCAGTAACCAAAAGTTGAGCTGCATTACGAGAGCACCGAGAACAAAGCTCGGTACATCGAGAAATCCCTTGGCCCAGCCCACGACAGCCCCTATCGTGATCAATGCCAGACTAAGAACTTCTATTTTCTCTATCGTCGGAAGCCGATTTTCCACGTGCGTCCAAATGGCCCAACATTACCACTAATCTGTACGTACCGGCTGCTATGCCAGCCACTACACCGAGTAGCATCAACAATGGATCCGTACCAAATTTAGCGTCCGCATAATCCCCGACGAAAAGGCCCGCTATGACAGACCCCGCGTATTCAAACCCAATGGCACCGTATTTCCCGTAGACCATGAGGGTTTTTGTGTTCCCCATTCAGGACCATCCAAATTAGGTACTCAGAACCTTTTTCGCAGCGTTTACGGTCTGTTCCACTTCGTCCTCCCCGTGCGCCAACGACACAAATGCCGACTCGAACTGCGAGGGTGGAAAATATACCCCCTGTTCTATCATCCCCCTGAAAAACGCGCCGAACCGGTCCGTATTACAATGTTTCACCGTATCATAATCGCGTGCCCTCTCGATTCCGAAAAAGACGGTCAACATAGAGCCTATTTGGTTGACACAGCCATCGGTTCTGGTTCGCCGTAAAACGGAACGCAATCCATCAGCCAACATCGTTCCCATTTCCGATAGTTTTTCGTAAGACTCCGGTGCCTCTACCAATTTGATTGTCTCTATCCCCGCTGTAACGGCGACGGGGTTACCGGAAAGTGTGCCTGCCTGGTAGACACCGCCCATCGGCGCAAGAAAATCTAGGATTTCAGCCCTTCCGCCGAGCGCGGCCAATGGCATGCCTCCTCCGACTACCTTTCCGAGACACGTCAAATCCGGGGACACTCCGTACACACCCTGCGCCCCACAATATCCTAGCCGGAACCCCGTCATTACTTCGTCAAATATTAATACTGCTCCAAGACTCCGTGTAATTTCTCGGAGCCCTTCCAAAAATCCTTCTTCTGGGGGGATGACGCCCATGTTTCCTGGTACTGGCTCAACTATTACGGCTGCAATTTTGTCTGGGTGGAGATCAAATTGGGCCTGAACGCTAGCCAAGTCATTGTATTCAGCCACGAGAGTCTCTTGTGTAAAAGCCCGCGGCACACCCTCACTGTCCGGAGTACTAAAAGTCATGGCCCCAGACCCCGCCTTCACAAGCAGGCCGTCGTGGTGCCCATGATAACAGCCAGAGAACTTAACGATCTTGTCACGCCCCGTATATCCCCTGGCCAACCGCAATGCCGTCATAGTTGCTTCCGTCCCGGAAGACACCAGCCTGACTTTTTCTACGCTTGGGATAGCTGAGATTATTACCTTGGCTAATTGAATTTCTTTCGTCGCGGGGGCTCCGAAGCTAGTACCGTTACGGATGGCCTTCTCTACCGCCTGGATTACATCCGGGTGAGCATGGCCAGCGATTAAAGGCCCCCACGAGCCTACATAATCAATGAATTCGTTCCCATCCACGTCCGTAATACGGCACCCTTTCCCTCGCTGGACGAAGATTGGGTCCCCTCCTACGGCCTTCCATGCCCGGACCGGGCTATTAACCCCTCCTGGGATATATATACGGGCTTCCTCGAAGAGTTTTTTTGACACTAGCATTTGAACATTCCCGTTATCGTAATCTATATCCACTTTCGCGGGTTTCCTCTGCTAACACCCACTTAAAACCTAGTCAATAGAATACCTCATTTATTGCTGGACGGAAGGTTTTCTTTTATTAAATAGGGAGTTATCGCCTCCGAACTTGCGAGGATTACGGCGACCTAACAAATTGTGTTACTACAACGCCCCTTTGCAAACGACGGCGTAGAAGAAATGGAAAACAAAACAACTACATAACCGCTAGCTTTAACGTCTGGCAGTTTTTCTCGTAATCACTTCGTGTGACTTATCGGAGTTTGTTAAATAAAATACGCTACTTTGGCGAAACACTTTTTTTTTCTTGCATTGCAAACACAAACGTTCTAAGTTGCGCGGGTTCCAGCCTTTCCCGTCTTAATAATTTGATTATACATAGTAGGCGGGGGGATCAACATGATCCCCCACCCGTCAGTGCGAACGCGCCGGAACGTATAGGTATGTCCCGCAGGGGAACAGTAAACAGACGACTGTGTGAGAGTTGACTAACTGGGTAGTATTTTCAAAGTAATGTTGGGGTCTTAGCCGCTTCTCCACAGGTGTGGAAAACTGGCTGCACCAGAGCAAGCAACGAAGGGTTTGTATGCGCCGCGATTGGGACCAGGTGTTGGAGTTTGTAGAGGATCGGGTCGGAAAAACAAGCACGGAGACCTGGCTAAAACCTATTATTCCGCTTGGCCAAAAAGAAGACGCTTTCCACGTCGAAGTTCCAAGCGGTCTTTTCAGAGATTGGTTGGCCAATAATCTTGCGTCACCTCTTGAAGAGGCGCTCCGGCATGTATTCGGGCGACCACTTCTCCTTTTGGTACACGTCAAGGAAAAACCACAGGGCGAGCTGTTTCCTACTCAAAGACGAGTAGAAAACAAAAGGCCAGCAAAAAAAGACGATACACTGATACGCAATTATACATTTTCTTCCTTCGTGGTGGGCGGGAGCAACCAATTCGCGCATGCCGCAGCAAAAGCGGTCAGCAAACACCCCGGACAAAGCTACAACCCCCTTTTCATATACGGCGGGGTTGGGCTCGGGAAAACTCACTTAATCAATGCTATTGGGCACGAGGCCGCGTCAAACAAAATGAACCGTAAGGTAGTCTACCTGTCTTCAGAGTCCTTCACAAACGAACTCATCGTACATCTCCGGCGGAACAGAATGACGGAATTCAAAAACAAGTTCCGGCGCGCCGACCTACTTATACTAGACGATGTTCAATTTTTTTCCGGTCGTGAACGCACGCAAGAAGAATTCTTTCACACATTCAATGCTTTACACGAATCTGGAAAACAGATTATTCTCACTTCTGACAAGTTCCCCAATCAAATAATTGGACTTGAGGAGCGTCTGAAAAACCGTTTTGAATGTGGGCTAGTGGCCGACATCCAGCCCCCTGATTTGGAAACGCGCGTTGCGATTCTGCAAGAAAAGGCCCGGGTCAGGAAAATGGTCTTGCCCGAAGAAGCCGCGCTTTTTATAGCCTCACAGATTACATCGAATGTCCGCGAACTCGAAGGGGGTCTCACCAGATTAGGAGCCCTCGCTGCCCTAAATCAAGTATCTATAACTGTCGAATTTGCAAGACAGGTACTCAAAGATTTGCTCAGTCAGCGAGACAAAAGCGTATCGATAGAGACCATCCAAAAAGTAGTGAGTAAATACTTTGGCGTTAGCATTGCGGACATCGTATCCAAGAAAAGAACCCGTCCCGTCACATTGCCCCGCCAAATAGGTATGTTTCTTTGCAGGAAACTAGGTAGTGCGTCATACCCTATGATTGGTATGCGTTTTGGTGGAAAAGACCATACCACTGTCCTTCATGCCTGCAAGAAAATAGAGAGCAAATATAAGAAAGAACAAGATTTCAGGGATATTATAAGTAAAATCGAGGTTTTGATCCACGGATGACCTGTGGATAACCCGTGGATTCATTCTGCTTTCCATGAGTTCTCCACTGGTCATCTGGATTATTTCCACAGCATTTATTGATTATTTATTAGTTATATTTGGTGAGTTATCTAAGTTTTCCACATATCCATGTCCCCTACTACTACTACTCTAATTTATATAAATAATATTATTTAGTAGTAACCTGTGCGTTAGGGGATACATTGACGAGAGTCTTTCCACGAGGCGTTTTCTCGTACACAGGAGGACAGAGTAGTCATGAAGATAGAGATAAACAAAGAAGATCTCCTACAGTGTTTATATTTAGTGCAAGGCGTCGTCGAAAAGCGGTCGTCGTTACCGATGCTGTCTCACGTTCTCATCGACTGTGTGTCTGACGAGGACTCAATTTGTTTGCGCGCTACTGATTTAGAGATTGGTATTAAGCAAACGTGTAAGGGGATAGTTCACGAGAGTGGCGCGACGACGGCAGATGCTAGGAAACTTTACGAGATAACGAGGGAACTCCCTACAGGAAAAGTAATAGTGACCTCCACTGGGAATGGGTGGGTGCATGTTCAAAGTGGAAATTCTAGGTTCCGTATTGCAAGCTTAGAACCAAAGGAATTTCCTACGCTTGCGACTGTAGACAATCAGGATATGGAGAACGTAGAACAAAGCAGAAGCATTCAAATGGAAGGCCAAACTATTCACGAAATGGTAGCAAAGACGCTTTTTGCCGCTTCGCCGGACGACACCAGACTCAATCTGAGTGGCGTATATTTAGAGACGGACGATTCGGGAAAATTGCGGATGGTAGCAAGTGATGGGCATCGCCTCGCTTTGATCGAGAAAGATGTTGGTGCTGCCTCGTCTAATTGGCCGAGCGTAATACTCCCTAAAAAGGGCTTAATAGAGACGAGAAAACTATTGGAAAAAAGCAACGAAAAGGTAGAAATGTACCTTGATAATTCGGTGCTGAACGTGAAAAAGGGCACTACGCAACTTTTTATGCGGCTAGTGGAGGGAGATTTCCCAGACTACAGACAAGTCGTCCCCGGCGAGCATGCTCATGAAGTACAATTTTCTCGCGACGAGTTGTTAAGGTGTTTACGTCGAATCTTGATACTTACGACAGAGAGATCCCGTGGAGTCAAATTAAAATTTGAGGAGGGAAAAATAGAAGTATCTGTTAATACTCCTGAACTAGGGGAAGGTACAGAGGATATACAGGCAAAGTATGAGGGGTCCGGGATATCCATAGGTTTTAATGGGCGGTACCTGACAGAGGCTTTGAATGTTATGGGCGACGGCGAGGAAGCTACCTTTTTCCTGAAGGACGATTCGAGCCCTGGACTTTTGCAGAAGAAAGGTAGCTCTGAATTTTCTTACGTAATTATGCCAATGAAAATAAATTAGTAGAACGCCGTTATGATATTGTAAGTATTTACGTATACAAAAGAAAATGGTAAAATCGGGGTCGAAGGCAGGCGCAATATAGGATTAAATAAAAATATCCCGCCTTTCGGGGAGTACATGCTCGAACAAGACTATGGGGCAGGTCAGATAAAGGTACTAGAAGGTCTCGAAGCTGTCAGAAAGAGGCCTGGAATGTATATCGGAGATACTGCCGAGCGGGGGTATCACCATTTAGTATTCGAAGTAGTTGACAACTCTGTTGACGAAGCGCTCGCCGGCCACTGCAGTGTCGTTGTCGTGACCATACACGACGACGGCTACGCGTCTGTTTCCGACGATGGCCGTGGTATACCGACGGAAGACCATCCGACGGAAGGTGTATCCGCGGCGCAGGTTGTTTTAACCAAGCTGCACGCGGGCGGGAAGTTCGAAAAGGGTGCATATAGGGTCTCAGGCGGCCTTCACGGTGTTGGTGTTTCCGTCGTAAATGCGTTGTCGGAAACTTTGGAATTAGAAGTCAAAAGAAACGGCAAGGTCTACTTTCAGAGATATCAACGTGGCGTGCCGGACACGGGACTTAAAGATATTGATCGAACAGATACTACGGGAACGAAGGTACGGTTTCGCCCAGACAGCCAAGTTTTTGGAGAGCAAGAGTTCAATTTTAAAATATTATCTCGGAGGTTACGTGAGTTAGCCTTTCTTAATCCGGGTCTCAAAATAACCGTCGTTGACGAAAGAGAAGCCAACAAAAAGGATGAATTTCTCTACGAAGGCGGCATAGTCTCCTTTGTTCAGCACTTGGGCGAAGCGAAAGCCGCTTTGCACAGCGAAGTTATATACTTGCAAGGGGAAAAGAATGGTTCGATAGTCGAAGTCGCGCTCCAGTGGAATGGCGGCTATGCGGAAAGTGTCTATTCGTTCGCAAACAACATTAATACAGCTGAGGGAGGCACTCACCTTGTTGGTCTGAAAGCAGCTCTAACGAGAACCATTAATTCATACGTGGGAACACTGGGCCTGCTAAAAAAGGACCAGGAGGGTCTTCAAGGAGAAGATATTAGAGAAGGTTTGACGGGCATCATCAGTGTGAAGGTTCAAGAACCGCAGTTCGAAGGCCAAACGAAGACGAAATTGGGAAACAGCGAGGTCAAAGGATTCGTTGAGTCTTTAGTTAATGAGAAACTAGGCTCGTACTTGGAGGAACACCCGACCGCAGCTCGACAGATATGCCAAAAGGCAGTGGAAGCCTCTCGGGCTCGCGATGCGGCGCGTAAAGCTCGGGATCTTACGAGACGAAAGGGAGCGCTGGATTCTGGGTCATTACCAGGTAAGCTGGCCGACTGCCAGGAACGGGACCCTGACCGCAGTGAGATTTTTTTAGTGGAAGGTGATTCCGCTGGAGGCTCAGCAAAACAAGGACGAGATCGTCGGACTCAAGCGATTCTTCCTCTACGGGGAAAAATTCTTAATGTGCAAAAAGCCCGTATAGACAAGATGTTGTCCTCTCAAGAAATAAGACTTCTGATATCTGCGCTAGGTGCGGGGATCATGGAGAAAGACGCGGATGATAAAGACGGGGACCTAGCTAAACTGCGTTACCACAAAATAATAATTATGACCGATGCCGACGTTGACGGATCACACATACGTACTTTGTTGCTAACATTCCTTTATCAGCACCTACAACCTATGATTAAAGCCGGGTACCTGTTTATAGCTCAACCGCCACTCTTCAAGGTTCGCAAAGGAAAATCCGAGCAGTATTTGAAGGACGAGGCCGCACTAAACAACTTTCTTGTCGATATTGGTGTTGACAACGTAAAGGTCGGAGAACTGGAAGGGGAGCATTTAAAGGTCTGGGTCGAGAATTTTATCAGACTTAAGAAAGTCCTCGAAATTCTCCAGCGGCGTGGGAGGGACAGTGACACAGTTCTTTCTTTACTGGGCGAAACAGAGATCGAGCCGTCCTCTTTCAGTGATAGCGGTGTCTTGCACGACTTGGTGGAGCCGGTACGCAACGGCGAGGTCGCAGTCACGGTGGATGAGGACATTAAACTAGGTGGCTACAGAATTACGGTGACGCTAGCACGAAGAGGGTCCCATCAGACAAGCGTTTTTGATCGGGCTTTCTTTGAGTCTATTGAGGCCCAGGAGATAAAAAAGTTGATGGGAGCTACCTCAAACATCGGAGATGCGCCATTTGCTTTTCACGAAAAAGACAGTACCGAGACAATGGAAAGTAAGGGAGACGTTCTGGAGAAAATTTTGAAGCGTTCGAGGAAGGGAGTCGACATTCAGCGTTATAAGGGTCTGGGAGAGATGAATCCTGACCAGCTTTGGGAAACTACCATGAATCCTGAAACACGAACACTCCAGCAGGTGCGCGTTGAGGACTTTACAGAGGCAAATGACATTTTTGAAGAGCTTATGGGAGAAGAAGTAGAACCCAGACGGAAATTCATCTCAGACAATGCACTAGCCGCGAGGAACATTGATATATAGTTGCTCAAGGCATACCGGCGGGTAACAGCCATTAACGGAGACCGGTTTGCGGTTTGAGGTTTCGTCATGTAAGTGGAAGAGGTGACTTTTCACAAATTTATGAAGCTTACTTATAAGGAGTGGATTTATGAGCGTACAAGTCGGACAGGAGGCCCCCAGATTTACTCTTAAGACCAACAAGATGCAAGATTTCGACCTTGCTGAGGCCCGGGGAAAAAAGAATACAGTAATCCTGTTTGTTCCTTTTGCCTTCACCGGTGGTTGAACGAAAGAATTGTGCTCGGTACGAGACAATATCAACACGTTGCAGAATGAAGAAACTCAGGTAGTTGCGATTAGCGTAGACAGTCCCTTTTCACTTGATGCTTGGGCGGCAAAAGAAGGGTACGAATTCCCATTACTCAGCGATTTTAATAAAGAGGTCTCCAAGGCTTACGGATCGCTCTACGGCGAGCTCTTAGTGTTCAAGGGAGTGGCGAAACGTTCGGCTTTTGTCGTGGATAAGAGTGGCACTATCCAGTACGCTTGGGTGACGGAAGATGCAGGGAAGTTACCCGATCTCGATCCAATTCGAGAATGTCTGAAAAATTGTAGCTAGTTTAGGGCGCGCCGCCACACGCAGGGGTCAATGAGTGAGCTCGGCGAAAGCTGTCGGGCCTGCTCTTTCCTTGCAGGTAGGGGTGGACCACCGTACCAGGCGGCCTCGCGAGCCTGGCGGTGAGGGTCGCAGGGTGGTTTTACGCTTAGGATTGGCTACGATAGTATCGAGCGCTGAGTAGTTAAAAAGGAACGTCATCGTCGTCCGGAACGGTCGAGGAACCTAGCTTCTCGAATTCGTCGCTCCCCCCGCCCTCGTTGTCGAGGGATTGGCCGCCCCTGCCACCAAGAAACTGGACACGTTGCGCGTTAATCTCTGTTATATACCGCTTGTTCCCTTCTTGGTCGTCATAACTTCGGGACCTAATAGATCCTTCAATGTAAACTTGCCTCCCTTTAGCAAGGTACTGTCCGCAGGATTCGGCTTGTTTACCCCAGACAACGATGTTATGCCACTCGGTCCGCTCCTGGCGGCTATTCTCCTGGTCCATCCACGTCTCTGTGGTTGCAACTGGGAACCTGGCCCAGGCCCTACCGCTTTGAGTAAAGCGTACCTCCGGGTCTTTGCCCAAGTTTCCAACAACTATAGCTTTGTTGACTGACGCCATGCGAACCTCCTGCGTTCACCGTAACCGTAACAATCGGGAAATTTGAAGTCAATGAGATGACGGATATAGTGGACACGACTGATGGTACATGGGGGTGGGTGCTGCATAAGTTATGCAATTTAGTACAATATCAACATAAAGGAATATGAAGCATGAAGAACCTTTCAAACAGAGGAATAAAAATCAGTCTTAGGTTATTTTGCATCGGTGTATTGCTAGGCACCGGAGCTGCACCAGCCTATGCGAAGGGGAGTGAGTCCTTCGTTTCGCGTTCCAATGGAGGCATGGTGGTGGCGGCTAATCCACAGGCCAGTGAGGCTGGCGTTAGGATGCTGGAAAGCGGCGGCAATGCTTTTGATGCTGCAGTCGCAAGCTCCTTCGCAATTAGCGTTCTTCGTCCCCAATCTACCGGAATTGGTGGCGGCGGCTTTTTGCTCTTTTACCAGCAGGGAACAGGCGAGGCAGGCGCTATAGATTTCCGTGAAAGGGCGCCTCTCGACGCAGAACGAGATATGTTTGTAAGAGATGGACGAGTAGTTGCGTCTCTAAGCAGAAAAGGCGGCCTTGCTGTTGCTGTGCCCGGTTTGGTTGCTGGGCTGCTGGACGTACACCATAGGTTCGGAAATCTCACGCTAGAGGAAGTAATGGGACCTGCGATCGACTTGGCGACCGATGGTTTTCCGGTTTACGCCCACCTGGAAAGGGCCATTCGTTACCGAGAAGATATGCTTGGCGCTTCTGATGAGAGCAAAAAGATCTATTTCCGCGGAGATTCGCCGTTGAAGGAGGGCGAGGTTTTGATCCAAAGAAATCTCGCGAAAACGCTTGCGGCTATTTCGCACAACGGTAGCGACGCTTTCTATAAAGGTATGAGAGCCGAGGCTATAGTGACAGAAATACGGGAGAGTGGTGGAATCCTAAGGCAAGCGGATCTAGACAGTTACCGGGTCATCAATCGTGAGCCAGTAAAGGGGGTCTTTCAAGGGGCTGAAGTGATAGGGATGCCCCCGCCGAGTTCTGGGGGTGTGCTGCTGGTTCAAATGTTGAATGTATTGTCAGGATTTCCGCAAATGAAACTGGGGTTTGAGAATCCTCATTTCACTCATTTGCTTGCAGAAACGCTCCGTCTCGGGTTTCGGGATAGAGCGTACTACCTCGGAGATAGTGACTTCGTAAATATCCCTGTAGATCGTTTGACATCCTCCGCATACGCCAGGACCCAACGGGGTCAAATCAATATGGCAAATGCCACGCCGAGCAGGGGGATCCCTAAATGGGAACCTACCAAGATTGAATCGACTAGTACGACGCATATCTCTGTACTAGACCAGCATGGGAATGCTGTGGCCACAACGCAAACGGTCAACTTATACTTCGGAAGCGGTGTTATAGTCGAAGGGACTGGAATAATGTTGAACGATGAGATGGATGATTTCAATGCACAACCGGATCAACCCAATGCGTTCGGATTGATAGGTAATTCCGAAGCTAATGCTATCGAACCGAGTAAAACACCGCTCAGTAGTATGAGTCCCACGATCGTAACACGTGATGGTGTTGTGGAATTAATCCTTGGCGGGCCGGGCGGCTCGCGCATTATAAGTTCTGTTTTGCAGGTACTAGTCAACGTGTTGGCAAATAGCATGTCACTGCCAGAGGCGATGAGTGCGGCACGGATCCACCATCAGTGGTACCCTGACGTTTTAAACGTGGAGGTTAATGTAAGCACAGTCAGAGACGATCTGATAAAGAAATTGAGTGAAATGGGGCACACTATAAAGGTGAGTGAATGGGGACCGAGTAAGAGGTCTCGGTTCGGGAATTTGCAGGCGATCCATGTTGACGTGAGAACGGGGACGGTGACGGGTGTATCGGATCCTCGAGGCGAGGGCGAACCACGGGGACTGGACGCCAACGACGCTGGGTAGCACGCGCACTATTGGGGTGTGAAAGAGGAATAGGCGAGATATAAAGTGAACGCGCCAACACGGCCGCGAAAGGAAGTTATTCATGGCCACAGACATAGATACAGATTTTTATGTCATTGAGGAACTTTTGAGTGAAGAAGAACGCATGGTACGGACCGTGGCCCGACGGTTTGTGGATGATGAGTTCATGCCTTTGATACAAAAGTGCTTTCGAGAAGGTTCTTTCCCGATGGAGGTTGTACCCAGGCTAGCGGAGTTGGGGTTTCTGGGCATTACTATACCTGAGGAGTACGGTGGCGCCGGAATGAGCAGCGTAGTGTATGGGTTAGTGAGTCAAGAGTTGGAGCGGGGAGATAGCGGACTGCGATCTTTTGTCAGTGTCCAATCTTCCCTAGTGATGTTTCCCATCTTCACCTTCGGTTCCGAGGAACAAAAACGTTCTTGGTTACCTCTTCTTGCTAAAGGACGGGCAGTGGGTTGTTTCGGCCTCACGGAGCCGGATTTCGGTTCGAATCCGGGCGGTATGATCACGCGAGTGCGCGAAGAAAAAGACGGATTTATCATAAATGGGAGGAAGCGTTGGATTACGAACGGTTCTGTGTCGGACGTTGCTGTCGTCTGGGCTCAGCTGGAGGAGAACGGGCAAGATGTCATTCGTGGATTTCTGGTTGAAAAAGAGCGCGAGGGATTCATACGCGAGGACATCGCCGGAAAATTCAGCTTTCGAGGTTCGGTTACTTCAGAGTTGATTTTCGAAGATTGTTGGATACCGCGAGAGAATATTCTCCCTGGATCAGCGGGATTGAAATCTCCCCTGATGTGTTTAACCCAAGCCCGATACGGTATCTCCTGGGGAGCCACCGGCGCAGCACTAGCATGTTACGAATGTGCGGTCGATTACGCTCAGAATCGCACTATGTTTTCTCGTCCGATAGGTGGATATCAACTAGTGCAAGCCAAATTGGCGACAATGCTGACGGAGATAACAAAAGCGCAGTTATTGGCTTATAGATTAGGTAGAATGAAGGACGCGGGTAGTATGAGACCAGACCAAGTCAGCATGGCGAAAATGAACAATGTTTCGACCGCGCTCGAGACTGCTCGAATGGCAAGAGATATACTCGGGGGTAACGGCATTACCGATGAATACCCTGTAATCCGACACTTGCTTAACCTTGAGACGGTCAACACATACGAAGGTACAGAAGATATCCATCGACTAACACTCGGGCGATACATAACAGGTCTGAGTGCGTTCGAGTGATTATAGAAGGCTATGAGGCCAAAACCGAAGAGGTTTTAATAGGTGCGCGGACCATCCCCTTTATCAAGGTGAGAAACCTGGAAGGGTTGGTTGATAGGGATGCTCTGTTGTCAGACGATTCGGAGGAACCCCCGTATTGGGCTCATTTATGGACGGGAAGTCTCACTTTGGTGCATTATGTGGACTCTCGCGTTTTGGTGCATGGCAAGAATGTCCTAGATCTTGGTTGTGGACTGGGTCTTGTAGGTACTGTGGCCGCGCTCAAAGGCGGAAATGTCACATTTGCGGATAAAGAGAGGGACGCCCTAGCCTTCGCACGACAGAACGCTAGTTTGAACGGATGTCTCAATACTCAAACTACTTTTGTGGACTTTACGGTGAGCAACCTGCACAGGAGGTATCCCATAATTCTCGGAGCTGAAGTACTCTATGAGAGGCCTACATTCCCGCAAATAATCATTTTTTTGAGGAGACACTTGGAGATAGGGGGCCTGGCTATTTTTGCTGATGCCCATAGGACAAATACTGAGGAATTCTATCAGGCACTGGACCGAAATTATTTTGAGTGGACGAAAGAGCAGTTTGACGAAGTAGAAGAAGGTGTACCGCTGAAGGTTGATATTGTGATCGTGAAGCATGGCGACAAAGGAACCCCGTGACATCAGTAACCAATCGGACAATTGCAAAGGTTCTAGCTTTACTCCGCCAGGCCTATACGAGCTGGAACCCACCAGTGGTTACAGAAATGGCGGGTTTCTCCCGCGATCCTTACCTAGTTTTGATTGCTTGTTTGTTGAGTTTGCGGACCAAAGACGAAACGACCGGCCCAGCCGCTCGGCGCTTGTTCGCCCGAGCGGATATCCCGGAGACCATGGTAAAACTGTCAATTGGTGAGATCAAGAAGTACATCTATCCGGTAGGTTTCTATAAAACGAAGGCCCAAACGATCCTGGATGTCTCGCAGAGGATAATCAATGAGTACGGCGGCAGTGTCCCTGATGACATTGAGGAACTGATGACATTTAAGGGGGTTGGTAGAAAGACCGCAAATTTAGTCATTACGCTAGGCTTTCGAAAACCTGGTATCTGCGTAGATACCCACGTTCACCGTATTTCTAACCGTTGGGGATACGTAGACACAAAAAAACCCGACGACACGGAAATGGTGCTCCGCGGGAAGCTGCCAAAACGTTTTTGGATAGGTTACAATGACCTCCTGGTTGCATTCGGGCAGACACTCTGTCACCCAACATCTCCTAAATGCAGTGAGTGTCCGGTAGAACGCTATTGCGCGAGAAACAATGTTGAGAGAAGCCGCTAGCCTACGGAATATTTGCTTTAGACGCGAGCGACCCACTTAAATATCATTTAAAAGTCACCGCGTAGGAACACTGTGGACCGTGCCTCGTCCAGCAGGACAAAATTCGCTTGGGTCGGCTTATTGTATTTTGCCGAGGGCCTGCCGTTTGGTGTCCTATTTGAGGCATTTCCTGTGTATATGAGGGCGGCAGGTTCTAGTCTCCAAGAAATAGGATTTTTGAGCTTGATGGGTCTTGCATGGGCGGGAAAGTTCCTTTGGGCTCCAGCGGTAGACCTTTGGGGGTGTAAGCGGGCCTGGATCGCGGTAACGCAGGGTCTGCTTGCCATCAACTTATTATGTCTCAGTTTTTTGGACCCTGCTGGCATCGCGCAAGGGTACTGGTTGGGTTTAGTCAGTCTCGCTGTCTTGGCAGCCACCCACGATGTTGCCGTTGACGGCTATACAATAGAGCTTTTGGACAAAGTAGAATTGGGCCCGGCTAACGGTATACGCGTGACTACTTACCGTCTAGCATTAATTGTCACGGGTGGTCTCAGTGTGGCAGTTGCCGGGTACATAGGTTGGTGGGCTGCATTCGTAACCATATCGGGTTTTCTTGCCGTCCTTTCAGTAGCTTCGACGCAACTACCGAAACCGGATCGGGAAGATGCAGATGCCGGAATTAGGGAAATATCGGGAGGAGGTCTATTCCGAGCCTATAGAGAACCATTTGGGACTTTAGGGGCGCGAAAGGGAATTTTGGCTGTGTTTCTGTTCGTTCTCCTATTTAAGTTCGGAGATATGGCCATGGGGCCGATGATTAGGCCCTTCTGGGTGGACCGAGGATTTTC
The DNA here is from genome assembly GCA_964460065.1 of uncultured Enterobacteriaceae bacterium. GTDB lineage: Bacteria > Desulfobacterota > Binatia > Bin18 > Bin18 > Bin18. The sequence continues at coordinate 19,921 of CAYWPF010000135.1, forward strand.
CCCTATAGAGATAGGGATGGTACCGGGAACACTTGGCGTATTTGCCACGGTTACCGGTGCGCTGCTCGGAGGTCGGTTAACGAAACAGTGGGGACTATTTCGTGCGCTCTGGGTGTTAGGGATAACCCAGGTCCTGTCCAATTTGTTTTATGCCTTTGTCGCCTTTCTGCCTCGGTCCGAGATTCTTATGTATAGCGCTTCTGGTGTTGAATCTTTTTGCGGCGGATTAGGAACAGCCCCATTTTTAACTTTTCTCATGACTATATGTGACCGACGTCATTCTGCTACTCAATTTGCATTGATGTCTGCCACTATAGGTATAGGGCGCGCCCTATCCGGCACGGTTTCTGGTGTCATAGCTGGGTCCGTAGGTTATGCTCTGTATTTCATGCTGACGGTCTTGCTCGCTCTGCCGGCATTTTTTTTGCTGCCATGGGTAACGGAATGGATTAGGGTTACCGAGGACTCTAGGAGCAGACAGTAAGGGGACAGGCGAAAGTGCCATCGGGTGTCCACCACACCGACTGTACTCTTAGATAAATGAAATGTTCTAGTTACTTTGAACTGATGGAGGAAAATATGAACAAAAATAAAGAATCCTGGATAGCGCTAACGACAGAACCGGCCTTAGCACCAGAATTACCAATTTGTGATCCGCATCACCACCTTTGGGACACACCCCGGGACCGCTATCTTTTAACGGAATTGTTGACAGATTTAGATTCTGGCCACCACGTAACACAGACCGTTTTTGTAGAATGTGTGTCTATGTACCGAAAAGAAGGACCCCCAGAAATGAGGCCGGTCGGTGAAACCGAGTTTGTAGACACTGTAGCCGTGAGAAATTTGAACGATAACGAAGCGGGAACAACTGTAGCAGCCGGTATTGTAGGCCTAGCTGATCTTTCACTGGGTGGAAAAGTCGAAGAAGTGCTGAGAGCGCACATTGCAGCGAGTCCCGAAAGGTTTAAGGGTATTCGCCATGCATCAAGTTGGCATTCTGACGAGAGTATCAGAAATGCTCACACTAATCCGACACAAGATCTGCTCACGAGTAAGAGGTTCCAGGAAGGATTCGCGGTGTTAGAAAAACTCGGGCTCTCTTTCGACGCGTGGATGTACCACACTCAACTTGCGGATGTGGTTAATTTGGCGGAATCGTTCCCAAACGTTCCTATTGTCCTTGACCATGTGGGAGGGCCGCTCGGTGTTGGTCCCTACCGGGGCCGAACGAGCGAAGTGTTTGAAGAATGGTGCAAAGCAATCACAGAGGTGTCTCGGTGCCAAAATGTAGTGATTAAGCTTGGGGGCCTTACGATGCCTATGTGTGGCTTTGGCTGGCACAAGCAGGAAAGACCGCCAACGTCAGTGGTATTAAGTGAAACGATGGCACCGTATTATCTTCATTGTATAGAACAGTTTGGTGTCGACAGGTGCATGTTCGAAAGTAATTTTCCGGTAGACAAGGTCTCCTCTTCATACTCGGTATTATGGAATTCGTTCAAGAGAATGACGGCCGGGTTCTCCGAGAACGAACTTTTTGCGCTGTTCCACGACACCGCCGCTAAGACCTATAGATTACCGCTGGCCAGAGCGTAGAAGATGGTTTGGGTCTTAAACTTCAGTCTTCCCTAGGGGTCGCGTGATAAAATCCCCCCGAGCTTACAAGCCTGACAGGGGTGTCGAAAAGAAACGACAGATTAGAGCTCGTGAGTACAGAGTCTTTTTCTCCATCGGCAACGATTCGTCCCTGTTTAAGAAGTATGACCCGAGAAATTTCTGGTGGTATCTCGTGTATATGGTGAGTAACTAGTGCCAAAGTTTTACTGTTGCTCATTAGTTTACGGATAATGGATAGGTAATGAAAACAAGAACGGAGATCTAGACCACTCTTCGGTTCATCAAGAACCAAAGTCTCCGGATTGTTAACAAGTGCCCGTCCTAAAAGAAATCGTCGCTGCTCTCCGGTGGACATCGAAGAGTAGTTCTTGTTCTGTATAGAATGTATCCCCAGTTCTTTCAGAATGTCCTGCGCTAATTCGTGTTGTCTTTGTGTAATTTTGTGGTTCCAGGCGATGTCGACACTCGAATGAAACCCGGATAAAATTATGTTTGTCCCGATTGTATTGCCGACGTATTGGTGTTGGAGATCGTGAGAAACTAAGCCAAGACGAGAACGCAGCTCCCACACGTCCCACCGTTCCTTCCCATAAACGCGGACGAAGCTATCGGCGTTTTGGACCGCGTATAATTCACGTGAGAGGATTTTTAGCAACGTTGATTTTCCTGCACCGTTTGGACCCAGAATCACCGTATTCTGGCCCTTTTTGAGTACCAGAGAGAAGCGTTTGAAAACGCATGTCGAGCCACGGAAAACGGTGGCATTTTTGACCTCAAGAATGTTTGACATAGAGTAATACTTCAGTCCGCTAACTGTTTTTCTAATACGGGTCTTATGGCATGTTAATAGCAACACAATCTAACCCATCAAGGATGATGTGTATCCAGAGACCGACTCCTATTGTTCGTGTAACCTGATGTATAAGCATCAGCCCGTATACCCCAATCGCAGGGAATGAGTGAAGAGGATGAAAACCGAGTCCACATCTATTTGGATCGTAGATGGGGTCGGCCAGAAAGTGATCAACATCGATGATCATAGTTGCCGTCAAGACACAGAATGTAAACAACCAATTGGAGGCATAGAACCTTCTTGCTATCCACAAGGGGACAAGGAAATGGAGGCACAGGTGAACGATTGGCCGCATGATTAACAGCAGAATCTAAGAAAAACAGGGATTAATAGCCAAATGATAGGCTGACTTCTATTTTTCTCCCAGTTTTATGTAGGGACGGGGAGAGTAGGGCGCCCTCGCGCTCCGTGTCCCTAGATCTTGTAATAAGGCATCGGCTAGAGCTAAAGCGAGCATTGCCTCCGCCATTGGAACACCTCTAATAGCAACACACGGGTCGTGTCTGCCTTTTGTCACGATGGTACTCGGTTCGAAGGCTGTGTTCAGTGTGTGCTGCTCCTGCGGAATGGAGGAGGTGGGCTTGACAACTAAGCGTGCTATAACAGGTGCTCCTGAGGAAATTCCTCCCAGAATACCGCCATGATTGTTCGTTTGAAAACCTGCTGGATCCATCTGGTCGTTCATTTCGCTCCCGTGCATAGACGCCGACGCAAAGCCAGCACCTATTTCTACACCTTTTACCGCCGGCAGCGACATGAGCGCTCCAACAATAGCCGCATCCAACTTTCCAAAGACGGGCTCACCGAGGCCAGGTGGTACTCCGTTGGCCACGACTTCTATGATACCCCCTACAGAATCTTTGTTCTGCCGAGCATGTTCTACCTCATGCCTCATAGCTGTTACCGTGTCAGGGTCTACGCTTCGTAGCTCATTGGATTCCACTTGGTCCCATATATACTTTTTGGCCTTTACGTTTCCTATTTGTACGACACCGCCGACAATTGAGATGTCGAAATGAGAGAGTAACTGCCTTGCTAAAGCACCGGCAATGACACGACCGACAGATTCCCTTGCAGATGCGCGACCGCCCCCACGGTAATCACGGTGCCCGTATTTCGCAAAGTAAGTGAAGTCTGCATGCCCGGGTCTGAACAGATCCTTGATATTTGAATAATCTTTTGAGCGGGTGTCCTCATTCTCTACCATGATCATGATGGGGGTGCCTGTGGTTTTACCTTCGTAGACACCGGAATATATTTTGAACCGTTCAGTCTCCTGGCGCTGAGAAACGATTTTAGACTGCCCAGGCCGCCGCCGTTGTAGTTCTCGATCCACGTGGTCGAGGTCAATGTGGAAGTCAGCGGGAAAACCGTCAATCACCACACCTACAGCTCTTCCGTGGCTTTCGCCAAATGTTGTGAGGCGAAAGATGTTACCAAAAGTGTTTCCGATCATACGATGTTCCTACCCAGGGCAACTCATTAAGGATTCGCTGATTCCCTACATAGGTATCATATAAGAAGTTAGCACCAACAAGTAGAGGGAGGGAAACAATGAAAAGACCGCTAAGAATTTAGTCTTTGGATACGACGTTCAGCCTGTTTTGTGCCACGGATAGAGCCTTTTGTGCTTCATCAAACTCTGGATCCGTAGGCGCAATATTTTTCATCTTTTCTGCGGCCGCACCAACGGCTTCTTTCGCCTCTTGTGGGTCTATTTCGTGCGTGAACGCGGCTTCGGCGCAAAGAACGGTCACCGAATCATTTTCAACCTCTGCAAATCCATCACTGACGGCAAGAGAGTGAATTTCGCCGCCCTTTTTGTATGTCAGTCCGCCAATTTCGAGCGACGACAAAAACGTGGTGTGGTTCGGTAAAACACCGAATTCGCCTAATGTGCCTGGCGCCGTTATCTCTTCAACTTCTTCGTCGAGAACAAGGCGTTCCGGCGTAACCAAGCGGAGGCGTAGAGTATCTGTCATAAAATGTAAGCCCCTTTTTATTAATCGGACAACGTTTTTGCCTTTTCTATCGCATCTTCAATGGTGCCTACCATATAAAATGCCTGCTCAGGCAAGTTGTCATGCTGCCCATCCACGAGCTCCTTGAAGCTGCGAACCGTTTCTTTGACTTCTACATACTTCCCCGGGAAATTCGTAAATTGTTCGGCGACGTGAAAAGGTTGTGAGAGAAAGCGTTGAACTTTTCGTGCTCTGGCTACGGTTAATTTATCTTCTTCCGACAACTCATCTATACCCAAAATAGCTATAATATCTTGTAAATCTTTATACCGCTGTAGGATTTCCTGCACTTGGCGAGCAACATCGTAATGCTCTTCCCCTATGACATTAGGGTCTAGCATGCGAGAGGAGGAATCGAGGGGGTCGACGGCCGGGTAGATTCCCAACTCGGCAATCTGTCTCGATAACACTGTGGTAGCATCTAAGTGGGCGAATGTAGTAGCGGGCGCAGGGTCGGTCAAATCGTCAGCGGGGACATAAATAGCCTGAACCGATGTAATGGAGCCGTTTTTTGTTGATGTGATCCGTTCCTGTAAATCGCCAACATCGGTTGAAAGGGTAGGTTGATACCCAACGGCGGATGGGATGCGGCCAAGCAATGTAGATACCTCAGAATTGGCCTGGACGAACCGGAAAATGTTATCGATAAACAACAACACGTCCCGGTTTTCTTCGTCGCGGAAATACTCTGCCATTGTTAGAGCGGAGAGGGCTACGCGGGCCCGGGCTCCCGGGGGTTCGTTCATCTGTCCATAAACGAGGGTCGTTTTGTCAATAACTCCAGACTCCTTCATCTCTAGCCACAGGTCGTTGCCTTCTCGAGTACGTTCCCCGACGCCGCCAAATACGGAGTAGCCACCGTGTTCCTGGGCAATATTATTGATCAACTCCATCAGAATAACGGTTTTGCCTACCCCGGCGCCGCCAAATAAACCAACCTTGCCCCCCAACGGATATGGAGCAAGTAGGTCAACCACTTTTATACCCGTCTCTAGAATTTTGACCTCTGTAGCCTGATCAACGAAATCCGGGGCGGACCTGTGTATAGGTGACCTCTTTACGTGATCCAGAGCGCCACCCTCGTCCACCGGCTCACCGACCACGTTTAAGATCCGACCTAGAGTCTCTTCTCCTACAGGAACCGTAATCACATTTCCCGTGTCTCTAACTTCTAGGCCTCTAGATAGGCCTTCTGCACTGTCCATAGCTATGCAACGAACGGTGTTCTCTCCCAAATGTTGAGATACCTCTAGGACTAAGTTCCATTCTTTGTCGTTTATGGCGGTGTTAGTGACTTCTAGGGCATTGTATATTGGCGGAAGTGAGCTGTTGTCGAATTCCACGTCAACTACCGCACCCATCACTTGGGTAATTTGGCCGACATTCATAGGTTTGGATCCTCTCTTTGATTTACTCCGTGCGTACTTTTAACGGTGTGTCCAATTACTTTAGTGATTCGCCCGTAGCGACGATTTCCAACAGTTCCCGTGTGATGCTAGCCTGACGTGCTCGGTTCATGTCCAGGGTAAGGCTGTCGATCATATCGACAGCGTTGGTCGTCGCGTTGTCCATCGCCGTCATACGTGCGCCATGTTCACTAGCTACGGACTCTAACATGGCGCGAAAAATAATCATGTCTATATAACGCTCCAGAAGTCGTGAGAGCAAAAGTTCTTGGGTTGGCTCGTAAAGATAGTCGAGTGAAGATTCCTCAATGGAACTTTCTGGATCGCCGGCACTAGACACCGGCAAAATCTTGTCAATTTTTGGATTTTGCACCAATGCTGATCGGAAGTTCGCATAGAGTACGTAAAAGCTGTCGGTTGCGCCCTCCAGATAATCGTTGCTTACTCTCCGTCCAATGTCGTGAGCAAGGTCGGCCGACAACCGCCCATTCAGGTCTATATATTGTTCCGCAACTTCAACGTTGAGGCGTTTGAAGTGATCAAAGGCGCGCCGCCCAATTACGATCAGCCGTATTTTTTTGTCAGCATGGGATTTCATAAAAGATTCAGCTTCCCTTATTAGCGAAGAGTTGAATCCACCACAAAGACCCCGGTCGGATGTTATAACGATGAATGTTATGTGCTTTTCGTCTCTTCCAGTTAGAAAAGGATGTTCGGGAACCTCCCCCTGCGCCGCAAGATTTCTGAGAATGCCCTCCAATTTTTCAGCGTAGGGACGTGCGGCTTGCGCCGATTCCTGAGCCCGGCGCAGCCTTGCCGCCGACACCATTTTCATAGCCTTGGTTATTTGTTGAATGTTCTGAACGGAGGAGACGCGTTTCCGGATCTCTTTCAAGGTAGCCATAATCTATTACTATCTATGAGGAAAGAGTAGCGTTAAATTCCTTAAGAACCGTATCTAGGCGCCCTGTTAGATCGTCGTCAAGGGCGCCTTTTTCTGTTATATCGGAGAATATAGCGGGGTGAGAATTTTCTATGAACCTGGTGAGTTCGGCTTCATACTTGCCGATTTCCGCTTCAGGAACCTGATCCAGGTGACCATTCGTCCCGGCGTAAATAATCACAACCTGGCGCTCGACAGGAAGGGGATCATATTGTCCCTGTTTTAGTACTTCGACCAGTCGTGTGCCGCGCGCCAGCATCCGTTGTGTTGCCACGTCCAGGTCGGAACCAAATTGCGCAAATGCAGCCATTTCTCGGTACTGCGCCAAATCGAGCCGCAAGGATCCCGCCACTTGTTTCATAGCTTTGATTTGCGCATTCCCACCGACACGTGAGACAGAGATGCCCACATTAACGGCTGGGCGCACGCCAGAAAAGAACAGGTCCGATTCTAAGAAAATCTGGCCGTCGGTGATAGAAATGACATTCGTAGGAATATATGCAGAGACGTCCCCTGCCTGAGTCTCGATTACCGGGAGTGCCGTCAGTGATCCACCGCCCTGGGCATCACTCATCTTGGCGGCCCTCTCTAACAGGCGCGAGTGGAGGTAGAAAACGTCTCCGGGGAATGCCTCCCGTCCTGGTGGCCGGCGTAGGAGCAAGGACAACTGGCGGTAAGCGACCGCATGTTTTGACAAATCGTCATAGACAACAAGCGCGTGTTGTCCGTTGTCGCGGAAGTACTCTCCTATAGCTGTACCAGAATACGGAGCGATGAACTGTAGAGGTGCAGCGTCTGAGGCCGCAGCGACGACAATGGTGGTGTAATCCATTGCGCCAGCCTGGGTTAATCTGTCCACGACCTGCGCGATTGTTGACTGTTTCTGCCCGATCGCCACGTAGATACATGAGACGTCCCCGCCTTTTTGATTAATAATGGTATCGACGATTATGGCGGTCTTTCCTGTCTGACGGTCGCCTATGATAAGCTCCCGTTGCCCTCGGCCTATAGGAATCATAGAGTCAATGGCTTTGATTCCCGTCTGTAAGGGCTCGGTTACCGGTTGGCGGAGCACTATACCAGGGGCTTTAACCTCGATACGACGAGTTTCAGTCGTTTCGATGGGGCCCTTGCCATCAATGGGTTGTCCAAGTGAGTTGACGACCCTCCCTCGCATTGCTTGACCCACTGGCACTTCGGCTATGCGCCCGGTGCGTCGGACTTCATCGCCCTCCTTAATTGACTGTACCTCGCCGAACACGGCTGCACCGACGTTGTCTTCCTCGAGGTTCAAGGCCAAGCCATAGAGCTGCCCGGGAAATTCCAAAAGTTCGCCTGATGCTATACGATCGAGACCATGGATGCGGGCGATGCCGTCACCGGCGGAGAGTACCGTTCCTGTTTCCCGCTGCTCGATTCCTTGATCGTAACTTTGAATCTGTTCCTTTATTATTTCGCTGATTTCTGCGGCACGTAGTTCCATTCGTTCCTCTCGTCACAGTTTATTATCGACGGTATTCCCGATCGACGAATTAGCGTTCCTCCGATAGTTGATCGCCAAGGCGATGTAGCCGCGTTTTCAGGCTCGCGTCGTATACGCGCCCTTCTATTTCCACAATAACGCCACCTAGAATTTCTTCATCCGTCTCAAAATACGGCTCTACTGTCTTATTTGTAAGCTCACTGAAGGTATTAGTCAGGCGCGCTCTTTGTTCCGTTGTGAGCTCGGCGGCAGACCGGATATGCGCCCTAACCCTGGAAAGCATCTGATCGAGTAGGGTCTGGTATGAGTCGTTAATTGGTCCCACTTCAGAGATACGGTTGTTGTCGGCGAGTACGTACAGAAAATTTTCTACCAACTTGTGAGGAGTCGCCTTCAAGACAATGGTTTTTATAATTTCTTTCTGTACTTCGATCGGTAGTCGTGCGTGCGCCAACATTCTGCTCACATCCTCGTCGCTCAAGGCTGACGCTATCTGTTGAAGCTCAGCCCCTACTGTTTCCCTCTGGCCCTGCTCTTTTGCTAGACTCAGAAGAGCCTTTGCGTAACGTTTAGCTACCTGTGTTCCGGCCATCGACAACCTCTTTCACCAGTTTGTTAACCAAGTTGTTGGTATCACTATTTGTTATATTATCACGGATGAATTTAGTGGCTAAAGTGATCGCCTGAACGCTTATCTCTCGGCGGATGCGGAGGCGAGCTTCTTCCACCTCTCGCTGCGCGATAAGTTCAGCCTCTTGTTTAGCGCGGGTGGCGAACGCGGTGGCCTCGGTCATTAAGCGCCGTCGCTCTTTTTCGGCGGCCTCGACCGCCTGGTTCCGAAGGGCTTCTTCTTCAGTAGAAAGGTTGGCAAGGCGTTTGGCGTATTCGGCTTTCAGGTTTTCGGCCGCCTCCCGTGCGGCCTCGGCTTCGTCTAGTGCTTTGACGATAGCGGCGCGTCGTTCTCGAAGTTTCTTTCGTACAAGTTGGCCGGTGAATTTTCGAATCAAGAGGGCAAAGATAATAAAATTTATGGTAAAGAATGCCAGGGTCAGCAATGAGCTGGCCCCGTGATCACCGTGTGTGTCCTGCGCGGAGACGGCGGGATCGGAGAAGAATAAAATGAAACTGATAACGGATAGTAGAAACGCGGCTTGCGGAAACTTCGTCATGGCTTGGGTACAGATCTTTCTAATAACTTTTCACTGATCTCTCGTGCAAATTCATCCACTTGCCGGCTGAGAGTGTTTTGTGTCTGTTCAATTTCTTCACGGAGGGTACCGCGAATCGTAAGGAAGGATTGTTCGGCATCTTTTCTAGCTGCGTCGACAACAGATTTTGCTTGGTCCTCGGCGTCCTTGTAAATGGCTTCTACCCGCGACCGCGCCTCCGCCCGCGCCTCCGATAGGGATTCTTTATATTTTTTGTCGAGCGTGAGTGCCTCAGTATTTACGGCTGCCGCCTCACTTGTTGCGCCAGTTGTTCGTTTTTGTCGCGTGATTAGTACGGACAGATTTGGTTCGAACAGAAGTTTTCGCAAACAAGTCCAGACTATTACAAAGATTATAATCTGGGCGAGAAATGTCCAATCGGGAGGAAAAGAAAGCACCTGAACGTGTCTCCATAGTTCTGTTCATGCGGGACGTGGAAAAGTATCGAAGAAGATAGCACCCTATATAAGCGGCTCAGTTCCAAAAACTCAAATTGGTACCGACCTTCTTTTCATCCTTTTAGGCGATGCACAAGCCCCTCTAGTTCCTGGTCTGAATAAAAGTCGATCTCAATTTTCCCGCGCTGTCCTCTCCGGTGAATTTTTACTTTCGTTCCCAGCCCACGAACGAGATCCTCCTCGAGCGCCGCAAGAAATATATTCGCCTTTTCTACGCTTTCCGGTGCACCGGTAGTTGGTCGCTCTCTCTTACGAGCCCCTTTTTTGATATTGACAAGTTCTTCAGTCTCTCGAACGGAAAGCTGTTCTCTGTCTATCCTGCGTGCCAAGTGTAGTTGTTCGTCGGGGTTCTTGATTGCTAGTAAAGCACGGGCATGGCCGACAGAGATGCTCCTCGCATTAACTAGCTCCTGAATTTGTTGTGGTAAACTCAAAATGCGAAGCAAATTAGCAACCAAAGGCCGACTTTTGCCCACACGTGCGGCGACCTGATTCTGAGTCAGGCCGGACCCAAGCATCAATTTTTTGTATGCTAAAGCCTCTTCTATAGGGGTTAGTTCCTCTCGCTGAATGTTCTCAACGAGGGCTAATTCTAGGCTTTCTTTGTCGCTGACGTCTTTGATGATTACGGGTATTGTCTCTAAACCGGCACGCTGAGCGGCTCGAAAGCGTCGCTCCCCGACAATTAGTTGGTAGCCGTCGCTTAATTGCCGAACCACAAGAGGCTGCAGAATTCCTTGATTCTGTATTGACTCAGACAGTTCAACGATCTTATCCTCGTTAAAGTGGCTCCTCGGTTGTTGCGGATTGGGTCGAATATCACGTATAGCTACACGACGCTCCGTTGGCTCATTGAGGCTAATTCCTTTTGGGATGAGTGCCTCCAACCCCCGGCCTAGCGAACGCCGCTTTGAGCCCTGCGTGCCCTCGTTCATGATTCACCGCCTTTTTTTGCGTTTTCTGAGGAAATCCTTTCGAAGTTTACCCCGGTTTCTTTGTTTGTTATTTCTGCAGCAAGCGCCGAATAACTTTGCGCACCACGGCATGAAGGGTCATAGAGGATAATAGGAAGTCCATGACTCGGGCACTCACTTAAACGAACGTTGCGCGGAATTACAGCTTCAAAAACGTCCGTTCGGAAATAATCTCTAATTTCTTCTGCGACTTGGTGGCACAATCGATTTCGCGGATCAAACATAGTCAACAGGAATCCCTCTATTCGGAGGTCGGGATTCAAATTCTGTTTTACAATATCAAGAGTCTCGAGGACAGATTTTAATCCCTCCAAGGCGTAGTACTCGCATTGTACGGGGATAAGAACACTAGTCGCGGCCGCTAAAGAGTTGACCGTTAACAAACCTAGTGACGGTGGGCAATCCAGGATTATATATTTGTATCGAACGCCCCAGCGGCCGATAGTCTCGCGGAGTATGTATTCTCGGGACTCGTTTTGCAACAGTTCCACTTCTGCCCCGATAAGGTCTTGATTCGATGGGATAAGCTCTAGGTTGGACAGAGTTGTTTTTCTTATTGCTTCTTGGTGAGAGCACTCCCCCAGAAGCAATTGGTATAGGGTCGAGCGCGATTCCGTATCCCGTATGCCGAGACCACTCGTTGCATTGCCTTGGGGATCGCAATCTATTAGGAGGGTTTTGTGCCCGGCGATCGCTAAAGATGCCGATAGGTTTATAGCGGTGGTTGTTTTTCCTACACCACCCTTCCTGTTCGCAATGCATATAGTTTGACCCACCTCAGGGTGAGTAACACACAATTTTCAATAAGAAAAGAATATTTGCAGAAATCGGAATGCTTTCAGTGTTTCACGTGAAACACCTTTTGTAAGTTAAGAGGTACCGTCTCTTGTTGGTGAAAGGCAAAAAATATTTTTTCACCTCGCCAAGCTCATAATTGACGTGAAACGGGCCATCCGCGGAGGACCGCCCCCTTATTTCCATCTTAGGACCTTGCATCGTTACGGCCAGTCCTCCGTTTTTTAGCAAAGGTCCGCATAAAACAAGGAAATGATGAATATCCCAAGTTGCTCTGGTCGTCGCTATGTCGAACCTTTGTGCAGAAATGGTGGCCTTGGCAAATGATTCAGCCCTACCTTCGAAGACTTGAATGTTGTCAACTTTGGTTTTACGGACAACTGCCTTCAAAAAGTTCGCTCTTTTCCTTCGAGACTCTACTAAAACCACTTTACGCGCCGGACACATCGCCGCAATAACGATCCCGGGAAATCCGGCCCCGCTTCCTAAGTCGACAAAATAGCCTTTTTTTGGCAGAAAATCGGCAACGAATGTGGAGTCAAGAATATGGTCTTGAATTATTTCCGAAGGACTTGTTTTGGAGGTGAGATTAAAGGCCTGGGACCAACTAACCAGTTCTTCTAGAAAGGCATTGAGAATCTCGAGTTGCCGAGCCGACGCGTGAACTTTTAATAGCTCGAGTCCTTCTTCTAGCAAGAATTTGGGGCTTCGGTCGGACACCTACGCCGTCCCGGTCCTTTTTAAATGAATAGCTAATATAGATACAGCCGCGGGGGTTACGCCGGGAATTCGCAGAGCCTGCCCAAGTGAGTGGGGGCACCGTGTTCTTAGCTTTTCACGCACCTCGGTGGAAAGTCCCGATATATTTGAGTAATCTATGGTTTTCGGAATGGTTGTTCTTTCCATTCGGTCCAAGCGTTTTATGTTTTCTTCCTGTCTTTTTATATAACCGGAATATTTCACCGCTATATTTATTTCTGAAGCTATTGAGGGGGAAAGGGTGTATGGAGACTTGCTCATAGTCTGTATGTGTTCGAAAGAAACTTCTGGCCGGCGAAGCAATTTGGCTAGCGGCGTAGGGGATTGTATTGGTGGGGTAGATAACCCCTTTAATTTAGCATTCAATTCAGGGGTCGGTCTGACATTTGTTTTTTCCAGGCGCTTCATTTCCTGTTCGATCAGACTCTTTTTAGAAGATACCCGTTCGGCTACAGCAGAACTAACGAGCCCTACTCGGTGTCCTATCGGGGACAGCCGCAAATCTGCGTTGTCTTCTCGCAGAAGTAGGCGGTACTCCGCGCGTGAGGTAAACATTCTGTAGGGCTCTCCGCCGACGCCCTTCGTCACTAAATCATCCACCAAGACCCCGATGTAGGCTTTATCCCTAGATAAAACGACGGGTGTTTCCCCCTCGGTGGCTCGCGAGGCATTAATGCCGGCGATCAAACCCTGGGCGGCGGCTTCTTCATAGCCAGTGGTCCCGTTAATTTGGCCCGCGCAATACAGCCCCGAGATCAGTTTTGTTTCTAAAGTTTGAGTGAGTTGAGTGGGATCAATGTAATCGTACTCGATAGCGTAACCGGGGCGCATTATGTCAGCGTTTTCGAGACCCTTGATAGAGCGGACCATTTCTGTCTGGATGTCAAGCGGAAGGCTTGTGGATAACCCGTTGGGATAGACTTCAACGGTATCTCTGCCTTCAGGCTCTAGAAAAATCTGATGCCGGGATTTATCTGGAAACCGAACTATTTTGTCCTCTATAGAGGGGCAGTACCGAGGCCCTTTGCTTTGTATAGTGCCCGTATAGATAGGGGACCGGTCTAGACCTTGCGAAATGATATCGTGGGTTCGCCCGTTTGTGTAGGTTATATAGCAAGGTATCTGACTCTGTTTTATATGCTCAGTGGAAAAAGAGATTGGCGGTGCAGGCTCATCTCCGAACTGTTGCTCTAAAATCTCAAAATTTATGGTTCGTTTGTCTATGCGAGGGCAGGTCCCGGTTTTTAGGCGTCCCACTTTGAATCCGATGTCTTCTAGGTGCGAGCTCAGACCCTGAACCGCAAAGTCTCCCGCCCGTCCGGCGGCAAAACTCTTTAATCCGACATGTACGAGACCTTTTAGGAACGTGCCCGTAGTCAAGATAATTTTTGTTGCACTATAAATCTCGCCAATTTGTGTCTCGACACCCGCTACGCGTTGGCCTTCTATTACTAAGCGCTCGGCCGCCCCTTGCCTAACTGTGAGATTAGGGGTTGTCTCTACCACACGTTTCATCCGTCTTCTATACAGGTCTTTGTCTGCCTGGGCTCGGGTAGCTCTGACCGCAGGTCCCTTGCGTGTATTTAGTACACGAAACTGAATTCCCGTTTCGTCAATGGCGCGTGCCATTTCACCGCCAAGGGCATCTATCTCCCGAACTAGATGACTTTTCCCTATACCGCCGATCGCGGGATTACACGACATAAGCCCTATATGATCTAGATTAAGTGTGAGCATAAGGGTTCGGGACCCAAGCCGGGATGACGCGAGTGCCGCCTCTATCCCCGCGTGCCCCGCGCCAACAACTATTACGTCATAATCCATTTGATGTGAGCCTGCTTATTTGCCTATACAGAAGTCACTGAAAATAAGATCCAGAATCTCTTCTGTATTTATGTGTCCTGTGACCTCTCCTATATGGTCGAGGCTCGTTCGTAAATCAACCGCTATTAAATCTAGTGGTGTCGCATCATCTAGCGCAGCTTCCGCTGTTGCCAAGTACCTTGCCGCATTTCTCAAGGCATTTTTGTGCCTTACCTTCGTTATTATTACATCATCTTGGGCGGCGCTAGCGCGTGTGGAACCGTTTCCTAACGTCTTCTCTATCATCTCGTCGACTAATTCCTCTATGCCGTTCTGTTCGAGTGTGGACACCTTGACCAAGGGCACATTGGATGTTCTAAATTTTTGCAAGATTTCGTCTTCCGTCCAGGCTTGTGTCAAATCGGTTTTGTTGCAGACAAGGATAAACAGGTGCTCTTCCAAAAGCGCGCAGATGTTTTTGTCTTGTTCATCTAAAGGCTTAGACAGATCAAATAGAGCGAGGACTAATTCGCTGCCATCCAAGGCGTTTAAGGCTCTTTGCATTCCTATTCTTTCGACTTTCTCATTTGACGGATGTATTCCCGCTGTATCGCTTATCCTGAAAGGAACTCCTCGCAAAATTGTAGTCTCTTCGATAACGTCTCGTGTCGTTCCCGGCAGGTCTGTCACAATTGAACGGTCTTCGCCGCTAAGTACGTTCAGCAGACTTGATTTACCTACATTCGGCTTGCCGAGAATTACAGTTTTTACCCCATCTCGGTAAATTCTCCCTTGAGCAAAGCTTGAGACAAGCTTGTCTATATTTCCCCTTATTCCAGTAATCGCATGTTTTATTTCATTTGCATGCTTTTCTGGGATGTCTTCTTCGGGGAAGTCGATGAAAGCCTCGAGGTGAGCGGTTTCTTTCAGGAGGTCTGCTCTGATTTCGTTGCAGGCGGAAGAAATTCTGCCAGCAACTGCCTGCCATGCCAGGTTTAATCCTGTAGCGTTGTCCGCTTCTATTAAGTCCAAAACGGCTTCCGCTTGAGTTAGGTCCATTTTTCCGTTGAGGAATGCCCGCCTGGTAAATTCTCCGGCGTCGGCTAGGCGCACCCCCTGCTCTATGACGGAGTCTAATACTCTTCGCGTAAGAAAATCTCCCCCATGTAGATGAAGCTCGGCTATATCCTCTCCGGTGAAACTCCGCGGGGCGTACATCATCATTATGCCGGCGCGATCTAGATGTTCATCGCTCGATGGGTCCACGATGTCATATAGATAAAACCTATGCGATATTAAGGACTTACGCTCATATTTGGGGTCTATAATACTTTGGGCAACGGGGCTAGCCAGGGGGCCGCTCACTCGTATTATGGCTATTCCACCCGGCCCCCGTGGCGTAGCAAGTGCGGCTATTGTGTCGTTTTTATACACTATCCTTTATCCGCGTGTATCAACGCACGTTTCGACTATCTTTAGGCGATTCTCTTCGGCTATCCGGCACCCCTTCTGGGACAATTGACAGGCGGCGGAAATACCCCCGCCCCACACTTCTAGTGGATACTAGCGGGTCTTCCTCTAATATTAGGTGTACTACTCGTCTATCCCGTGGGGTCAATGGGTTGAGGGTTACCGGCCTTTTCTTTCTTTTAGCGCGCTCTGAAAGGCGTAACGCGAGACTCTCAAGACTTTGCCGCCGCCTCTCCCTGTAACCTTGCGCATCTATGACTAAATGTGCTTCGTCTTCACCTTGTGCGATCATGCGGTTGACCAAATATTCAAGCGCGTCGAGAGTTTGCCCCTTTCTGCCGATAAGGAGTCCGTCAAGCGTATCGTCTAAGTTAACTATAGGCTCGTTCTCTTGTACTGATGTCGAAACTGGAACTTCCAAGTTCATTAAACGGAGTGTTTCTGACAATATTTCGCGGGCTTTTTTTACGGTCTCCTCCGATACGGGAGCAGGTATTGTATCGGTATCCCCCTTAAAACTGCGGCGTTGCCTTCTACGTGACTCTCCCCTTTTTGGTACTTTCGCCCTCCCGGCCTGCGGTTCGCTGTCGTTGAATGACACGGGCTTTCTTAATGTTGCTCGAACTCGTGCCTTTCTGCTACCGATGCCCAGGAACCCTCTGGTTGGCTGCTTTATTACTTCTATTTCGACGTCGTCTCTTTCGACGCCAAGCTCTTTTAAGGCAGACTGAACTGCTTCGTCTATGGTCGATCCGTCAGCTTCAACAGCACTCATTACTTAATTCCCCTTTTTATTACCCGTGCGCTTTGTTGTACCAATGTTGCTGAGCGACACTCAATACGTTGTTGATAAGCCAGTAAAGGACCAACCCCGCCGGAAAATTGATGAACATAACTGTGAATATAACTGGCATCAATAACATCATTTTCTGTTGCAGGGGATCGCCGGTACTGGGGGTCATCATCTGCTGTATTACCATTGATCCGCCCATGAGGAGGGTAAGTATGGGTACACCCGACGGCTCGACAAATGGAATCGGGATGGAACCAAGCCTATCGGGTTGCGACAGATCGATTATCCAACCAAAAAATGGTGCCTGCCTTAACTCGATAGCATAAAGTAGCCCCTGATATAGACCTATGAATACAGGCAATTGGACCAACATTGGCAGGCAGCCGCCCAGCGGGTTTACTTGATATCGCTTGTACAACTCCATCATCTCTTGGTTTAATTTTTGCTTATCGTCTTTGTGTTGTTCACGGAGTTGTTCCATTTGAGGCTGTAATTTCTTCATGGCAGACATGGACTTAAAGCTTTTGTTGCTT
Source organism: uncultured Enterobacteriaceae bacterium (assembly GCA_964460065.1). Lineage (GTDB taxonomy): Bacteria > Desulfobacterota > Binatia > Bin18 > Bin18 > Bin18. Next base: position 37,040 of record CAYWPF010000135.1, read on the forward strand.
AGCGGAAAAAATACAAGCTTTACAAGGACGGTTAGGAGAATTATTGACATGCCGTAGTTGCCAGTTGCCTCATATAGGACTCTCAGTAAGGATACGAGAGGGCGTGCTATAAAATGGGACCAACCAAAGTCAATCGCACGATCCAGGGAAGGGTTGACCGCATTGAGTGCTGTAGTCTCTTTGGGTCCTAAATATAAAGTATATGAGGAAGAATCGTTGTTCCAAGGCACTGATAAATTCGTATCTAGAGTACCGTCCCTTTCGGAGAAAAACAGTTGATTTTTGCCTCCGTTATTATCTCCCTCTGCTTGGTCCGGCATCATTGCCGCTATAAAGTAACTATTCGTGAATCCTGCCCAACGGATATTTCCTGGTCCATATGACTCCCCGGGCTCCCAATCAGATGCATTTTCATATTCGAAAGATCGGTCGATTAAAGCTGCAGGCCCGTAGACCTCGTAGTAACTTGACATAGCTTCGGGCCGAGCACCCTCAAGCCAGGACAGGGAAACGGTGGTGGCTCCAAAGGGTAAGTTCTTAACACTGACGACGAGCTTCAGCCCGTATCCGTCGCCAAAAAAAGTATATTTCTTTAAAATTGTTGCCCCGTTTGCGTGTTTACCGGTAAAAAGCAATTCTTTTATTTCACCACTCCTGACGAAAACGCTATCCGTTTCATTACTTGCGGCATACGAAACAGTCGTATCCGTCATGGTTTGCTCCCGGGTCCGAAAATTTAAAGCGAAGGGTAGTTCGCCATATGTGCCTGCTCGTACCATCTCTAGGAGGGGGCTATCGGGTTCAAGAGTGACTGGGTAATTCTTTAGACGGAAGCTTTTTAGTCGCCCGCCCGTACTGGTAAACATGGCAATGTAAGTATCTGTTTCTACAGAAATCTCTCTCGAAAGAGGTTCTCCTGTCGCAGGCAGGGTTGTGGTAATTGCTGACGAACGAGATGTACCGGTGGCATGCTGAGTTGCCGGCGTTACGTGATTCCGGCTCGGCCGTGTTTCATTAGGAATGACATCACGGCGGTTATTTTCTACAATTTCCGGCGTATCCTGTGGAGGGTAAAGGACCGAGATGAGTGCTTGGTAACCTACCAAAATCACAACGCACAGGACGATTGCCAAGAGGCTTTTATTATCCATTTTGTTATTTAATTTTTAGACTTATCATTTCGGTACAAAGTCAACACCTCCACGAGCCCAGGGTTGACACCTGAGTAATCGTTTGAGAGTCAAGAACAAAGCCTTCCCTATGCCATGTTGTTCCAGTGCGGCGAGAGCGTACTGGGAACAACTGGGGTAAAAACGACACGAGGCACCGAGAACGGGAGATATTAGATAGCGGTAACCTTTGATAACTGCAATCAAAATGGCCCGTGCAATACGCACTAACACTGCACGTGTCGGAATCCAAGAAAAGGAATGACTTTCACTTCGTAGGTTTTGCAAAAGGAAGAACCCTTTCTAACTCGTTTTGTGTCTGGGCAAACGACAAGTGTCTTGCCTTAAATTTTGGAATAATCAGAATATCATAACCGGTTTCTAATTTCTCCTGTTGTAGCCTAAAAATCTCTCGCAACCGTCTTTTCAGTTTGTTTCGAGCTATAGCATTGCCGAATTTGCGGGAAGCCGTTATTCCCAGGCGTGGGCGCTTGTTCCCGGAGTGCGAAGTGATAATGACGAAGTGCCGGCTGTGAGAACGCTTACCTTGCTTTTGAATAGCAAGAAATTCTTTACGAGCAAGCAGACGTGCCGCCTTGGGGAAATCGCGTTCACCCCCGGCAGATCTTAGCTCCGAGACGGCTTTGGAGGGATTCGCACACTGAGAAGCTTTCTTCCTTTTGTGCGTCTGCGTTTTATAACTGCGCGACCTCCCGCAGTCTTCATGCGAACGAGGAACCCGTGGGTTCGTTTTCGACTTGTGTTGCTGGGTTGGTAAGTCCTTTTCATCTCGTATCATCCAATTTAACGGAAACTTTCTGCCTGTGGGATATATCACCACACTGGCGGGAAGATGTCAATTTGCCTTCGCGGGAAACTCCGGCTTTGTTTTGCGAGATAGCAGTTCAACGACGGCCTTCGCTGGGTTTTTACCATCGAACAACAGTTCATACGTTTGGTTTACAATTGGCATGTCTACGTCGAGTGAGATAGCCAAATTCCTTATGGCGCCACAGTTCAGCACACCCTCTGTCGTGCTTGCCATTTCTGATTGGATCTGTTGCAGCCGTTCTCCTTTGCCGATACGTCGGCCGACGGTTTTGTTGCGACTCAGGTCGCTGGTACAAGTAAGCACCAAATCCCCTATACCGGCAAGCCCTGATAACGTTTGGGGATCTGCGCCCATGCGAGTAGCTAGTCTTGTCATCTCCGCTATTCCCCGAGTTATCAACGCCGCTCTTGCATTATATCCGTTTCCTAACCCGTCACTCACGCCTACGGCCAGCGCGATCACGTTTTTTACGGCGGACCCTATTTCGACTCCTACGATGTCCGTTGAAGTATATACCCGAAACGTGGACGTGGAGAACGCATTTTGGATAGTTTTTGCGACGATAGGGTCGTGAGCCGCCACCGTGACCGCGGTGGGTAAATTAGAAGCAACCTCAATAGCGAAACTAGGACCCGAGAGGACAGAAATTTTTCCAGCAAACCTATTAGGCAGAATTTCGGTTAGCACGTTGCTCATGGTCTTTAGCGAGCCTTGTTCTAGCCCTTTACTAGTAATTACTATTAACGGGCTTGTTCTCATTACGTCTATTAGGTTGGCTGCCAGTTCTCGTACGGCGTTGGATGGGACGGCTATGACAACAACATCCGAATTTTCCACTGATTCGTGCAAGTCGCTGCTAAATTTTAGTGGCTCTGGCAACGGTATATCGGGAAGATATTTTGTATTTTGTCTCTTATCGTTTAGTTCCCGAGCGTTGTGGGCCTGTCTTGTCCACATACAGACACGGTGCCCGTTCGAGTCTAATAGGCGTGCCAGGGCCGTTCCCCATCCTCCTCCACCAAGAACACCGATTTGCATACTCGTACCCTACCGTTTTCTCCACCAAGCTGGTTAGTCGGAGGTCCAACCGATTGTGCTCAAATGACGGCCAGCCTTTGGACCATCCCGGCGATATGATTCGTATACCGCCGGGTGACAATGGGTACAGCAGCCAATATTTTCTATATTTTGGCTGGGGATACCCATCAACGTCAATTGGTTTCTATTTATACTTCGAAGATCTAGATAGCCTTTATGCCCATTTTTTCTCCATGTACGGTCGTTTCCGTCTCCCCATCGGTCCAAGAGGGGTTTTGCGACAGTATGTTCTATCTCGTAACAGCAGCCAGAAATGGAGGGTCCCATGGCGACCCAAATATCCTCAGGCATTATGTTCCAAGTTTCTTTGCAAAGAGTAATAGCTTTAGCGCAAATGCCTTTCGCTGTTCCGCGAAGACCAGCGTGTATTGCTCCTACAATTTTGGCCCGCGGTACCGATATAAGTACAGGGACGCAATCGGCCGTCCGGATTGTAAGGAGGCGGTTCGGCATATTGGTGAGCATACCATCCGCCTCTATTGCTGCATCCGATTGATCACCAGTCACGAGTTGAATACGGTCGCTATGTACTTGTTTTATCGTTTCAATTTTGGTTCCAGCTACCCCGAGATGTTTAGCAATATCAGTTGTCTGGAGACCATCTGGACATCGGGCACTAAAGCCATGCACAAGATTGGGCACCGTGGGCCAGTTCTTGGCGAAAAGCATTAAGCACCGCTCGTCTCCATCAACTGCGAATGGAATACCGTCGTCCTGATTAGTCATAAAGTTTTATGTGCGTCGCAGTAGCATTGCGGTTTCAACCTGGTCCGTCTGAGGGAACATATCGAAAGATTGCGCCCGTACTACGCCGTATCCAGATGCGCAAAATTTGTCCAAATCTCGTGCAAGCGTACTAGGGGAGCAGGAAACGTAGACCAGTGTTTTCGCGCCGATTTCCACTATAGAGTCAAAGCTGCCACTTGTGAGACCTTTGCGGGGTGGATTAAGACATATAACGTCAAATTGGGGTAATTTTAACGATACGGCTCTCGTTTGCTCGGCTACATCTCCAAAGAAGAAACGGGTGTTGTTATACCCGTTTCGACGCGCGTTCTCCTTTGCTACGCTCACCGCGCGTCTGTTTTCCTCTATTCCGGCAACAAGTTTTGCCCTAGAAGCGAAATACAACGCGATTGGTCCTGTGCCCGAGTATAGGTCTAGTACAAACTCTTCTCCGGTCAAATTCGTCCATCGGACTATAGTTTCGTATATTCTCCTCGCTATCGGGGGGTTCACCTGAGAAAAGGTATCGATGGGTACACTCACGCGAACATGGCCGATTTGTTCCAACAAAGAGTCACGGCCTCTGAGCGGCCGGAAGCGTTTACCCCATATAGAGTTGCCCGGTTGGTCATTAATATTTTGAATAACACCCGCCAAAAACGGAAAACGCCTTTCTAGCGCCCGCGTCAGATCTTGTATTTCCGGGAAGTGCATATGCCTTGTAACTAGCATAAGCAGAACCTTTCTCTGCCAAAAACTGTATCTAAGGTCAAGATATCTCAATTGCCCGATATCGCGCCGTTCGTCGTAGGGAGCAATTTTTAACAATTGTATTTCTTTTTTTAAAAAATTGACTATGTGGTTTATTTCCCTGGGATGCACAGGGCACTGAGACACATCAAAAACATCATGGGTATCAGGTATGTAGAGTCCGATTTTCGGGTCGCGCTTCGTTCCACGAACCGCTAATTTAACCCGCGAGCGATAACCAAATTTTTTAGGTGACTCGACTGGAAGGGGAATATTCACATGACTAAGTGAAGGATATTGGGCAAATGCTTCCTGGACGGAACCCTGTTTTCGCACTAGTTGTTCCTGGTAGGGCAACGATACAAAAGGGCACCCATAGCAGTCGGGACTATGGGGACACGGGGATTTCCACTTCGAGTTCTTGGGGCGAGACGATGTAGGGTGAGAATGGCTCGTTTTCCTGGTTTTATTGCGCGAGATCCCACCTGTAGGCTGCTGCGGGCGAGTAACCATATTGTCCGATCTGGTAGAGAGTGTGTTGGTCACCGCGACACAGTATAAAGCCTGGCGAGGGCCGTCAACGAGTTAAAATCAATGTGCGTTGCTTTTGGTTCAATGACCATGCCTGAAATCGCGCTACGACAACGTGAATACAATGGAAGTTTCTGCGGGGGGGGGGTCATTTCGACGGACCTGCACTATACTCGCAGAAAGTCGTGGCCAACCTCTTCCTGTGTAATTAAATATAGGAGATAATGTCGTCGGGGCTCAAGAAATCAAATTTAGTTTTGCCAAGTTTCTCCAGGCACACGAACTTGACTTTACCCGCCTTAATTTTTTTATCTGTCGACAGGCCATTTGTTAACAGGTCGCGGGGTATATCTGTTGGAACATTGACAGGTAAGCCCGCCTTGGCCAGTAGGTTGACTATACGATCATGGGTACCCTTGGCGCATAAGCCCCTGGCTTCGGATAGTTTCGCGGCAAATACCATGCCAATAGCCACCGCCTCACCGTGCAGAAGGCGCCTGTAACTGGTTGCGTTCTCAATTGCATGGCCCATCGTATGGCCAAAATTGAGAATTGACCTGTACCCGTCTTCTCTTTCGTCTTCCTGGACCACTAAGGCTTTCAGCTGACAACACGCTCTAATGACCGATGGCAGTATTTCGTCCTCCCTGGTTAGCAGCGTTTCTATATTTTTTTCGAGCAACTGAAACAGTTCCGGACTTAGGATAATCGCATATTTTATTACTTCGGCTAGGCCGGCGACCAATTCTCTGTAGGGCAGTGATTTCAAAGCCGCGACGTCTATTACGACTATGCTGGGCTGGTGGAAGGCGCCTATTAGATTTTTACCGCGGGGGTGGTTGATGGCAGTTTTTCCTCCCACACTGGAATCGACCTGAGACAGGAGAGTGGTGGGAATTTGTACGAGAGGAACACCGCGTTGAAGGGTAGCCGCGGCGAAACCTGCGAGGTCACCGATTACTCCTCCACCCAACGCCAAAATGGGCGAGTCACGTTCAAGCCGAGCATTTACAAGCTTATCGTAGATGAATTCGAGTGAACTTATATTTTTTTGTGATTCGCCAGGAGGGATTTTCACTATCACCGGCTCAAAACCGTCAAGGGTTAATACGTCGATGAGGGGGTCAAGATATAAAGTGGCGACGGTTGTGTCAGTTATTAACCCGACTCGGCCAACAGGGAAATTGTGGAGCAGTAATTGTTTACCTACCGTGGCCAAAAGGCCTCTGCCGATTTGAATAGAATAGGATTTTGTGCCTAGGTTGACACGTACAGTCTCCATGCTGATTTTACAGAGGGAAATTCATACGATCTAGCGTAGTTTTGATGGCCTCGACTGTAAGCTTTATACCTTGGTCCGATGTGTCAACGCTGAAATCCGCCTGAGCGTAAGCATCTGATCTTTCTATTAGAAGCGCATTAATTCGCTGTAATGGATTTGAGTCTCGTAGCAATGGCCGACTACTGTCTCCCTCGAGGCGATGCATTAAAACTTCGGGGCTCGCGGTCAAACAAATTACGCGACCACCAGATTTCATGTTGGCGGCATTTTGATGATCCACGATGGCGCCACCGCCCGTTGCAATTACTTGTCTGGGTGACTTGCATACTTCAGAGATGACCTTTCGTTCCTTTGCGCGAAATGCAGTTTCTCCTTGTGTTTGGAATATTCTTGCGATGGACATTTCTTCCGTGGCTTCGAGCCGCTCGTCTGTGTCTACGAAAGGACGGTTTAGGTCCTTCGCGAGTGCCCGACCAACCGTGGTTTTACCGGTCCCCATGAAGCCTATAAGGATGATGTTGCTTTTAGAACCAACGACCATTAGAATTAAAGCACAGGGGCGAGCTGGGGGCGATATGGGAAGTAACTAGTCTAAAAGCATAACCTTTTTTTAAGGTTCCAGAATAGTTCGTCGTGCTAGCCAGGGAGTTTTTTTTACATGACATCCACCCAACAACAGCACACCCCGTCGACGGCGTCCGAAAAAAATGACTAGCCGCATATTTTCAGAGACCGTCCCGTGTTCAAAAACCCCCTGGCCCTAGCGGTAAGAATATTACCGCCGACACCACCACCACACAAAGTTCCTCAATTTAAGCGACCTGGATTAGAGAATGTCTGTTCGGGGGCATTCCCTAATTCTCTCCCCTTTCGCTATAAAATCCTCCAAACTAAGCCTTCTTAGATCCTGACTAGAGAATCTTGGCTTATATCTAGTGTTCCCTGGCTGGAGAGTAGAGACAATCGAAGACTCGGAGGCGTAAAATACGGGTACCACACCACACCACACCACTTTTCTGTTAATGCGTCCGAGCCCCCGATTGTCCCTACTCCCTTTCTCCCTGTATTTTTGTGTACTTCAGTGACAACAAAAACACACAAGTCTAAGAACCCCCACACCACCTCGCTAACCTCCATCAACCATGAGTTCTTAGACTTGTGTGTTTTTATCTCAAAGGCATGGGTATGACCCTCCGTATCGTTTTTTCAAATTAGTCAGAAGCACTGCCAGGGCAAACAATCAGTCTATCTGGATTTTACAGCCAACCGGCATTTCTTGTCCGAATTACGGGCGAAATGAGTCGCTTCGGCAAGACTGATTTCAGTCTCCCGACGATTGCTGGACGCCCAATTTTCGGCCTCGATCGTACGTTGAATTTGCGCGAAATTAGCGTTCTCCGAAAAATATAAAATTTGTGCGTCCATTCCTGGATCCGATTCCGCGACAGTCCTAAACTGTGTTATTATGCTCTTGTCCCGACTTTTTGATAAAACATACTCAAGATCAGCATTAGCTAACTCTATGGTGAGCCTTAACTTTTCGCCAAACTCTCCGATTCTAACTTCCGTGATCCTCAGATCATCCGGTTCAAACGCCCCTAAAGACGAAGTCGACTTGGCAATCGGCCCATCTAATTCCATTACTAGCCGCTTAGGATTATCGAGCTCAAATTGACGCAACATATTGGGTTCGCTCGAGAAGGTGAAAGCGACACTATGCACCTGGCCAGCTTGGACCACCCGTAAATCGTGTAACTCTATGCTTTCTCTAGAATTTATATCGTTGGCGGCCGTTTGTTGTACCGTCTGGTTATTAGTGGTATTCCTCGTGAGTGCCGTGCTACTGCACGAAAAACATACCATTGCTATTCCGCATACCGCCCCGCTATGAAATAATGCACGCCAGGAAACAAGAAACATGACTTTACGATTTCCTAAATCCTATTATCACAGTGCTGCTTTCTAGTTCAAAACTTTACTGCCCAAACCGATTTCCGATTTTAGCGAATGGAAAATTAAGTTATTAAGAATAAATTATACGATTATTTATTAACTAGCTATAACAATCATAGCCGTTTGGGCAACCTTGCCTAAATATAAATATACATTTTAATGCTAAAATAATTAATACAGCTGCACTATTAGTTGACAAAGTTCGGCGGGTTTATCTTTGCGTAAAAATATTTAGGTACAAGATGAAGTTATTTCCAGTACTTAGTATGCAATACAAAAACTAATTTGTCAAATGTCCAATAATAAATACTTAATTAAGCCACGAATGGTATCCATTGCTCCCGCAACCAGAGCGCGGGATATGCCAGACCTTATATACTCTGTTCCGCAAAGGTTGCAAGCGAGTATTCGGGTGGGGGCCACCGTGCTTGTGCCGCTAAGTGGCCGTAAAGTCATGGGAATTGTTTTGGGAGAAGCTTCCGGAACTACTGACCGGAAGGTTCCGAAAGTAAAGGATATTCTGGATGTGGTGAATGAAGTACCTGTTCTACCAGAGGACATACAAGAGATGGTCAGATGGGCCACCGACTACTATTTCTTTAGTCGGGGCGCGGTTTATCGAATGTTGCTTCCATCGAAGGTCGCTAGTGAGAGTGTCATTTGGGTCACCGTTCACCGGACCGAGCGGGGCGCAGGTACGAATGAGAGTAAAGTCGACGACGCGGCCCGGGAAATCTTGGAATATGTGGCGGAAAGGAAGCGGACAACGGTGCGGGCGCTTAGGCGACGTTTCGGTGGGGGGACCGTGAACCGATGTCTGGCCGCATTGCAATCGGCGGAGATGATAACGATGAAGGAAAAATTTGTTAGGCCTGCGAATCGTGAGGCGGAAGGAGGGGCCGGCGTCAAACACAGCGGCGTCGCGGAGTCCGGAGGTGGGGAGCCGCCGGTGAGTCTGACGGCCGCCCAGGAGAAAGCGGCGGAAGCAATAGTAAAATCGTTGGAAAAACAGGAGTTTGTAGTTTATCAATTGTACGGAGTAACGGGCAGCGGGAAAACGGAAGTCTACCTTAGGGCGGCAAGTTATGCAATAAAAAAGGGGAAGTCGGCACTCTTTTTGGTGCCGGAGATTTCACTCACCAGGCAGGTGATCCTTCAAGTGAGAAGCCGGTTTGGGCATGGAGTTGCTGTTCTACATAGTGGGCTAAAAGAGACCGAAAGGTGGCGTGAATGGAGTAGGATAGCCTCTGGCGAGGTAAATATAGTTGTGGGCGCGCGATCCAGCGTATTTGCTCCGTTACAGGATGTTGGACTGATAGTTGTCGATGAAGAACACGAGCCCGCATACAAGCAGGAAGACGGAATGCGTTATAATGCCCGCGATGTTGCAATAGTCAGGGCCAAGTTATCGAAATGCCCCGTGGTGCTCGGGTCTGCAACGCCGTCTCTTGAAAGTTATGCTCAGACTCAAACGAATAAGTACGAGGCTTTATATTTACCTGAGCGGGTAGCCGAAAGGGCGCTTCCACGGGTGGAGATTGTAGACTTGCGTCGAGAAGCTAGAGATCAGCAAAGAACCCTGATTTTCTCGAGCCGATTGGCCAAAGCTATAGAGGTCAACTATAAAGCGCACAAACAAACGGTTTTATTCCTCAATAGACGTGGTTACGAAAATTACCTGCAATGTGGATCATGCGGAGAGACTCTTTCGTGTCCAAATTGTAGTGTGACGCTGACACACCATGCGAAAAGAAAGCAGTTGTCATGTCATTACTGCGGTTTCACGCGGAAGAGCCGGGAAAAGTGTCCAGCCTGTAATGAAAAGGCACTCGAAGGGAACGGCGTCGGTACGGAACAAGTTGAGGCAGCCCTGAGAGAGATGATTCCGCAGGCACGCATTGCTAGACTTGATCGCGATTCGACAAAAAGTCGTGGCACTTTGGACCGTATTTTGGGCTCGTGGGCGGCACATGAGTACGATGTCTTGATAGGTACCCAGATGGTTGCCAAGGGGCACGATGTTGCGGGAGTGACTTTGGTCGGAGTAATTTTGGCCGACACAACGCTGAACCGGCCGGATTTTCGAGCGGCTGAAAGGACTTTTCAACTCCTTGCCCAGGTGGCCGGTCGGGCCGGCCGCGGAGAGGATGAGGGAAAAGTCATAATACAAACCTTTGTACCTAGGCATTACAGTATCCAGTGTGCCGCACGGCATGATTACGATGGATTTGCCGCGGAAGAACTCCGTTATCGGCGGCATCTTGGGTACCCGCCTTATATGAGACTAATTAATGTTCGGTTCGAAGGAAAAAATGGTGACGAGGTAGAGGGAGTAGCGCGTTTTTACTCGGAAATAGTTGAACGAGTTTTGAGGAACAGGGAATTTTATGTAAGGTTCGCAAATGGTTCGGATAAGCGTCCGGTGGTTCTAGGACCGGCTCCGGCTCCAATTGAGCGAATTAAACAGAAGGACCGTTGGCAGCTCTTGCTCAAGGGCCAGAATCGTTCCCTGCTACATGCTGTTGTGGAAAAAGCGGAAGAGGTTTTTTCGGTTGCAAAAACGCCACGAACGGTCCGCACCATCATTGATGTGGATCCTTACAGCGTGGTATAGGGATCTTTATATGATTCGTGAAATTCTGACGTTTCCGGACCCTCGCTTAAAAAAGGAGGCAAGGGACGTGAAAAATATAGATGGTACTCTTGCCACACTCGTAGAAGACATGGTGGAGACAATGTACTCGGCTCCAGGTATCGGACTTGCCGCAACACAAGTGGGCTCTGACAACCGGATTTTGGTTGTTGATGTGAATGTTGAAGAAAAGGGCAAAGAACTTCTACAGTTGGTCAATCCGCGAATCACAGCGACTGAGGGCCTAATAACTTGGGAGGAAGGGTGCCTCAGTGTAATAGATTATAAGGCGGAAGTTAGAAGATCAGCCAAAATCGAGCTAAAAGCGTGGACCGTTGATCAGAAAGAGATAACTATTCAAGCGGAAGAACTCCTCGCCGTTTGTCTTCAGCATGAATTAGACCATTTACAGGGCAAACTATTTATTGATCGTATCAGTAAACTCAAACGCGAAATTTATTCTCGCCGTGTCAAGAAGTTAATTCGCGAGGGACGGCCCATAGACGGGAATCTTAATTGTACGAATTGACGGATATGGCTGAGTTTATTTGGTACGAAGTAGATAATTCCTTTTCCCGTTTTGATTTCTTACTCCAGTCGAGGATCAAATTTGCCCATGTCAAAGATATCTACTGGTCCCGCTCCTCCTCTTAGGGTCGTATTCATGGGGACACCAGAGTTCGCCGTTCCTTGCTTACAAAGTATCTGTAAGGGGCCGGACACGGTCGTAGGTGTCATCTCGCAACCGGACAAGCCAGCCGGGAGACGGTTAGCATTAAAAATACCGCCTGTGAAAGTTTTTGCCCTAGATCATGGGCTGCCGGTCTTCCAACCGGAAAGTATTCGTGCTCCCACGGCAGTCGGTCAACTGGATGCTTGGAAGCCGGACATCATTGAGGTGGTTGCCTAAGGTAAGATGCTTCCCAACGAGGTTCTTTCCCTGCCGCCGCGAGGGTGAGAGAACGTTAACGCTTCCCAGTTGCCACAATTTCGCGGTGCTGCGCCTAATCAATGGGCGATAGCTCAGGGAGAAACCTACTCAGGCATCACGATTATGCAAATCAGTGAAACCATGGATGCTGGAGATATTCTTTTAAAAGTACCTTTACGGCTGGCTCAAAATGAGACCGGTGGGACGCTACACGATAAACTATCTAAAGTTGGTGCGACTGGTTTACAGATGGTGTTAAAAGATATGAAGAAGGGAGTAATCGAACCCGCGACGCAGGACGACTCCGAAGTGACCTACGCCCCCGCATTGAAGAAGGAGGATGGTCGAATCAAATGGGCGCAAAGTGCCGATCATATAGAGCGATGCATTCGGGCTTTTAATCCGTGGCCTTCAGCCTACACGTTAATTGGTGAGAAAAGGCTAAAGGTACTCGCTGCAACGTTGGTTGATTATACAAGCGATCAGGTTGTCGACGCTTCGCCTGGAACGGTCTGTTGGGCGGGCGCAGACATGGTAACGGTCGCTACGGGAAACGGGATGATCGGTCTTCGTAGGGTTCAGCTCCAGGGCAAAAAGGCGATGGACATTGGAGAATTTTTGAAGGGAATGCCAATAAACAAAGGGGCGACATTCCACTAAACAAATGCATTTGATGGTTGACGATTAATTTCAAAATATGAGACATCGGTTATTCGGAGGAATTCGATTTATGAGCAAACATTTTACTATGGATGACGTTGTAACGCTGGCGATAAAGTACAAGAATTGGGGTAAGTGGGGCAATGATGACCAAGTAGGAACGCTCAATTACATTACACCCGAGAAAATTGTTGATGCTGCTAATCTTGTTAAGCAAGGGCGTGTAATTTCTCTTGCTATTCCTTTCGATGACAACGGGCCTCAGACAGGCTCATTTGGTAGATTTAATCCTATACATTTTATGCTTCAGGATGGTGCAGATGTCAGTATTGGGGCGCAGGAT
>CAYWPF010000136.1:0-7928 GCA_964460065.1 uncultured Enterobacteriaceae bacterium
GCCAGTTCAAACCAGGCGATAGTATTCAATCTTTGAAACTCGACGGTACAGAAACATTCGACCTGGTAGGATTATCTGACTCACTAACGCCCCAACAAGAAATTACACTGGTGATCCACCGGAGCGGCGGACGGTCCGAGAGAAGGCAAGTCATAGTTCGCATCGACACACAGATCGAAGTCGATTATTACCGGCACGGAGGGATCCTGCCCTACGTTCTTCGACAACTCGTGAATTAGTGAATGGTACGTGTGCGCCGATTTCACTATCGGCTTGGACTTTGGCCCGGTGCTACCCTATGATCCTGCCGACCATGAAACACCCACGTGGTTTTCTGTACTTTTTAATAAGCGCAGTTGTGTTCTCCTGCCTCTTGCCTCGACAGGCTCACGGGGCCGAAACCCTGCTCGACCGGTATGTGGGCCTGGCTGGGTCCTTTACGTTCGTCCAGCGCGCACCCTCGTCAGCCACTCCCGGAAAGGTCCGTATCGCGCTTTTCGAGGATTTTTTATGCTCCCATTGTTATCAGGTATTTCACGAGCTCGTCCCCGCGTTAGAAAAACGCTTTTCCCCGTACCTGGACATCGAATACCGACCAGTCGCTGTCGTTCACGCATCGTCCGAAATTCCGGCGCGAGCGTACATTGTTTCTCGCACGCTTGGGCTTGGCCGACAAATGCAACAGGCACTATTCCACGCCCAATTTGAAGAAGGGGTCGATACGGGCAGTAGAAGTGGGCTCGCGCACGTGGCAAATTCAATCGGGCTCGACCCGGAAGTCCTGTTCCGTTTACTAGACTCGGGCGAGGGAAAGACCGAACTTGAAGAAGCGGCCGTGTTGGGAGATAGTTATCACGTGGAAGGGGTCCCCACTATGGTGATAGACGGTTGGGTGCGAGTGGAAGACCTGTCCCCGCAAAACATTGAGACTATTCTAGACGGTGTAATCGGCATCAAAATAGCGCAATAGCAAATCGCAAGTTACACGGGAACCTTCAGCGCCTTAGGCTGACGACACAAACTGCCGAAAAGAGGATTTCTTTCATGGAAAATGGCGATCGCCACTACCTTTACACTGTCGGAGAACAGATCATAGCTTGGCAAAAGTGGATATTATTTTCCGTCTTCGTGTTGACGGCTGCCATGGCCTATTTTGCACTCCGTCTCGAACTTGTCACTCGGTTCGACGAGCAACTACCCCAGAATCACCCGTTTATCGAGGTACACAATAAGTATGCGCCGACCTTTGGCGGCGCAAACACCATCATGTTGATGTTGACTGTGGAAGACGGCGACATTTTTAACATTGAGACGCTATCCAAGATTTTCGACATGACACAGGCCCTCGAGCGCGTGTACGGCGTCAACAATGAACTCGTGAACTCGATTGCACATCGAACAAATAGACGCGTGGTGATGAAAAGTGGAGGGATGCAAGAGGTCGAGCCCGTGATGGAACGGGCCCCAAAAACCGAACAGGAAGTACGTAGAATACGCCGTATCGTCCACGCCTCTCGCAATCTTTACGGGGTCCTCGTCTCCCTAGACGAAAAGGCCGCTTTGCTCAACGCCACATTTATAGAGCAACGCCTTGACCACAAACGCCTGTTCGAGGAAGTCAGGCGCTCGGTAGTGGAGCCGTTTCAAGATGACAACACCAAAATTTACATGGCCGGGCAGCCTGCACTGTACGGCTGGGTCTATTTCTACGCGAAGCAGGTATACAGCATCTTCTTAGCGACTACGGTCCTCTTGTGGGTTTTGCTGTACGCATATTTTCGAGATGTTCGGGGAGCCCTTCGCCCCACCCTCACTGGTATAGTCTCCGCTATATGGGGTTTAGGATTTATCGGAATTATCGGATTTAGCCTGGACCCACTCACCCTCGTCATTCCCTTTTTCATTACGGCACGGGCGGTCAGCCATTCCGTGCAAATGCATGAACGCTATTACGAAGAATACAGAAAGGCAAATTGGCAAAAACATCCCGCCATCATCGCCTCTTTCGCCGAGCTGTTCGTCCCCACGCTTTCCGGGATCATGACGGATGCGCTCGGCCTCTTGGTCATCCTGTTCGTCCCCATTCTTCTCCTCCAAAAGCTCGCAATCAGTGCTGCTGTCTGGATCCTCGCCATTACCGTAAGCGAACTTCTGCTCAATCCCATCGTTTATTTTTATTTGCGCGCACCTGATATTCGGGTAGTTGAAAGGAGGGAGGCCGGGGCGTTTAAACGACTTTTCTCCTATTCGGGAAAGGCTCTATTATCACCGGCGGGAAAGGCGGCGACCCTCTCTTTTTGGGGCCTCGTCCTCGTGGTGAGTGTGTACTTTTGGCAGCATTTGGTGATTGGCGATCCGACCGCCGCCACACCGCTACTCCACGCGGATTCACCTTACAACTCGGCTCACGCAAGAATACAAGAGACGTTCGGCGGTGTTGAGCAGCTAATGGTCGTCGTAGAGCGGAAAGAGCCCCCGAAGGACCCTGAGGCGGAAGACAAGGAACTCTCACCCCTTGCGAGATTCCGGCAGAAAAGTGAAGGGCCATCACTGGCAACGCCAGAGGTTCTCCCTTGGATAGAAAATTTTCAACGGTATCTCGAACGCGACCCTTCGGTCGGCCTCAGTTTTTCCTTTGTTGATATCCTTTCGGTCGTGAACGGGTCCGTTCACGAACAGGAGCCAAAATGGGAGGTCCTGCCGCGCCGCAGTAGCGAGGTACAACTTTTACTGGCTTCCTATTTCTTCGGCACCTCGTTTCAGGAAAGTGCGCAGGTTATAGATCATCTTTATCGATCGGCCCCGATTCGATTCTTTCTGACTGATCACAAAGGCGAGAATGTGGCGCGGGTTATTAAACGGGCCCGCGAATATATTTCCGCAAATCCGAGTGAATTAGCCCAGTTCCGCCTGGCCGGTGGTCCAATCGGTGTTCTCGCGGCAGCGAATGAAGAATTGGTCCGGAACGACATTCTCGTCAACGTGTTAGGATTTGGCACGATTTTTTTGGTCATCGCTATCACCTACCGATCGTTTACGGCTGGCCTGTATATGCTCGTTCCACTGCTCATTGCCAATGCCGTCATTAACGCGTACATGGGCGCTCGGGGAATTGGCATCAATATCCACACTTTACCGGTAATAACGGTTGGCGTAGGCTTCGGAATCGACTACGCCTTGTATATAGTAAGCCGGATCGGGGAAGAGTACACAACAAACTCGTCGTTGGAGGGTGCCGTGTCGACCGCCTTAGCAACTTCAGGGAAAGCGGTCGCTTTCACCGCTGTGACAATGGTGCTCGGCACCCTCTTTTGGACCTTTTCGAACTTACGGTTTGGCGCCGAGATGGGGCTTCTTTTAGCCCTGTGGATGACCGTCAGTTTTCTGGCAACGGTGACCCTGCTTCCGGTCCTTCTTGCCACATGTCGGCCAGATTTCATCCTTAGGAAGCACAGTTAGCGACCCAGATTAGTTTCTCTTTGGTGGTTAGACCGTTCGACATCCGGGCGTCCGAAGAGACACCGCGAGATGACACTATTGACGAAAGTGTCTGTGTCGAGCAGATTTAGCGTAGGCGTGAACAACTGATCGGAGCAAAGGCTACGATGATCGAAGTACAAGACGTTACGAAATTCTACGGGCGCGTGTGCGCCCTCGATAGTGTCTCCTTCCAGGTTCCCGAGGGTAAAATCGTTGGCCTTTTGGGCCCGAACGGGTCGGGGAAAACCACTTTGATGAGGATACTGACTGGGTTTTTTCCCCCAACAGCCGGGCGCGTCCGGGTCGGCGGGCTCGACGTGTCAGCACACCCTTTAGAAGTCCGACGTCGACTCGGGTATCTGCCCGAAAACGTGGTTCTGTACCCGGACATGAGCGTACGCGCGTTCCTTGATTTCTGCGCGAAGGTGAAAATCGACATACCCAGCGAGCGGAAAATCAGTGTCGGGCGCGTCATTAGACAATGTAGTCTAGAACATATGACCAAGCGTCTTATAGGAACGCTGTCCAAAGGGTACCGCCAGAGAGTGGGCCTTGCCCAATCTCTGCTCGGGAGCCCCCAAGTACTCGTCCTGGATGAGCCCACCGTCGGCCTCGATCCAAATCAGGTCATCGAGATGCGAGAGTTAATCAAAGGCCTTACCGGCCATACCACAGTCCTCCTGTCGAGCCACATCCTCTCCGAAGTGAGTCTGACATGCGACAACGTTATTATAATAGACAAAGGCGTCATCGTTGCCGAAGACAAACCAGAAGGCCTGAGCCGTCGGCTCCAAAGTGCCGTGCAAACGTTTGCAAGAATTAGTGGCCCGAAAACGGACATTATACATGCGCTACGCGGGCTAAATGGCGTGAGCGACATACGAGAGCAAGCGACTGAGCAGGTTGGGCATGGCCTCGTCATTTCCTCCGACAAAGAGGCGATCGCCAGCGAGATCGTCCGCACGTCGGTCAGTTGCGGTTGGGACCTTCATGAGCTACGCCCGATTACGATGGGCCTGGAGGAACTCTTCGTAAGGCTCACGGACGAGGCTGGGGGTATGACCGAAAGACAGGAAATCCAAGCATGAAGAACTTCTGGGCAGTGGTTCATAAAGAACTGCGCTCCTATTTCTATTCTCCTTTTATTTATCTAATGACCGCGGTCTTTCTCTTACTGAGTGGATGGTATTTTTACAGCGACCTTATTTTCTACGCTCAGTTTGGCTTTGGCATGAACATCCTAGAAAATTTTTGGCAGCTGTTATTTACGGACCTCCGGCTCGTGATCCTATTTTTCATCCCCTTCATGACGATGCGCCTTTTCGCAGAGGAAAAGCGGCTTGGGACGATCGAACTGCTGTTTACTTATCCGATGCGCGACAGCGAAATATTTTGGGGCAAGTTCCTCGCTTGCACCCTTGCGGTACTTTTTATGCTGTCATGGACGGTGTTGTATGTCGTTATCGTTTACACCCTACAGCCTTTTGACTGGACCGTGGTACTGGCCGGGTACACCGGACTGATCCTGCTCGCACTGTCTTTCATCGCATGCGGCTTATTTATTTCCTCACTGACTGATAATACCGTGGTTGCTGGTTCGGGAGCCCTTGGAGTGGTCTTATTCTTTTGGATTTTGAGCTGGAACGACGGGGCAACCAACGCGGGCGGGCTCAGAATCTTGGCCGAGATATCAACGGTAACGCACTTTCAGGGCTTCGCGCAGGGTTTCATCGACACAAAGGAAATTGTATTTTTCCTTGTTTTTGTCTCCTTCTTTAGTTTCCTAACGATGCGTTCGCTAGAGTCCCGACGATGGAGGGGACGGAAATGACAGGGACAGCCATCAACGTCAGCAAAATCCTGATCGGTACTTTGGGGTTCCTTTGCCTCCTGGTCTCCATCCAAATGATCGCCAGCCGGTATAACGAACGCTTGGACCTAACCATACAACAAAAATTCACGCTTTCACCACGGTCTCAAAAGATCCTTAGTGAGCTCAAGGAAGACGTTCTCGTTATGGCATTCGTTCAGAGCGACCGTCCCGAAAACTTCTTCTTAGAAGACCTTTTGGGCCGGATGCAGGATCTTTCCCCGCGTTTTCAATACAACATCATTGACATGAACAAGAGCCCGGCAATCGCCCGGGAGTACAAAGCATCACAATACGGCACCGTAGTCTTTGAATCCCGGGGAGTGCGAAAAGGCACCTTGCTTGCCAGTGGAGAAAACGATGTCATTTCAACGCTTTTGCAGGTCACGCGAGAAACCGAAAAGAAAGTCTACTTTCTGGATGGCCATGGAGAAGGCGACATAGACAACGCGTACCCCAACCTCGGTTTCTCTAAATTCGCCTCCGCGCTCACAGACGAATTTTACCGGACCGAGAAACTCTTACTCGGCGAGAACACGAGCGTTCCGCCGGACGCTAGCGTGGTCGTACTACTCGGGCCCAAGGTTGACCTGCTCCCACATGAACTTCAAAGCCTCGACACGTATATTGAATCCGGCGGAGCCTTGTTTGCCCTTATCGATCCTGGGGCTCCAGCATCGGTCGTTGCCTTTCTCGAACGATATGGCTTCGAATTACCAGATGCCGTAGCCGTTGACCCCGGACGCCGTCTCTACGCGGGAGAGTTGCTAACCTTTCGCGCCTCTCCCACGACCGAGGCCCATCAGATGATTATTTCTGTCAATGCGCCGCCAATCTTTTCATTCGCGCGCGTGGTTCGAGCATACGGAAACCGAGAAGGTGTTCTCGCGCGCCCGATACTACGAACATCGGCAAGTGGTTGGGGCAGTACCGACACAACCTTGCTGGTGGAAGGGCAAAGTGAATTCGACCCAGAGAAAGACTTGGCCGGCCCTGTCGTTATCGCTGGCGAGATTGCCTACGAACAAGAAAACGGCCTCGGGGCCCAGCTACTGGTGTTCGGAGATTCCGACATGGCGAACAACAAACTCTTCGAGCAAGGGGGCAACAAAGACCTCTTGGTCAACGCAGTAAACTGGCTAGCGGAAGACATCGGACAGATGGCGGCTCGGCCAGAGGCGCAGGAGACCGGGCGCCATCAATGGATCTTGAGCGCGCTCCAAGCTTCGTGGGTACGGTGGATGAGTGTGGTCGTGATGCCGGCCTTCTTCTTCGTGTTGGGAGTTGGTATTTTTCTACTCCGGAGGCGACAAACATGACCTGGGGTCGAATTGCCACATACTATGTCTTCGCTGCAATTCTGGGCGGCTTTTTTTTCTTGTCCGAAGAACCGTCATCGAGCGAAATCGCGGTGAAAGGGGGACCGGTCGTCCCCCAACGCCAATTTTTGCCTATCGAACGAGCCGAAATTGGGGAGGTCCAAATAACTCGTACAGAAGGAACTCTCCATTTTAAATTGAACGGCGAATCCTGGAAGGTGATCCGCCCGGCCGGCGCACCCGTCACATCAGGAGTCGTAGCGAGTTTCCTTGAAGACCTCACCCCGGAGAAAGAAATTCGAATCATGGACAATAACGCCGAGGATTTAGCGGTATACGGCCTGGACAATCCATCATCGAAGATCGTTATCCGAACCGGCGACGGGGGCCAGGAGGTCACCGTCTTTGTCGGTAGCCTAAACCCCTCCTCTTCCGCCTACTACGCGCGCCGGTCAGACCAAAGAACTGTTGTACTCCTTGGCTACAACATCGGTTATTACGGGGACCTCATGTTCGAGTCTGCGAGGCAGAAACAGTGAACCTCTACACATGACATGCACAAAACAAAGGGAGTATACAAACGTGGGACCGACTCGATGCACAGCTAACCATTGTCCAAAGGGCGGCCGGACAGACAGTACATCGGCTCTGATATGTATTTTTCTCAGTCTCTGTCTCCTAAGCGCTGCATGTGCCCCAGAGTCGGAAGTGGACGTCGTCCAGAATGACCTGACCACCTACCTGGACAAAGCCAGTATTTGGGCTGCAACCGAGGCAGAGATTAACAACGCTATATCCGCTGTCCGGCGAGATCAGTTCGTGAATGACGAATACGTCCTGGAAACACTTCGGCCCGCGATCGGAACCGCACGGGAGTACGTGGCCGAGCTCGAGAACTACACTCCCGAGACAGAACCTGTCGTGAGCGTCCACTTGGGATACATCGAAGCTTGGCGTGCCCACGAGTTCGCCCTGTCCTCCATAGTGGACTCCGTCGAGCGCAAAGACTACCTCCAACTGTCCCGGTCGAATAATGAACTCCTTGAGGCTCAACGGTCCGTGTCCGATGTGCTGGCAGCGATCGCGATGTTGCTACGGGAGGCGGGCATCGCACCAGCTCGCCCGGCCGACCGACCAATGACGCCCCCCAGTGAAAAGGGCGGCTTCCAAGTTTCTCCGGCCTCGTAAAAGGCAGATCACCGAAGAAGGGGCCTCTGGAACAGCCTCGCCGCTTCAGAGGCCCCCTCTTCGGTAGTAGA
>CAYWPF010000137.1:0-7939 GCA_964460065.1 uncultured Enterobacteriaceae bacterium
TATATGTATTGTCGGACGGCATGGGAGGGGCAGAGGCGGGTGAGGTCGCGAGTCGCATAACGACGTGTACGATTGTCGACGAACTAGAAGTGACCTCTAAAACATTGATGTCTGACGATGGGGATGGGACCCTGGACCAACGGCTCGAACATCAATTGAAGAACGCAGTTGAATTAGCGAACGGAAATATTCTCAAATACGGCGTGGAAAATCCTGAAGCGGCGGGTTTGGGAGCGACGGTTGTTGCCGCCCTGATTCAGAACGGTAGCGCAGTTTTCGCGTCCGTAGGGGATAGTCGTATTTATGTGCTTAACCGGGGCAAACTGGACCAGATTACAACTGACCATTCGCTTGTGGCGAGGCTAGTCGAAATCGGGCAGCTGACCGAAGAGGAAGCCTTGGTTCATGAACACAGAAATGTGCTCATCCGTTCGCTCGGCAGTAAGAAAGACGTTGTAGTCGATACGGGCACCTTGCGCATGAACCGTGGGTCAAAACTGTTGTTGTGTAGTGATGGGTTGACCGGGCATGTGACCGATACGAGTATTGCGGATATTTTGAGCCGACATAGAGATCCTCATGGTGCGGCTCTAGAAATGATTGCGGCCGCGAATGACGGAGGAGGGGTCGACAATACGTCAGTAGTGGTTGTGTTTTATGAGTAGTTGATCATGTCAGCGTTACGCAACGAGAGCGGTCAACTGGAGCCTGGAACGGTTCTCGCGGGGCGTTACGAAATCGATCGTTTCCTCGCAGGTGGTGGAATGGGAGTGGTATATGTCGCCCATGACCATCGCCTTGCCGATAGACGCGTCGCGATAAAAGAAATATTTGATCGGTTCACAAACCCGGAGGAACGGGCACAGGCAATAGCATATTTCCATCGCGAAGCGGATACGCTGTCTCAACTGACTCATCCCGCGATACCGGCTATTTTTGATAGATTTGGGGAAGGCAATTGCCATTACCTCGTAATGGATTTCGTCGAGGGGGCGAATCTTGAGGCGGAACTGGCTCGGGAAGGTGGCCGTTTCCCGGAGAGTAGAGTGATCGAGATAGGTCGAGAGCTCTGCGACGTGCTAACGTATTTGCATAGCTTTGAGCCACCGGTAATCTATAGAGACATGAAGCCGGGGAATGTGATTATTCGTCCGGACAGGAAAGTTACTCTAATAGACTTTGGGATTGCGCGAATTTTTTCGCCACAGGGTAAGGCCACATTGATCGGTACGCCTGGTTTTGCCCCGCCCGAACAGTATTCTGGGGAGGTTGACGAACGATCAGATATATACGGACTGTCCGCCACTCTCCACTACATTTTAACTGGACGGGATCCCGAAAAACATCCACCCTTTTCCTATCCGCCCGTCCTCTCAGAAGCGCCTAGCGCTTCCACCTTTCTTGCTCAGGCTATTGACGCAGCTTTACGGTATAAGGCCGAAGAGCGACCCGCCTCGGCAGCTGCTTTCAAAGAAATGTTTCTTTACGGAAGAGGTCTCGATTCGCTCGTGTCGAGCGGCCGTGCGCATTCGTCTACGCAAGCGTTGGAACCGGTGACTGAAGAAGAAGTCCCAGCACCAGCTACCGCCCATAGGCAGTCCGGCAAAAGATTGTTTCTTGCATTTTGTGTTGTTTTCGTTGTTGTCACGGGGTATCTCACTTTACGCCGGTCTGACAATAATTTGATTGCTGGAGATTCCGTGTCGGTAGGAGAAAGAATTCCATGGGAAACAGTTGTTGCCGCCGTCCCAGAGTCTCTGAGGCCTGGTTTGGAAAGATTTATAGAAGAACTTCCGTGGGAACGGGAAAAGCGACTCCGAGTTCTCCGTGAGGAGCCCGTTGAAATATTGAAAATGAGTCTTGAAAATGCGAGCCGCGACGGATCGCCGTTATCGGAGCCCAAGCAAAACTTCCTCGTTTCTGAGGTTAAATATCTGAAGTGGACGGCTAAGCTGAAAAACAAGTTGTACGGTCACGAACCGGCCAATCATATTTTGGAAGGACGATTCTATGATCCCGAGGGAGGTTTGACAGGCAAAAGCGAAGGCCAGCGTTTCGTTCGGGCCGATGAAACTGAATTTGAGGTTACGGGCGTGACACTTCTAGAAGGACTGAAAGAGCGTGCTCTCGGCAATTATCAGTTTGAAATATATTCAGGGCCTAAAAAACTAGCGAGCGAAACCGTGCAGATAACCAAAGCGGATAGTGATATCGGGGCACGAATTTTGAATGGAGAGTCCCATTCTGACCGGCCAGAGCGAAATCGCCCGAAGGGAAGGCTATTGGCGACGGCGTCTGACGAAAAGTTACGTCGAGAAAGTAAAGAGCGGGAAAGGATCGCACTCATTCAGGAAAGGCGTAAAGCACCGTTGTCTGTCAAGACTGTGCGATTTGTTAATACAGCGAAGAACGGACAACGGCTTTCTAAACCGGCAACGAGTTTCGCTTCGTCAGCCCTCCGGTTTGTGGCATGGGAGGTGGATTTTGAGAATAAGCTGCTCACTCTTCTTTCTTCGTATCATAGGGTTGAGGCGACATATTATGCCCCTAATGGACAACCAATAGGCACGGTACAAGAAGGGAAAGAAGTTTCCGCGAAAAACAGGACAGTGACTTTTACTGGACGTATAGGGAATTCAAGTGGCGGAGCTTTTGTTCCTGGCAGATATCGTGTCGATTTTTATGTAGACGGATATCCGCTGTCCTCAAGGCATTTTGATGTGCTGGATGACCGCGACCTTGGCTATGTGCTCAGATCGCACCGTGGCAGTATGTTGGGACTTGTTTCGGGCCGAGAGGTAGCATTAGAAGCTCACTTCGACCCTCAGAGGGGTGGGGTATTGCGTGGAAACTTGGTTATACATGCTGCCGGGTTTGGCGCGGCACCGTTGGAGGGCAGCATGCGGGGAAACCGGCTAGAATTTAAAAGTCCCGTTGGAAAAGGGCTGTATTCATTTCAAGGCTGGAGGGAGGGTAACCGCTTAACAGGAACCTACAGCGTTGCTCCTTACGGAATGAGTGGGCAATGGTCCTTGCTCTTAGGCACGGGAGGATAAGCTAAATTATGGATTTATCTCGAGAGCGGTTGGTGCTTTACACGGGTGCAGGTTTACTGGGAGGCTTCGCTGGATGGGCGATGGCTGAACCCCTCGCCGGCATCTTTCAGCCATATGCGCGGGCCGCGGCCATGGGTGCCGCAGTTGGAATATTTATAGGGGTATTCATAGGAAGCATTGAGGGGTTGAGTGCGGGTCATAGGAACAAGACTTGGACGGGTCTGAAATCGGGCGCCGTGGCCGGTGTGCTCGGTGGTTCTTTAGGACTTCTACTTGCAGAGCTGACATTTGAAGCTTTTGGAGGCATGGGAGGGCAAATACTCGGCTGGGGTATCTTTGGGTGTGCGGTTGGGCTGGGGGCTGGCCGTGGCGGAAAGTCTAAAGAAAGAATGCGCAATGGCGGAATAGGCGGCGCTATAGGAGGTGGAATTGGGGGCGCAATGTTTCAGCTTGTTGCCGCGCTTTTACCGCAGCAGACGGCAGGACGTGCTATAGCGATCTCCCTGCTAGGGGCACTGATCGGTTTGTGGATTGGATTAGTAAGTGAGATCTTCAAACGTGGGTGGTTCATGGTGGTGAGGTCGAAGAGCCGGAATACTCGCGAAGGACGGGAATATCACTTGACGAAGGAAAAAAGCACGATTGGGAGAGCAGAAGAAAGCGATGTCGGTCTGTTCGGAGATAAAAGAATCGCCGATCTTCACGCCATGGTAGAAAAACAAAAACGCGCATTTACGCTAATTCGTAGTGGGGGAGAGGTCAATGTGAATGGCGAGCGGATTGACCAGCCGGTTCCACTGAACAATGGGGATCGTATTGAGATTGGTGGTACACTGCTGCTTTTTCGGGTACGGGACCGAAAACAATAATTGCTACGCGAGCAAAGGATGGACGAAGGGAGAAAACCGTGGGACGAACGAAATGCGCGAACCACCTCTTTTGCATGCCGGGGTTCGCTAGTGTCCTTGTGGCGATAGTAACCCTGGTGCTGTTGGTCATGGAGGCTGGTGCCGAAGAAGCGGCGGTTGTGTCTGTGACCAATCCCACGATAGATAATTTTGAAAATGGGGGGGCTGTCGGCCTATATTTTAGTGCCACCGATTCTCGTGGAAATCCCGTAGCACAACTCGTTCCCGAAAACGTCAAGATTTTGGAAGATGGGACGCCTGTCGAGGTTATAGATTTTCGGGGCGAGGAACAGGGCCGGCCTGTCGATATCGTCGTCGTTTTTGACGTAACTGAGAGTATGGGGCCCTTTATAGATGGCATGAAAGAGGCCGCAATAGATTTTGCGGATGGATTGAAGAAGGCTAACAGGGACTTTCGGTTGGGGCTGATTACGTTTGAGGATTACATTCTACGAGACGAAAAGGTGTTTACAAGGAGCGCCCGTGAATTCAAATCATGGGTAGGGTCATTACGTCCGGCGGGCGGTGGTGACATTCCAGAAAACTCGCTGGATGCGGTGCTATTGGCGACCGGGTTCCCCTACAGGCCTGATGCGCAGGCCGTGGTAATTTTGATCACGGACGCGCCGAATCACAGTCGCGGTGACGGCTCCGAGAAAAACAACCCCTATGGACGAGAAGTGACGCAGGGTTCGGGTGCAGAAGTGCTTGCCGAGATACAAAAGGCCAATATTAATGTTTTTGCTATTGCGCCGCCGCCTTTTATTGCTCCGGATCTCCACAAGTTCTCAAAGGAAACGGGTGGTCGTCATTATAATATTGTGAGTGAGGGCAAGCGTTTTCCCGAACTGATAGGCGAGATCGGGCGCTCACTGGCTTCGCAATACCGTCTGACTTATAGGAGCCCTAGGCCTATGGAAGATGGGACCCGACGCAGGATATCTCTATCAATTGACCATAACCTTGGGGGGGGTGAAGCTACCTCGTCCTACAGGGTCCGCGGCGTCGCGGGCGCGCGTGCCGTCCCTGTTACCTCAAGCCTAACTAGAAATGACGGGGGAAGTTCTATTGCCTATGCCTGGTGGAATTTGTTAGTGCCCTTATTCGCCAGTGCTTTTCTGCTGGTGCTTTCTCGCGTGCGCCTTAACTCACTTCCGGTCCAGTTAGCCGCACGGAACGGGCAGGGTACGGGTAAGGCGGGGACTCCCGGGGAATCGTTGGCTGGAAGTAAAGAAGGACGAAGGTATGCCCGTCTTCATCGGAAAAGTGTCATCGACGGAGTGCCGCTGGAAATAGTGCTGTCCCACGTGGAAACAACCATCGGCCGTGGTGAAGAGTGTCAGGTTGTCATTTCGCATACGTCTATATCTAGGGAACATGCAAGGATCAAGAAAATGCGGCAAGGAAACGTTCTATTCGACTTAGAAAGTCGAAACGGTGTGCATGTGAACGGCCGGAGGATAGCAGAAAACCTTTTACGAGACGGTATGACCGTCCGGATAGGCGACGTCGAATTTGTGTATTATGAAGCCAATGTTTGACGTGGCAACTAGTAGTGGACAGAGGCAGACTTTCTTGCGGCTCGCCGGGGGCCGAAGCCCGTTACCGGTAAAGTTCGGCGTCTCCTATGTTCTCTTTGGGTAGGCGGATCTTGGGATAGAGTGACGGCAGCCCGTTGCGTCCTAGTAACAGAAAGTCAACGGGGACCAGTGGCATTGGAACTTCGATACCGATGTAACTGCTGTGCTGGTCTCTTCCGAAAGCAAGCCGGGTTCCCAGTATGTCCTGTGGCAACGTGCCTTTTACGTCGAACCCTTCACCGACGCTCCCTGTGAGGTGCGGAAGCATCCGCCAACCAGTCTCTTCGTTTTTTTCAAACTCGCTCCGTAATTGTGTATCAGTCGGGGCGTTTCCCTGTGCCAATCGTGAAATCTTCTGGTCGTCCCGAAAAAGTGCATCATTGTAGCCTTTCGCACGAAAGTTTTGCCAGAAGTTTTGCCAACCTTCTGTGGGAACGGCATAGATTTTCGTTCTGGGGCCGGTGTCGCTCTCGAGATGCAGTGTAATATTTCCGTGAGGCGATAGGACGACGCCTTCATCGGCAAGCTCGACGTTGCGCCAATCACCATCGTAGAGTTCGCGTTTTAAAGCTAGCCCGTGCGGACCGAAGAGTTCTGGGTTTTCTAATAGAAACTTCTTGGTTAATCTTAGCCCGTCGTAATTGGCTCCTGGCATCTCTTGAAGCTTTTCCGTCGCTTTTTCCGATGCCTTGGTTTTGGGATATAGGGTGATGACCTGTCTTAAATAGGCTCGCTTATCGACTTGGCGAGGGCTAGATTCAGCCTGCGCTAAAAGATTGCTGGCCGCATCTTCGCGGAGGTCTGGGATTCTATCTTCGAGCCCCGCCATTTTGTAGTAGGAGATGGCTTTCTCGATTTTGCCTTCCCTCGCGTACGCGTTGGCGAGTATGGCGTAGATTTCTGGTGATCGGTCTTCTGGATCTGTTTCCAACAAGTATTTCTCTCCCTCATTGATTATACCTTGGCGAGAAACTGCTTGACCCGTCATCACGTGCCAAAGTTTCCCGAGCGTCTGGACCATGGTCAGAGCGCCAAAGGTTGCTGCTCCCATGAGACCTTCGGTTCCTAACTGGAGACCGGCTACCACAAGGTTGTCTTTTACGAATCCGCTGCCTGGGAGTAGATAGGTCAGAGTTTCTTTACTGTGTTCCCACTCGGCCTGTTTTACGCGGGATAATGCTAATTCGCCGGGGGACGTGTTTTTGTGACTTATGGAAGAGTAGTGTTCCAAGCGGTCTTCAACGTTTTTGACGCCGGCTTTTGCCTCCGAATTTTCTTCGTCAATCAATAAAGCCAACTGATAGTGAAAATTCGACTTCCAATATTCCTCGTTTTTGAATGCGGCGTTCGCTTTGTCGAGTTCGGCCTGAACTAGGGCCTTTCGTCGTTTGGCGTCTAAGGAGTCAATTTTTTTCCTGACCTCTGGTGCTCGTGGATCTTGCGGCGAGCGGCTCAAAAACAGTTGATAAAGGGCTAGCGCTTTACGCTCGCGGGCGCTCGGGCCCGATTTGTTGCCTACGCTGGAAATCACGCCTTGAGCCGAATAAGGGCTAGGCGAAGCGGGTGCTCCTAAAAAAAGACGGGCTACGACGAACGTAGAGAGTATCCAGTTGAAAAGGCGAGCGACACGATATCGTTTTTCCGAAGCGTAAAGTTTGTCGGCTTTCTGTAACAGCTCATCCGGGGTATCGTCCATTTCCACGACTGGAAGCTGATTCTGAGCGTTCCCTGTTCCTGTTATGGGAGAGCTGCGAAAGAGTAGGGCATGAGTTAACGGGGCAAGGCCCGTCGCGGCGTAACCTTCTTGTTCGAGCTCGAAATCATGGTTATCCAAGCGGACAAGGCTCCTTCGAACACCTTCTGGATTGTCAAGGAAACCATCAATAATGGCGTTAGAAACGGTCTCTCCCACCTCATCAGGAAAGTAACGGTCCGGCGGTAGCGGGGGAACGAAGGGGTTATACGTTGGCAGGAACTCTGTCACCTTTCGTGCCAGAGGATCGCTGAAATCACGGGCATAGAGAGGTACAGCAATCAAGAAGACGACGACCGCGATTCCATGGGATACTAGCCGGGCGAGTCGGCATTGTTTACGCATGAGTAGGTATCAATAGCCTAATCGCTTAATGCGTGCCATGTATGATTGGAGCGCGCCTAGTTTATTTTGCGCTTCGAGTTTTTCTATCACGCCGTCCTCTTGCGATATTTTTGCATAATGTTGGAGGGCCGCGCTTCCCAGTGATTCAAAGATTTCGGCGTCGTATCGTAGAGTTTCGGGATCGTTTTGCGCAACATAGTCGCGCGCGAGCCTAACATAGAAATCTGCTAATTCTAGGCGGTACCGAAACCTATTCTTACTCTCGTGATGTTTATCGAGTAGTTGCTGGTAGGCCAA
>CAYWPF010000138.1:0-12855 GCA_964460065.1 uncultured Enterobacteriaceae bacterium
AATGGTGATGCCTGGGGACAATACTCAGATGACCGTTGCATTACTCACGCCCATAGCCATGGACGAAGGCTTGCGCTTCGCAATTCGGGAGGGCGGCCGCACGGTCGGTGCAGGCGTCGTCACGAAAATTCTGGAGTAGGAGAATAGAGAGGAATCTTTATGAGGGACTTGGTGGCACTCTCTTGTGAGCAATGTAAAAACAGGAATTACACGGCTACGAAGAACAAAAAACTTACGCCCGACAAACTCGTGCGGAGAAAATTTTGCCCCGTATGCCGCACCCATACATCGCATAAAGAAGCGAAGGTGTGAGGCAGAGGGTCAGTAGCTCGAATTGGATAGAGCACCGGACTCCAAATCCGGGGGTTGCAGGTTCGAGTCCTGCCTGACCCGTTTGCTAATCGGGTGAAGATGTTTAAGCAATGAGAAGCGAGGGAAACGATGGGGGCGTTCGAAGCGGCGCGAGCTTATTGTCAGGAGGCCTGGTCCGAGACGCAGAAGGTACATTGGCCAAGCCGAGCCGAAGTTAGGTCGGCAACACTGGTAGTTTTGGCTCTGGTCACGATTGTAGCTATTTTCCTATTTTCGGTGGATACGATACTTTCTTGGATGTTTCGATCCTTTGTAGGGAATTAATGGTCGGAATTTAAGGGGCCTAACCTGATGGGCAAGCAATGGTACATAGTCCATACCTATTCTGGATACGAACGAAAGGCCAAGGCGGCCTTGGAAGAGCGTATTCGGACATTAGGAAAGCAGGACGTCTTTGGTGAGGTGCTCGTGCCCGAGGAGCAGGTAGTTGAGTTGGTTAAAGGGCGAAAGAGGACCTCCTCTAGGAAATTTTTTCCAGGCTACATGATGGTCCAGATGGAAATGACCGATGATACTTGGCACGTAGTGCGGGCGACTCCGAAGGTAACCGGTTTCGTGGGAGGAACGGACGATCCAAAGACAATACCACCGGTATCGGAGACCGAAGTCCTCGAAATAAACCAGCAGGTGCAAGAGGGGACTCTTCGCCCGAAACCAAAAATATCTTTTGAAACAGGAGAAGGCGTGAAAGTGATAGATGGGCCGTTCCAGGATTTTACGGGCACGGTGGAGGAAGTGAAGCCCGACAAAGGGAAATTGCGTGTCCTGATAAGTATATTTGGACGAGCCACGCCAGTCGAGCTTGACCTCGTACAAGTAGAGAAAGCGTGATTTTCGGAATAAGCGTATGGCAAAAAAAATAGATACAACGATCAAGCTGCAGATACCGGCCGGGCAGGCTAATCCGAGCCCGCCGGTTGGACCTGCGCTCGGGCAAAGAGGCGTCAACATTATGGAGTTCTGTAAGGCTTTCAACGCGCGAACCCAAGACCAACAGGGCCTCTTAATACCGGTGGTAATTACGGTGTATGTGGACCGATCCTTCTCCTTTATAACTAAGACTCCGCCGGCCTCTACTCTGTTGAAGAGGGCGGCAGGACTCGAAAAGGCCTCGGGCGAACCGGCTAAGACGATAGTCGGCGCTGTTACCCGTAGTCAGGTGGAAGAAATAGCCAAAACAAAGATGCCGGACC
This sequence comes from uncultured Enterobacteriaceae bacterium, assembly GCA_964460065.1. Classification (GTDB taxonomy): domain Bacteria; phylum Desulfobacterota; class Binatia; order Bin18; family Bin18; genus Bin18. The sequence continues at coordinate 1,566 of CAYWPF010000138.1, forward strand.
TGAATGCAAAGGATCTCGAGGGTGCAATGCGAATTGTCGCGGGCACGGCTCGTAGTATGGGACTTGAAGTGGAGAACTAGCATGTCGAAGAAAGGTAAAAGTTATATCGCGGCGCAGGAGAAAGTTGATCGGGATCGGCATTATTCTCTAGAGGAAGCGTTGATCTTGGCCGGCCAGACAAAGCGGGCTAACTTCGACGAGACTATCGAATTAGCGGTGCGGTTAGGTGTCGATCCCCGTAAAGCCGACCAAAATATTCGAGGGACGGTACTGTTGCCACATGGTACTGGTAAATCCGTACGAGTGGCGGTGTTTGCGAAAGGTGAAAAGGTTCAAGAGGCAGAGTCGGCAGGCGCAGATGTTGTCGGGGGTGAAGAACTAGCAGAAAGAATCAGCAACGAAGGCTGGTTGGATTTCGACAAGGCTGTGGCCACGCCAGACATGATGAGTGTTGTTGGTAAACTAGGGAAAATACTCGGTCCTCGAGGATTGATGCCCAATCCGAAAGTAGGGACTGTTACTATGGATCTTTCACAGGCAATACGGGATTTGAAGGGCGGTAAAGTAGAGTATAGAGTTGACAAAGCCGGGAATGTCCATGTTCCAGTAGGGAAGGCGTCGTTCGAATCGTCTCAGTTGGTGGGGAATGTTAAATCCCTTCTTGAAAGTCTTATGAAAGCGAAGCCTTCGTCCGCCAAGGGTACCTACCTAAAAACGATAGCCGTTAGCACGAGTATGGGGCCCTCGGTCCGTATCGACCCTTCTGCCGCAGTTTAGTAAAGGCAAGATTCTACGTCAATTCGCCAACATTTGGAAAAGAAGAAAGGATCCGATGGATCGACAAACAAAAGAAGATACGGTGGCAGATCTGCGAGGCAAATTTTCCACCGCGACGGCGACGGTGCTGACGGATTTCACCGGCTTGACTGTTGAAGAGGTGAACGGTTTTCGAAGACAACTTCAAGGCGTAGAAGGTGAGTATCGCGTCGCTAAAAATACTCTGGTCGCGCGGGCGATAGAGGGTACCCCGCACGGTCCGCTCAAGGACTTGCTAAGTGGCCAGAATGGGATTGTCTTTGGCTATGGCGATGTAGTAGCGCTTGCCAAAGTTGTAGCGCGCTATGCGACTGAAAGTGGCAAACTTGAGATAAAGGCAGGGGTAACCGAAGGCCAGTTGCTGGAGACTTCTGGAGTGCAAGCATTAGCGACACTACCGAGCTACGAAGCGCTTCAGGCGCAGTTGTTAGGTGTTATTACGCAACCGGCAACCCGCTTGGTGGGGGTTTTGTCGGGCTCTGCTGGGCAGTTGGCGCGTCTCTTGAATGAGCGTACCTCGCAATTAAACGCTGATTAAAAAATGTTCACCACCCGGTAAGGAGGAAACGTATGGCTTTGACAGAAGAAAAATTGGATGAGTTGATCACGACATTGTCTGACCTTACAATACTAGAGGCATCGGACCTGGTCAAGAAATTGGAAGACAAATGGGGCGTGAGTGCGGCGGCGCCTGTAGTGGTCGCTGGGGCGGGCGGCGGAGGCGGCGAGGCTGCACCCGAAGCGGCAGCGGAACAAACTGAGTTTGATGTTGTGTTAACAGGGCCCGGAGAGAAAAAAATCCAGGTGATAAAGGCAGTCCGGGAGATTACAGGACTAGGGCTAAAAGAGGCGAAAGACCTGGTTGACAATGCGCCGAAGCCGGTAAAAGAGGCTGCATCAAAAGATGAGGCGGAGGAGATCAAAGGCAAATTGGAAGAGGCCGGCGGTTCGGTCGAGTTAAAGTAGCTAATTGTTCGTTCCAGTGAAGAGAAGGGGGCGTATTGATGCCGGCTAAGCTCGCGCACAACTTTCGGATTCGAAGGTCCTTTGGTGATATTGAGCGGATAATAGAATTTCCTCACTTGTTGGACATTCAGCGGCATTCCTACGACGAATTCCTGCAGCGATCGCAAATGGGCGATGAGAGGACAGACGCTGGTCTTCAGGGTGTTTTTCGCTCTGTCTTCCCTATAAGAGATTTCAATGAAACGGCATCTCTCGAGTTTGTGAAATATGCCCTTGCCGAACCAAAGTATTCGGTAGAGGAATGCCACCAGCGTGGAATGACCTATGCTGCGCCACTGAAAGTTACGATACAGTTAGTGCTTTGGGATGTGGATGGGAATACCAGCGCGCGTACCATCAAGAACGTGAAGGAGCAGGAAGTTTATTTTGGTGAAATTCCCCTGATGACGAATCATGGTACGTTCATGGTAAATGGAACCGAGCGAGTGATCGTAAGTCAGTTGCATCGCTCTCCTGGCGTCTTCTTTGACCATGACAAGGGGAAGACGCATGCTAGTGGAAAATTACTTTACTCAGCGCGTGTCATCCCTTACCGGGGCTCCTGGATAGATTTTGAGTTTGATCCGAAGGACATTCTTTATGTTCGAATAGATCGCCGCAGAAAGTTCCATGCAACGGTGCTTTTACGTGCGCTCGATATGTCGACGGAAGACCTGCTCAACTATTTTTACCCAAAAGATAAGGTTTTCCTAGGAGAAAAAGGGCAGGAAACAGCGAGTAAGGTTTATAAGGCAGAACAGTGCCTAGGGATGAGAGCTACCCATGAGATTAGGCACCCGGACACCTCCGAAGTAATTTTGCGAGAAGGGCGTAAGTTTACTCGAGGAACAATCAGACAATTAAACGCGGCTGGAGTAGAGAAAATACCCATAGCTTTAGAAGAGGTAATAGGCCGGGTGGCTGCGCACGACATAGTCGACCCTTCCAGCAAGGAAGTTTTGGTCCAATGTAATGAAGAGATTTCTTTGGAGCAGATAGAGCAGCTGGGAGAGTGTGGCATTTCGGAGATTGAGGTGCTTTTCATTGAGGAATCGCATATCGGCCCGCATTTCCGGAATACCTTGCTTCAGGATAAGATTACCACGCCTAGTGAAGCTATGATAGAAATTTATCGGCGCCTGCGACCGGGGGATCCGCCAACGATCGAGGCCGCCACTACTTTTTTTCAGAACCTCTTCTTTAACGCAGAACGGTACAATCTGTCCCGCGTAGGTCGGCTCAAGCTTAATCACAAGCTCGGGCAGGAAGTGCCAATAGAAGAAGGCACGTTGCGGCGCAACGATATATTGGAGACGGTGCGGTATTTGGTCGAGTTGAAGAACGGAAACGGGGTTGTTGATGATATCGACCACCTGGGAAATCGTCGTGTGCGTGCGGTAGGGGAGTTGGTAGAGAACCAATTTCGAATTGGCCTGGTTCGAATGGAGCGAGCGGTGAAGGAGAGGATGAGCCTTCAAGACGTAGAGACTCTGATGCCGCAAGAGCTTGTCAACTACAAGCCTGTATCGGCGGCCCTTAAAGAATTCTTTGGTTCTAGCCAATTATCTCAGTTTATGGACCAGACTAATCCTCTTTCCGAAGTGACTCATAAGAGGAGGTTGTCGGCTCTGGGCCCGGGAGGCCTTACCAGGGAGCGGGCCGGATTTGAAGTACGTGACGTTCATCCAACGCATTACGGTCGCGTCTGTCCAATAGAAACCCCCGAAGGTCCTAATATTGGGCTGATATCTAGCCTATCTACATACGCTCGAGTAAACGAATTTGGTTTCATCGAAACACCCTATCGCGAAGTAGAAGCTGGGCGGGTTTCAGAAACGGTCCGTTACCTTTCGGCCTTGGAAGAGGAAAGTCAGACGATAGCTCAAGCTAACGCCCCCGTCGATGCGAAGGGGAAGTTCATCAACAAGTTAGTATCTGCCAGATTGGGCGGCGAATTTGTTATGGTGGACCCGGAAGAAGTACAGTTGATGGATGTTTCGCCGACGCAGTTGGTTAGTGTGGCCGCTGCGTTGATACCTTTTTTGGAACATGATGATGCCAATAGGGCTCTGATGGGGTCGAACATGCAACGCCAAGCTGTGCCACTTCTGCGTACGGAGGCTCCTCTGGTTGGAACCGGTATGGAGCAAGTCGTCGCGCAAGACTCCGGGGCTGCCTTGGTAGCCCAGAGAAGCGGCACCGTCGAAAGTGCGGACGCGACTCGGGTAGTAATTAAGGCTAAGTCTAGTGCGAGCGAGGGTGATATTGGTGTAGATATATATAGTTTGACGAAATACCAACGCTCCAATCAAAACACTTGTATAAATCAGCGACCCATCGTTCGAGTGGGGGACCAGATAGAATCTGGAGAAGTGATAGCGGACGGCCCTGCAACGGAAATGGGTGAGCTAGCTTTGGGTCGTAACGTTCTTGTGGCTTTTATGATTTGGGGCGGTTACAACTTTGAAGACTCAATCTTAGTGAGTGAACGCTTGATCAGGGACGATGTGTTTACCTCCGTTCATATTGAGGAGTTTGAGTGCGTAGCGAGAGATACAAAGCTTGGTCCGGAGGAGATTACTCAAGACATACCAAACGTGGGCGAAGAAGCACTAAAGGACCTAGATGAAAGTGGGATTGTAAGGATAGGGGCAGAGGTTAGGCCCAGTGATATTTTGGTCGGCAAAATTACTCCGAAGGGCGAAACCCAACTGTCGCCGGAAGAAAAGCTACTAAGAGCTATTTTTGGAGACAAGGCCGGGGAGGTGAGAGACACCTCCCTTAGGGTCCCGCCAGGTGTAGAGGGGACAGTGATCGATGTACGTGTGTTTTCTCGGAAAGGCGTTACCAAAGACGAGCGCAGTCAAGATATAGAGGACGTCGAAGTGCAGCTCCTCGAGCAAGATAGGGACGAAGAGATAGGAATTATCCGAAGCAGTACTCAGGGACAGATAGGGAAGCTCTTAGTGGGAAAGGTGCTGTCCATGAGAATTAGTGATACAGATTCTCGTCAAGTACTGTTCGCCAAGGGTACAGAAATAACAGAGGACGTGATCCAAACGTTGCCGCTACACCTTTGGAGTCGTATCCGTGTGGATGATGATCAAACCGAGCAAAAGGTCGTTAAAATCAGCAACGCGCTCGCGGAGCGAGTGGGCGCGATTCGGGATGAATTTGAGAGAAAAATAGAGAGATTGAGAAGTGGTGACGAACTTCCACCGGGAATTATAAAAATGGTGAAAGTTTTCGTTGCCATAAAGAGGAGATTGCAGGTTGGCGACAAGATGGCAGGACGGCATGGCAATAAAGGCGTCCTGTCTAGAATTTTGCCAGAAGAGGACATGCCTTATTTGGAGGATGGTACACCGGTAGACGTGGTCTTGAATCCGTTGGGGGTACCCTCTCGTATGAATGTTGGCCAAATATTGGAAACGCACCTAGGATGGGCTGTTCAATCCTTGGGCAAACAAACCGCGGAAGTCTCCAGCGAAGACGGGAAGGCCGCGACGACAAGATTACGTGCTCGCTTGAAAGACTTGAGCGGTTCTGCGGAAGTTGGAAAACTGATTGATGCGCTTCCTATCGATGAACTCAAAAAACTCGCCCATCGGTCAGAGAATGGGTCGCACGTTGCAACTCCCGTTTTCGATGGTGCCCCTGAGAAGGAAATATTTTCTCTCCTGGAAAAGGCAGGTTTGCCGGAATCCGGACAAACAACGCTTTTTGATGGGAGGACTGGGGAACAGTTTGAGCAGCCCGTTACTGTGGGTGTGATGTATATCCTTAAATTGCATCATCTGGTTGAGGACAAAATTCACGCACGGTCGACCGGGCCTTATTCGTTGGTTACGCAACAGCCGCTAGGCGGTAAAGCTCAATTTGGCGGCCAGCGTCTGGGAGAGATGGAGGTGTGGGCGCTTGAAGCATACGGAGCCGCGTATAGCCTGCAAGAGATGCTAACCGTTAAGTCTGATGATGTGGCTGGGAGAACACGTATGTATGAGGCGATCGTGAAGGGCGAGAATATACTTGAGCCGGGATTGCCGGAATCTTTCAATGTTATGATTCGTGAATTGCAGAGTTTGGCTCTAAATGTAGAGTTAAAAGAAGAAAACCAATAGGACAAAGTGAGGCACAATGGAAGATTTTATGGGTCTTTTCGAGAAACCCCAAAATCCTGTCCGTTTTAACGCGATCCGGGTCTCGCTCGCGTCCGCGGACCTGGTTCGTTCTTGGTCTCATGGTGAGGTCAAGAAACCTGAGACAATAAACTACAGGACGTTTAAGCCTGAGAGAGATGGCCTATTCTGCGCCAAAATTTTTGGCCCAACAAAAGACTACGAGTGTAATTGTGGGAAATATAAACGCATGCGTCACCGGGGTGTCGTGTGCGAAAAGTGTGGAGTGGAAGTTATCCAATCCAAAGTGCGTCGGGAAAGAATGGGACACATTGATCTGGCAAGCCCCGTTGCGCACATTTGGTTTTTGAAAAGCCTCCCTAGTAGGATAGGGACGCTGATGGACATGACACTAAAGGAGCTCGAGCGGGTTTTATACTTTGAATCGTTCATTGTTGTGGATCCGGGTGAAACGACGCTTAAGAAAAGGGAGTTGTTAAGCGAAAACCGTTACCGACAGGCAGTGGAAGAGTTTGGCCCAGGGAGCTTCAGGGCAGGCATGGGCGCTGAGGCGGTTCGCGAGTTATTTAGGGATTTCGACCTAGAAGAACTAGCGCGAGAGTTGCGCGTAGAAATGATTGAGACCTCCAGCGAAGCCCGGCGTAAAAAAGCGGCGAAGCGGCTCAAGGTAGTGAACGCGTTCCGCCATTCGGGTAATTTGCCTGAAGAGATGATACTCGAAGTAGTTCCGGTTATTCCGCCGGATCTACGACCCTTGGTGCCGTTAGACGGAGGCCGCTTTGCTACTTCGGATCTAAATGACTTGTATAGGCGAGTCATAAACCGAAATAATCGGTTAAAGCGACTCATGGAGCTGAGTGCACCGGACATTATTATAAGGAACGAGAAGCGCATGCTTCAGGAAGCAGTTGACGCGCTTTTCGATAACGGTCGACGTGGTCGTCCGCTAACAGGTCCAAACAAGCGCCCGCTCAAATCCTTGTCCGATATGCTCAAGGGGAAAAGCGGTCGTTTTCGGCAGAACTTGCTGGGTAAGCGGGTTGACTACTCAGGGCGTTCGGTGATCGTTGTCGGGCCGGAACTTCGTTTGCATCAGTGCGGCCTGCCTAAATACATGGCGCTCGAACTTTTTAAACCATTCATATACAACAAGTTGGAAGAACGGGGTTACACCACAACTATAAAAAGCGCGAAGAAAATGGTCGAGAAAGAAACTCCCGAGGTCTGGGATATTCTCGACGAAGTAATTCGAGAACATCCCGTTTTGCTTAATCGGGCACCGACGCTGCATCGGCTGGGCATTCAAGCTTTTGAACCGACGCTGATTGAAGGGAAGGCGATACAGTTACACCCGCTGGTCTGTATGGCGTATAACGCGGATTTTGATGGCGATCAAATGGCGGTGCACATTCCGCTATCCGTAGAGGCCCAAGTAGAGGCCCGTAGCTTAATGATGTCTACGAACAATATACTGTCGCCGGCCAATGGTCGAGCCATAATCGCGCCAACCCAAGATATCGTGCTGGGTCTTTACTCAATGACGCGCTTACGTGAAGGCGCACGTGGTTCCGGCAAAACCTTCAGTTGTTCTGAGGAAGTGCGTATCGCATATGATCAAGGCGAAATTGACTTGCAGGCAGGCATAATAGTGCGGATGAACGGCGAGCGAACCGAGACGACGGTCGGACGTATACTCCTGTCCGAGATTGTCCCAGCGGAAATACCGTTTAGTGACGTTAATCAAGTAATGAAGAAGAAAGAGCTGGGAGCCTTGATTGATGCTGCTTTTCAAAAAGCGGGGAATAAGGCGACGGTTATCTTTGCAGATCGACTCAAAGATCTCGGCTTCGAACATGCGACCAAGGCGGGGATTTCTATTGGCATAAAAGACATGGTAATCCCTGCAGAAAAGGGACCGCTATTAGATGAGGCGCAAAAGGTGCTTCAAGAAATTCAGGGCCAATACACCAAAGGGCTAATCACAGATGGGGAGCGCCACAACAAAGTCGTGGATACATGGGCCTCAGTTACTGATGAAGCGGCAAACGAAATGTTTAGTGGCCTCCAAAAGGATAGGGAGGGGTTCAGCCCTATTTACATGATGGCGGATTCCGGTTCGCGCGGGAGTGCCCAACAGATCAGGCAGCTGGCGGGGATGCGCGGATTAATGGCAAAGCCCTCAGGCGAAATTATTGAGACTCCTATTACGGCCAATTTCAGAGAGGGGTTGTCGGTGTTGCAGTACTTCATTTCAACCCACGGAGCGCGTAAGGGGCTTGCGGATACGGCACTCAAGACGGCGAATTCAGGGTATTTGACGCGGCGGTTGGTGGATGTTGCGCAGGACTCTGTCGTCAGTGAACAGGACTGTGGGACGATCGACGGTATCGAAATGTCTCCATTAGTTGAGGGCGGTGAGATAATAGAGAGCCTCGGGGAACGGGTACTCGGCCGCGTAGCTCTAGACGCAATACGGGATCCTTTTACACAGAATACCATTGTCGCTTCGAATGAAGAGATCGACGAGGAACGCGTCGCGCTTATTGAGGAAGCTGGAATCGATAAAGTGTGGATACGTTCCGCATTAACATGTACGAACCGGCGCGGCATTTGTGCGTTATGTTATGGTCGAGATTTAGCCCGTGGCCGGAAGGTGCATCTAGGAGAAGCGGTAGGTATTATAGCTGCACAATCGATTGGCGAACCTGGAACGCAGCTGACCATGAGGACTTTCCACATCGGAGGTACGGCGAGTAGGAGGGCTGAACAGACGACTTTGACTGTGCGTAACGAGGGGCTTCTCAGGTACATCAATTTAAAGACCGTTGTGGACCGAGATGGAGACTTGGTAGCGATGAATAGAAATGGCGAGGTCGCTGTCGTGGAGGAATTGGAAGCAGGGCGAGAGCGGGAACGTGAAAGATACTCAATAGTGTATGGGGCCAAATTGAAAAAACCGGACGGTGGGAAAGTGAACGCAAATGATTTAATCGCGGAATGGGATCCGTATACTGTTCCCATCCTTACGGAGGTCGGCGGCGAGATAAAATTCGGCGACATTGATGATAGTACGATGCAGGAGAAAGTGGATGAAAGAACAGGACTTTCGACGCGGGTCATAATTGAATTCAGGGATCCCAATATGCGCCCTCGCGTGTCGATCAAGGATGAATCTGGTAAAACGGCGAAATTACCTAGCGGCCTGGATGCACGATATCTGCTGCCGGTCGGTTCGAACATGAACGTAACCGCAGGACAGCGTGTAGAGGCGGGCGACGTATTGGCCAAGATCCCGAGAGAAACAACGAAAACTAAAGACATTACCGGAGGCCTCCCTCGAGTGGCCGAACTATTCGAAGCGCGTAAACCGAAAGAGTTCGCGGTAATAAGCGAGATTGAGGGAGTGGTTTCATTTGGTAAAGATACAAAGGGAAAGAGAAAGTTGTTGATAACGCCGGAGGTTGGGGAGGCTCGGGAGTATTTAATACCACGCGGAAAACATATAAGCGTGCGCGAAGGTGACTATGTACGGCCCGGCGAACCATTAATGGATGGATCCTCGAATCCTCACGATATATTAGGAGTGATGGGAGAACGCGAACTAGCGAAATCATTGGTGGACGCTATACAAGAAATATACCGTCTACAGGGCGTAAGGATCCATGATAAGCATATTGAGGTCATTGTTAGGCAAATGATGCGACGTGTTCTGGTCACTGTTGTAGGAGACTCCAATTTTCTAGTTGGTGAACAGGTGGAAAAATGGCGCTTTCAAGAAGAGACGGAACGGGTGCTTTCTGAGGGTGGAACGCCGCCTGAAGCAAAGTCGCTTCTGATGGGCATCACGAAAGCTAGTCTCTCTACAGACAGTTTCATTTCTGCTGCTTCTTTCCAGGAGACTACCAAAGTCCTGACAGAAGCGGCGATAAATGGCAAGACGGATGAACTGCTTGGTTTGAAAGAAAATATAATAATGGGGCGGCTGATACCTGCGGGAACTGGAACACCAGCTTATACTGAATTGACGGCGGGAAGCCCTGAAACATTACCTGAAGAAGAGCCGGCGGCGATCGAGCAACTCCTTGAGGCCTAAGAGGTCACCGTGAAATAAGTAGGGAGGATGAATGCCAACAGTCCAACAGTTAGTAAGGAAAGGCAGAGAACAGCAACGTAAGAAGATGGCGGCTCCAGCCTTACAATCGTGCCCCCAGCGGAGAGGTGTTTGTACAAGAGTTTACACCACGACCCCAAAGAAACCGAATTCTGCTCTCCGGAAGGTCGCCAGAGTCAGGCTGACAAATGGCATCGAGGTTACCGCATATATTCCTGGCATAGGTCACAACTTGCAGGAACACTCGGTCGTATTGATAAGGGGGGGGCGTGTCAAAGATCTTCCAGGGGTGCGTTATCATATAGTCCGCGGAACTCTGGACTCCATCGGCGTTCAAGAGCGCCGTCAAAGCCGGTCAAAATACGGAGCGAAGAAACCTAAGTGAACCAGAGGGGAAGAGAGATATGCCGCGTAAGGGACCATCCACAAGAAGGACCATTATTCCTGACCCTAAATACCATGATTCGAACGTTTCGAAATTCGTAAACATGATGATGCTTGATGGCGAAAAGGGGAAAGTGGAAAAAATCATATACGGCGCCATGGATTTAATTCATCAAAGGACAGGTGAAGACGCACTGGACGTTTTTAAGCGTGCACTAGAGAACGTAAAACCTGTTGTTGAGGTTCGATCGCGTCGGGTCGGCGGCGCGACTTACCAAGTTCCTGTGGAGGTGAGGCAGGTGAGGCGCAACTCTCTTGCCATGAGGTGGTTAGTCCAATCGTCGCGCACACGTTCAGAAAAAAACATGGAGCAAAAACTTGCCGGGGAGCTATTTGAGGCCTCCCAGAATAGAGGAGGAGCCGTCAAGAAAAGGGAAGACACTCATCGTATGGCCGAAGCAAATAAAGCGTTTGCACATTATCGATGGTGACCGGCTAGGATTGATCGGCTTACAAATAGTCAAGTATTTTGTTATACGATCTTACGGGCGGTTGACCTTTTTGAAATAGACTTTAGAATTGCCAGTCCCGGAAAATGTAGGGCCGGGTGTAAGGGCTCTGCGTCATTACTGAGGTCCCAAACGACGAGTAGGTTCCAGAGGGCCGCTTGTTCGCGTGGGACTATTTTGTAGAAAGAAGCAAGGAAAGGGAGAGTGAGATGGCGAAGGAGCGGTTCGAGCGGACGAAGCCGCACATGAACGTTGGGACGATCGGGCATATTGACCACGGGAAGACGACGTTGACAGCGGCGATTACAAAGGTGTTGTCGGAGGCA
>CAYWPF010000139.1:0-14513 GCA_964460065.1 uncultured Enterobacteriaceae bacterium
CTCTCCGCTCGCGTCGCGTAACTTGAACTTCGTGTACGGCTTCTCCCCCTCTTCGATCACCAACGCGACCACCTCTCCTACTACCTCGACCGCTTGCCGGTCATGTCCCTCCGGATCGCCGACCAAGTCCTCAACCAACTGGGCGCATGCAATTTCGACGACAAAAGCGAGAGTCAGTAGAATTGACGTAGCACACGCGGCCGCGAGCCGCCCGACAGGCATTGGCGGGATAAAGCAGCCATGGAGGGCTGCCTTTTGTTCGCAACGTTCAATTGCTCTTACCACTCGAAGCATCCCTTCCGGTGCCGGCTCAAATCGGTTTAGGACCAACCCCTCATTCATCCGAGATTGGTCCTAGTAGACACACCAACATCAGCACGGGAATTCCAGGCAGAAAGGCCGTATCGGACCTAAAGGAGTGTCTGTGCCTTTTATGCGCGAAGGTTCCTTGAGAGAAGACAAATTTTCGCAGAGCGTAGCGGTGCTCGTCATATGCTCGACCCCGAGTCCCGTGTGGTTACCCGACAAGACTATGCCCGCCATCAACAAACAAGGTTGTGCCCGTCATAAAAGTATTCGCATCGGAGGCTAAAAATATAATTGCCGGCTTGATCTCTGCCGGGTCCCCTACCCGCTGCATCGGGATCTTATTTATAATACCCTTCCCACCCTTGGAATCCCAAAACTCGTGGTTCATCGGTGTATCGAAGTATCCCGGACAAAGCGCATTCACACGTATGTTATCGCGTGCCCACTCTAAAGCTAGCGTACGGGTGAATGATACGAGGCCTGCCTTCGTAGCCCCATAGGCGGCCATGTAACGTGCGACTATTTTGGAGAAAAGGGAGGAAACATTTATGATGACACCGGTGCGCCGCTTCGCCATTTCGGCGCCAACATACTTCGAACAAAGAACAGGGCCCTTCAGGTTCAAGTTCATGAAGCGGTCCCATTCCTCCTCTTCAAGATCGCGCACCGGCGTCGTCCCGCCGATGCCCGCATTGTTTACTAAAATGTCTATCTTGCCAAACTCTGACACTACGTCCCCCACCATCCGAGCAATTTCCGCCGATTTCGTAACGTCACAGGGAAACCCTATGACGTGTCGTCCTGTCGCCTCGCGTATTTCCTGGGATACCCTAACAAGGTCTTCTTTTGTCCTGCTTACCAACGCAACATCAGCCCCCGAGGCGGCTAGGGCATGACCCATTTGCTCTCCCAGCCCTTTGCTCCCCCCCGTGATGATTGCTGTCTTACCAGTGAGATCGAAAAATGATTGTGTCATTTGATTGTCCACTTCAACAGCCGAGTTGCCTTGCTATGACCATACGCTGTACTTCGCTCGTGCCCTCACCGATAGTAAGGATCTTTGAGTCCAAGTAGAAACGCGACACCGGCGACTCTCGCATGTAGCCGTACCCCCCGTGTATCTGTACGGCTTCCTCGGCTGTCCGAACGGCGATCTCAGATGAAGCCAACTTTGCCATTGCGGCCTCTTTCGCAAATGGTTTTCTCTCATCTCTTAAGGTGGCTGCCCGGTAAATCATCAGGCGCGCCATTTCTATTTGGGTTGCCATGTCGGCCAGCTTGAATTGAATCGCCTGGTGCGATGCCAGAGGCTGACCAAAAGTCTTACGGTCCAACGCGTGTTTGAGCGAAAGATCCAAACAGCCCTCTGCCAGCGACAGACCTAGTGTAGCCACTGAAATGCGTCCACATTCAAGCGTCTTCAAAAAAGCCCGAAACCCGGCGCCCTGGTCCCCCAATAAATTCTCGCGTGGAACACGCACATCGTCAAACACCTGTTCTCTCGTGTCCACAGTATGCCAGCCTATTTTGCGGTACGGGCTACCGAGTGTGTACCCTGGCGTGCCTTTAGGAATAATTATGGCGCTGTATTCTTTTTTTCCAGCGTCACTGACACCGTTGGATGTGAGGGCAACCAACCCATAACTGATCGGGGTACCGGCATTTGAAATGAAGCTTTTAGTCCCATTGACTACCCATTGATCACCCTCCAGGCGGGAGGTCGTAAGGATATTCGCCGCATCGGACCCGGCCTGCGGTTCCGTTAGCCCGAACGCCCCCAGGTGTTCACCTTTCGCCAACGGAGTCAGCCACTTCTTCTTTTGCTCCTCGGTTCCGAATTGGAGGAAAGGTAGTGAACCAATCGTCAGATGTGCCTGCAATGTCGTCGCAACAGACTGATCAATTTTTCCCAATTCTTCTATCGCCATGACCATACCCATCGTGCCGGCGTCAGACCCTCCGTATTCTTCGGGAATCAATAGACCCATGAGATCAAGGCGTGCCAATTCTTTAAAAACATCCGTAGGAAAATGCTCCGCCTCAAACCATTCGTCCGCATAGGGCGCGATCTCACGCTTGGCGAAATCGCGACATAGGTCACGGATCATCGCTTGCTCCGGTGTTACCTCAAAATCCATGGCTTCCTCCAGCTACAGGACGACAGTGGTTTGCTTGCGTAAGTACATCCTCCCCTATTACCTTGTCTATGCCCCGATGTCTTGTCAACGTTAATGAACGTTCCGGTAGTGGAATAGACGGCAAGCACAGGAGACGATAGGTATCGTCCGTTGGTAAAAAAATACTTAGAGGGATTCGGCATCGAGGCCGGAGGAGTGTTTCATGGATAGAAGTGTGCAATTTGGCCTTTTTCAGCCGCAACTCGGGCTATCTTTCGCACAGCTCAAGGAACGGGCGCAAGCATGCGAGGAACTTGGTTTTCACTCAATTTGGTTCACCGACCACATGTGGGCCAGGGGTCTTCCAAGCATTGATTTCCTCGAAGGTTGGACTCTCATGTCTTCCATTGCACTGTCGACCACAACGCTCCGCGTGGGAGGCCTCGTGCTCTGCAACTCCTACCGGAACCCCGCATTTCTCGCAAAGATGGTTGCCAGCCTAGATAACATCAGCGGTGGACGCGTCGAAATAGGCTTAGGTGCCGGCTGGATGGATGAAGAATACCGCGCCTACGGTTACCCTTTCCCCTCTGGCGGCACGCGGGCAGACCAAATGGATGAAGGCATCCGCATTCTCAAGAAAATGTTCACAGAAGAGTCTCCATCATTTACCGGGGAGCACTACCAGATATCGGACGCGCACTGCAACCCGAAACCACTCCAATCTCCTCACCCACCTATCACTATCGGCGCCATGGCTGAGAAGAAAGGCTTACGCGTCGTCGCGGAACACGCGGACCGTTGGAATTGTCCAGCAGCGGCATCTCATAGATTGGAAGACAAGTGGAATGTGATTGTCGCGCACTGCGAGATGCTCGGTCGGGACCCGGACAACATTGAAATATCTGAACAAACATTGGTCGTCTTAGGACAAGACCGTACGGCTTTCGAGTCCAAATTGCCCACCGCAAAAAAAACCCTGGGACGACTGGCAAACTTAGACAAATGCGGGGCGTGTGGTGACCCCGCTGGTGTCATTCGGGCGTTACAACAAAAGCACGAGAAAGGGGTCACCCTCTTTACCCTCATGCTTAGTGATGTTGCCCAAGATGATTTTCTGGGGTCGCTCAAATTATTTGCAAAGGAAGTCATGCCGGCTTTCCAATAGGAAAACACATGCCAGATGATATTCATCCCTTCATGAACTTCGACATCGGTGACGAAGTCGGGCCTGTCTCGCGAACGCCCACGCGAGATACCGTGTTAAAATACGCGGACGCCGCCCAAATCAGTGGACTCAAATTTTTTTTGAATAAGGACGACGCCCTAAAGGCAGGTCTCTCCCGACCCATTGTTCCAGGCCCTCTCAATACGACATTCCTAGCGCAAATGCTTAAAACTTTCTTCATAGGGTGGAGACTCCGTACCCTTAATACTACTTTTCGCGCCCCGGTCCGCCACGGCGACACTGTGACATTCTCAGCACTCATAACGGAGAAGGCGGAGGAAGGCGGGGTCCCGACAGTCTACTGCGATCTGCTGGTTGAAAACCAGGAAGGAGACCGGGCTATCACCGGCACTGCCGTGCTTGTGATCGATTCGAAGACCCCTGGCCAGGTTAGATGACCGTGGTGGATCACCTGATGTGTTGATCCACCAGATTCGTGGAGATGCTATACAGCACTGAGCCCATCCTCGGAAATCAGTTCATTTTCTTAATGATCGACTTCGAAAAGGCATCTATCGTTTGCCGAGAATCACTCACTGGCTGAATTGCTACCTGATTAATTCCGGCCTTTTTCATCAGACGTACAGACTCCAAGACCTCGTCCTTGGTCCCAGTCAGCGTGGTAGCCCGAATCATTTTCTCCGTAACCAAAGGCTCATGTTCCTTTTTGAACCCTTGCAAATAGTCTGCATATAATTTGAGATGGCGGGTCTCAACTGACCCTTCGGGAGCCCGATAAGCGTTCTTAAAAGCCATAAGATCATCCCGCAGGTCACCCGGTAAATCCTTAGGGTTAGGACAAGAAAACGCAAAAATGTTACTGGACGAGGAAACGAAAGGGCCGACGGCCTTCCGTACCCTGGACGTTTCTAATCTTTCCCCCTTTTCCGTGAGATGAAAAGCGGTCATGCACAGTGTATAAATTCTTCTCGGGTTTCGGCCGGCTCGCTCCGCCCCGATACGTATCCTATTCATCACAAAATCTATGAGGCTCGGGCTAACCGCTCCAAACAAGATGACACCGTCAGCTATTTCTCCAGCCAATTCGAGTGTCTTGGGGCCGCTGGCCGCAACATATATGGGTATTTTGCGTGCAATATTTATCCATCCTCCTTTCGGGTTTAAAAATTTCACCATCCTACGCCTAGACCCTTCCTCGTAAGGAGTAGTTTGACCGGCCAGCAATTGGCGGCAGGTCTCTACATGCTCGCGCATGTGCGATAATCGAGAAGCCGGCATCCCGAGCGTCCTTCGCGCAGTGTTGCCTGTCCCGATGCCCAGTATTGTACGGCCCGGGGCAAGCTCATTTATCGAGGCGATCGAGCAAGCCGTCACCGGCGCAATTCGCGAGGCGGGATTCGTGACGCCAGGCCCAAGCTTGATCTTTTTAGTATGGGCCGCGCATAACGCGAGAGACGCGTACACGTCGCTAAACAACATCTGCGAATCGTACAGCCACGCGTGGGTGTAGCCGCGCTTCTCGGCCAGCACGACATCATTGTAAACGTGGACTCCCCCGGGAAACACATAACCAAAATCCATGGAACGACTCCCTTATTTTGCTGCTCCAGCTTAAAATTCTCACTCCGACTGCGCTAATTCAACGAATCTACGCATATTAGTTTGTAATTCAAGTTCCTTAACCGCCTCGAAAACACGCGCGGTATGCCGCGCCGACCAAAGCGGCGCGACTAATCCCGTATATTTCTCCGCGACCTCCTGCCAAGAGAGAGGGTTCTCTGGATCCCCTTTCGGGAAACGTACGTTAGCGGAGAATTCATTGCCGTCTTTTAGGGCCACGTGCACCCACGCCGGCCACTCCCTCGGGTAGTTCATTTCAAGGGCGGGATCGGACTCGTAATGCACCCTACTCATCATGTCGCTAATGGCCTTATCGCCCAGCCGGTCTTCGGCGAATTCGTTGAGGCCAGCGGAACGCTTTACCAACGCCACGGCTATACCAAAAGGCAGGCTAAATTGCGCTTCCACGACATTTTGGGGCCTAATTTTCTTAGACCACGGTTCGCAAATGACGGGAATACCTGTTTCTAATACGCCAACCTCAACCTTATCTATTAGTTCTGGCGTCACATCATGGCTCTTGGTAACCTGAAGAATCGCATCGATAGGTGCCTGTGTGTACCGACAGCAGGCATGAGGTTTTACGGCCGTCTCCATTACCTGATAATCCTCGCCCAATCCTTCTGTTATTTTCTCGGCGACTGTCTTCTTACCATAAGCTTTGAAGAATCCGTCCCGGCCCTCAAGTATCGCACCCGGGCCGACAAAGTTTCTTTGGGCTAAGAGCCCCGCGTGAATGCCGCTAAAAGCGGCCCAACCGGGGTGCAGACGTTTCGTCCATGCTCCATCTGCCAAAAACTCCATCGATCCTGCCGCTTGACTACCGGCGATCCCTAAGGCCCACAAGACCTGCTGCGTATCGAGTCCCAGAAGGTTCGCCGCACACGCTGCGGCCCCGAACGCGCCGCACGTGGCCGTGGGATGAAATCCTCGAGCATAATGGTCGCTGGGATTGACGGCCATCGCGACACGTGCCGCAACCTCAAAGCCCACAACCGCCGCATTAAGAAACCTTTTGCCACTACAGCCCATATGAGCCGCCAGCGCCAACGCTGTCGAAAAAATTGAAACTCCCAAATGAATCGACCCGGCTTGATGAGTATCGTCAAGTTCTAGACTGTGAGCCGCCGTACCATTCGCGAGGGCATCGTACGGAAAGCTCACGGCCTTCCCGGCTCCCAAACCCGCACCGGCGGCACCCTGTTTTAGCAGCCCCGCCAGTTCAACAATAGGGCGGCTGGAACCAGACAGGGATCCTCGAACAGCCACGCCCATATAATCCAGAAACAAGTACTTCGTGCGGTCGACGACATCGACCGGAAGTACCCCGAAGGTAGCTTGGGCTCCAAATTCTGCGAGCCGCAAACTCACTGGAACCGACACAAATCACACCTCACTGCTTCTTACTAATACCCACAATTCAATATTCGTAGTCGTACAACCCAGATCCTTACAACTGTGGGATCACTTTCTCGCCGAATGTCCTGATTGCCTGTAACGTATTCGCATGAGACGGGCCACCCGGTTGGCGAAATCTAATAATCAGGTAATCGGGCTGGATGGCCTCCTTCCACATTTGCAACTGTTCAAGACAATCGGCCGGCGAACCCACAATCAGTCGCTCTTTAGCAGCAATGGCAAAAGACAATTCCTCGGGCGATTTCACATCTTTGATGTGCTCGTCTTCAACGTAAGCATCATACTGAAAATAAAAACGGTGTGTGTACATTGTAGGGTCGCTGGCCTCTTTGGCTCCCGCCATATCATCAGCCACAATAGCGTCCCGCATCAGGCAGATAAAAGGACGCCGTCCCGCCTTCTCGGCTGCCGCTCGGTAACGTGCGGCATAATCCCTAATAACCCCCAAGCTTTGAACCGGATCAGCAATCCATCCATCGGCTAAGCGCCCTGCCCTTCGCAAACCGATCGGCGTCCAAGAAGCCATCCAAATTGGGGGTCCGGGCTCTTGAGCCGGTCTGGGAGTAATAAGCGTATTCTCGTACGTAAAGTGTTTCCCTTCAAAGGAAAAACGTTCCCCCGTCCAGCTCTGGCGAATGATGTCGACCGCCTCTTCTGTTCGAGAAGCACGCTCTTTGACGGAAATACCAAACGCATCGAAATCATGTGGCTGGTAGCCTACACCAACACTCAGGACAAGCCGTCCTCCAGTCGCCAAGTCGATTACCGCACTATCCTCCGCAACATGCACTGGGTGGTGTAAGGGGAGCAACAAGACGCATGTTCCCACTTTCAGGCGACTTGTCTTCATGCCGACCAAACCAGCTAGTAACAGTGGGTTTGGCAAATAGCCGTCCTCTTGTTGGTGATGTTCCGTAAGAAAACAACCATCCCAACCGCTGGCTTCCGCTTCTTGGGCCTCCGCGACAAGCTCGTTTATAACACGACCCATGTTTTTCCCCGAAGGCGGGTCTTGTGTACACGGTAGATATCCTACTGGCAGCATCGCATAACTCCTTAGCTTTTAATCGGTGCAATTCTAGATGTTATGGTCTTCACTGATACCGTGGCCTTACCGCAGTCACGGTTCCGGGTTTTCTACCAACACCCCGGCCGCTCGCAATTCTTCAATTTGTTCGGAGGTATATCCACACAGGCCGCCAAGAAGTTCTTGGGTATGCTCGCCGAGTCTGGAGGCAGGTCCCGGTATACGCGGAGGTGTCTTTGAGAACTTGTGCGGTGACTTTAGGAGCATGAGTTCCCCATAATCGGAACTCGGCACTTTTTCAATCATGCGCTTATTCAAATTAGGGTCTTCCGCGAATTGCCCAATCGATAAAATTGGCGCGACCGGCAATCGTAGCTCGTCAGCCATAATCCGGATGGCCTCTTCATCATCCTCCAGCGACTGCAACCATTCCTCAATAATGACACGGAGTGCGTCTTGATTCTGAATCCGCCAGCGGTTGGTCTTAAATTCGGGCGATGTCAAAAGCTCCTCGCGACCCATCCTCTTCACCAGCGTTACCCAGTGCTCCTCGGTTATCAGCCCTATAGCAATATACCCATCCTTAGACTTAAACGCGCCATAGGGGAATGCTCCGGCCCTCTGTGACCCCCCTCGCTTGGGGTCCACTTTTCCCTCGGTTACGCTGTAGGCGGCAAGCGCCCAGTCGTGCGAGTTGTAAGTGCAGTCCACTAGAGCCAGATCGATGTGCTGTCCCTCGCCGGTCCGTTGTCGGTGAAACAAGGCGGCCATTATTGATCCGAAGGCATTTAAGGCTGTCATGTGATCCCCGATAGCGGAGGCCGGGTATGCAGGATAACCCTCGGGATCTCCTACCAAATGCAAAAGGCCGCCTGCAGCAAGAGCGACAAGGTCATTGCCAATCCGCTCAGACAAGGGCCCTTCCTGCCCATACGTGGAAACGGAGCACATAATTATCTCGGGGTTTACCTTGGATACTTCGGCATAGTCGAGACCATAGCGCGTCATAATTCCCGGCGTAAAATTCTGAAAAAGCACGTCACAGTGTTTCACCAAATCCTTAATCACCGCCTGACCATCAGCTGTTTTTATGTCTACGCAAAGACTCTTTTTCCCACGGTTGTGCATAATGAAGTAACTAGGTGTCGCTCCGTCTTTACCGTCCTTTGGAACTATGCGGATGTGGCGACTATGTTCGCCCTTGGGCGGCAGCTCAACCTTCACGACTTCTGCGCCGAGGTCTACCATTAGCCTCGTCGCCTGTGGACCGGCCAACCACTGTGTTAAGTCCAGAATACGTACTCCCTCTAGAATCTGTTTTGTTTGAGGCATATCTCTACTTTCTTCATCGATTGCGTGGCACCTGTCGATGCGCCGCTGATCAATACGCGCCAGTAGGCATCGTCTTACGTTCTTCTATCATGCCGCTAGCGTTGAAAACTCGGCATGATCTCCTTCGCAAACAACTCGAGGGAGCGGGTCGATTTGCTCGGGTCCATTCCGGCCAACTGCGTACTCATTATAAAGTGAGTACACTTGAACTCGCTATTAAACTTCTCCATTTTTTTCGCGACCTGGTCTGGCGTGCCGATCATTACTGCTTCTCCAAATGCAGAATGACGGAGTTGGTCCGGGTTCGTATACGCCCAAACCTCCTTGTCACCTGGAGCATCATTCGCCTCTGCCAGTATGTGGCCGTAAAATTCCATCATGCTGAACAAGTGATCCTGGCAGTCCTCCCATGCCTGATCTTCACTTTCTGCCAGGTACACGAGACGCAGCTGGGCGATGTTAAATTCTTCCGGGTTACGGCCGCTTTTTTCCAACTCGTCTATGTACCATGGTGCGGGATCGGGACCCAACGTCGCCATCAGATGGCATCCCATCCGCGCCGCATTACGCGTCGCTTTTTCCGCACGTGCACCAATCCACATAGGCATAGTTTCCTGCACCGGCTTCGGACTGAGGGTGAGTTCCTTGACGCGGGTGAACTTCCCATCGAACGAAACCTTGTCCTGCGTCCACGCCTTCTGAATGAGTTCGACACCTTCACGTAATCGGGCCGACCGCTCGTTCCGAGGCATGCAAAGAGCATCGAACTCCATGTACGAATAGCCCTGCCCAACGCCCAGATCGAAACGGCCGTTGGACCAAATATCTACACACGTCGAGTCTTCTGCTACGCGTATTGGATGCTGGAAGGGAAGAAGCAAGATAAAGGTTCCGATACGGATGGTGCTCGTTCGCGTCGCTAAGGCGGCGGCCGTAGGCAACAGCGACGGATTATAGCCATCTTCCGTGAAATGATGTTCGGTCAGCCATACGTTGTCGTACCCTAGTTGCTCGGCCTTTATCGTCTGATCCAACAAGGAGTGGTATAGTTCTGGAAACGGGCGCCGCCACTTATCTGGATTGCGAAAATCTTGCATAAATCCGAATTTCATTTTCTATCCTCCTTACTTACCACCGAGAGGTCTACACGATCCCTAAGGTGCTTAGCACGTTGCCGTACCCCGCCACAAAGCCCTGTCAAACCGAGACTCTGAAAAAGACAATTTCCCTTCACCGGTCGAATTCCCAGGAAACCGCGTTCGAGATTCTTCAACAATCCTCAACCTGACATCCAAAGAATCTGAACGCGGGATTTTCGCCGTCACAGTTTCGGGTGCCTCAAGCCAGTGCCAGTAGATTGCTCGAATGCATAAGCGAATTGCAAGACACCCATATCATCGTGGTGTCGTCCAACAATCTGCAGACCTATAGGGAGTCCATCCGAAGTAAACCCACAGGGGACCGATATAGCCGGCAATTCCGTCGTGCTTATATAATAACAAGACCGCATCCAATCGAGGTACGTTTGCATCTTCACCCCATTGATTTCGCTCACATACCTCTGCTTAACATCGAACGGTGGTACCTGAGCGACAGGGAGCAGCAAGAAATCGTATTGCTCCATGAACTCGCGCGCACGATGATACAGTAGCGTTCGCTTTTTCTCCGCCTCCCCGATCTGGGGTCCAGTAAGCTTGCGCCCCTCTTCAATATTCCAGACAACGGTATCCTTCATTTGATGCCGATGATCATCTAAAAGATCCCCTAAAGACAGATTGAAGTACCATGCTCGCAGAACCCGAAAGACCTCGTCGGCGTCATTCAAATCCGGCGTAGCCTCTTCTACTACGCACCCGAGCTCATCGAAAACAGACAATTGCTTCTGGATGACGTCCAGGACGCGGCTGTCCACAGGAAGGCCTCCTAAGGTCGGACTCCACGCAACACGTGTACCTAGAAAATCGCGGTCTAGTGAACCGAGAAACTGATCACCGGACTCAGCAATGGATGCAGAAACACGCGCATCAGGCCCGGATATTACACTCAGCAAGAGCGCTACGTCCTGAACGCAACGGGCCATCGGCCCTTCAACGGCGAGGGGGAACCAACTGACACGATGAGGCCACGCCGGGATACGACCAGGGGACGGGCGAAATCCTACCACGTTACAAAAACTCGCGGGGTTTCGTAGTGACCCGCCAAGATCACTCCCGTCCGCGAGAGGCACCATTCCGGTAGCGAGCGATACGGCCGCGCCACCGCTGCTTCCCCCACACGTCTTGGACACGTCATAGGGATTCAACGTTTCCCCGAAAACTTCATTATAGGTTTGGGATCCGGCGCCAAATTCAGGAGTGTTCGTTTTCCCGACCATTATCGCTCCCGCCGCGTGAACGCGGTCGGCGAGAATAGCGTTCTCGTCCGGGATGAAGTCCTTAAATAGAGGAGAGCCCAAAGTAGTACGAACCCCGGCAGTAAGTAATAAGTCCTTGTGCGCAATCGGCAAGCCATGTAAGGGACCGGCCGACCCTCCGCGGGCAAGAGTCTCATCCGCCTTGCTTGCCTCACGCTGGGCATGCTCGGTCAACAACGTGACGATGGCATTCACGCGGGGATTCACTCCAGCGATACGTTTAAGGTGCGCATCCATTACTTCTCGACAAGAAAGGTCCCCTCGTCGAATCAATCCGGCCATTTGGTGTGCACTCATGAAACAGATGTCAGCGTTTTGCATACCTTCCCCCGAAATACACGAGCCTTTTGCGTATTACAGAAATTTTCCCACTGTGCTTCAAAAACATTCAAACGATTTCTTATTTCATCTCGGAAGTCTAGGTTTCGCCCTTCACGTTCCGAAAGCAACAGCCCAGAAAAAGAGGAGATGAAAATACCAGTAGGTACGCATTCGCGATAGCACAGAGTTGTGAGTTTTTTTATTCTATCATATATTCTGTAGGTTAAAGCTCCGAAAAGAAGGCAATAACTATAACATTGGTTTTATCGCAACCCCGCTGGATATCCGATTTTTCGCGTGTCCAGTCGCGTTCACAGCCGCTCCTGCTTTTGCTAACTTGCTGGAGTTTCGAACAACGCAAAAAAACCGCGCGCGACAATAAGTCTACGGTCCCAAGGTTTCTCCTGAGAAATCGTTGCCGAGTGCCTCAAAAGTTAAATTAATGGCTTGGGAAGAAAATAATAACGAACCTTTTCTCAGTGGCAATTATGCGCCGTGGCCGATGGAGGGAGAGGTTCAACACTTGACCGTCAGAGGGCAGCTTCCCGGAGAGCTCAACGGCACTCTGTACAGGAATGGCCCAAACCCTCAGTTTCCCCCACGCGGGCGGTATCATTGGTTTGACGGGGACGGCATGATCCACGCGGTTACGCTGACCGGCGGGAAAGCCCGTTACCGTAATCGCTGGGTCCGGACCCAACGCTTCAATTTAGAACGTCTCCATGGCGAGGCTCTCTTTGGCGGTCTTAACAATCTCGCGGGCAGTGATCCACGCGCGAACGGCATCTTTCCCAACGCCGCCAACACAAACGTCCTTCACCACGGTGGGAGAACACTCGCACTCTGGGAGGCCGGCCCCCCCTATGAGATCGATTCGCGAACTTTAGATACGATCGGGGTCTACGATTTTGACGGGGCCCTTTCAAGCGCAATGACCGCCCACCCAAAATTGGATCCAAAATCGGACGAATTACACTTCTTCGGCTACAGCCCCTTCCCACCGCATCTTCAATACTATGTCGCATCCAAAACGGGGATGATAACGAACCACGCGATGATAGAAACATCAGTCCCAACGATGATGCACGATTTCTTCGTGACCGAGGAGCACGTAGTATTTATGGCCTTTCCCGCCACAATTCGACCAGAAAACCTAAGCACTAATGAGCCGATCCGCTGGGAGCCTGAGCTGGGCACACGGGTCGGTGTCATGTCAAAAGCTAGTGGTGGAAGGGATTTGACCTGGCTCGAGACGGACCCCTGTTTCGCTTTCCATGGAATGAACAGTTTCACTGAAGGGTCATCCATCATCGCGGACGTTTGTGAGTTCTCGCGGCTCCCGCTATTCGGCCACGATGATAGCGCTAGCGATCTCAATGCCCCGAGCCTGCGCCGCTGGATTCTTGACTTATCCTCTGGCTCAATTAGGAGAGAACGGAAAATTGACACAACGATCGAATTTCCTCGCGTCGATGAGCGATATTCTGGCCGGCGATACCGATACGGATTCGCTGCCAGCCAAGAGGCTACAAGTACTGACGCGAATACCTCTTTCAATTCCGTCGTTCGTTACGACCACCAGAGAGAAGCCCTAACGGTGTTCGAATGCGGTCCCGACGTACACAGCTCCGAGCCTGTCTTTGTTCCACGCACGGTTGAATGTGAGGAAGGGGACGGGTTCGTTCTGGTCCACGCTTACCGCAAAAATGAGAACAGGAGTGATTTACTCGTCTTTAATGCTGCGCATATAGGGGACGGACCTATTGCGATAGTCCAGCTACCACACCGGATTCCGTATGGCTTTCACGGAAACTGGCAGAACGGCGTATTTCTCAATTAGTTTGAATTTCTTCTAAGGTGGCCTTGTCTTGACGTCACCCTCCAAACTCTTCATCAATTCAGTGTGATATCACAACTTCTCCGATGGGTAGGTAGGTTTTTTTGCCTAGCAATCTTCGTCTCGGACGCCTTTTCCGCTGGCGACGAATACAAAGAAACAGACGTTACGGATGGCGGACAGCTAACTGGAACCATTTCATATGAAGGTCCCACTGTTACTCCAACGAGATTCCCAGTTCACAAAAATCGACATATTTGTGGAGCTACCACCACAGAAGATTCGATCGTTGTAGACGGAGAGGGAGGGCTACGAAATGCCGTCGTGTACTTGCAGGACATCTCGGCTGGAAAGCGAGTCTAAAAAGGCCAGGCCCTTCTTGATAACCGAGAGTGCCGGTTCGAGCCGCCAGTTCAGACTGTCGTAGCTGGACAGCCTTTTGAACTACCGAATAGTGATACCATTCTCCATAATGTCCATGCGAGAGGTCACAACAATTGCGCGCTGTTTAATCTCGCGCTCCCTCACTGGGCGACAAAACACTATACCTTCAAGGAACAAGGCCCAGTCATTATCCGCTGCGATGTCCTTCATACAAGGATGGAAGCACACGTTTTTGTTAGCCATCACCTATACTCGGTCGTTACTAACGAGTCCGGTCATTTCCTCCTCACCGAAATCCCCGCCGGGGAATACCGGCTAGGAGTATGGCATGAGCACTTAGGGAAGCTATAGCGCTCTGTTTCGATAGCGCATTCCGAAGAGACTGTAATTCGGCTGCGGTACCTAGCATTTTCTCCATAATGAGCATACCAGGCGCTCGAAAGGATACAATGGATGTCAGCAAATTCGGTCAATTACACGGTAAAGGAGTCCGTTAGCATTATTCACCTGGACGATGGCAAGGCCAATGCCCTCAACCACGCCCT
>CAYWPF010000140.1:0-4982 GCA_964460065.1 uncultured Enterobacteriaceae bacterium
CGTAGTTCAGCTGGTTTAGAACGCCGGCCTGTCACGCCGGAGGTCGCGAGTTCGAGTCTCGTCGGCCCCGCCACCCTCAAGCCTCCTTGGGAGAGGTAGGGAAAAGGAAATGAAGAAGGAAACAATCACCTCTCCGAAGAAAAAGGCAATCGCCGAAAGGTCATGGCGCATCTATGACGCGAAAGACCGGGTTCTAGGTCGAATCGCGACTGAAATCGCCAGCACTCTGCGAGGAAAAAATAAGCCGTCGTTTACACCGCATATAGACTGCGGCGATTTCGTCATTGTTGTAAACGCACGTTATGTGGTTTTAACTGGAAAAAAACGTGACGATAAACAGTATTATAGACATACTGAGTACCCGGGTGGCATTAGGAATGTTTCGGCGGCAGAACTATTCGAGACTGCCCCTGAAAACGTTCTGAAGAATGCAGTTGTTGGCATGCTGCCAAAGAATTCGCTCGGAAGGCAGCTCGCCAAGAAGCTAAAGATCTACCCCGAGGCGGACCATCCACACGGCGCGCAAAAACCAATAGCGGGATCTTAACGCAACTATAGGGAAGGCTGAGTATGGCGGAAAATCAAACCGAATGTTGGGGAACTGGAAGGCGAAAAAATGCAATAGCACGCGTCCGGCTCGTCGCCGGTTCAGGCGGATGTTTGGTAAATAAGAAATCGTTAGAAGAATACTTTGGCCGAGAAGCGGTACGCATGATAGCGAGACAACCACTCGTAGTTACACAAACTGAGGACCAATATGACATCAAGGTCAATGTTCGGGGCGGCGGAAACTCGGCGCAGGCCGCAGCAATTCGGCACGGTATTACTCGAGCTCTCTTAAAGGCAAATCCGAATTTTCGAGAAGCGCTGAAAAAAGAGGGGTTTGTTACACGGGATTCCCGTGAGGTAGAACGCAAGAAATACGGCCGTCATAAAGCCCGTAAGCGACCGCAGTACTCAAAACGTTAGAACTCTCTGACCTTGATATGAGACGGGAGCACATAGTCACTCCACGCCCAAAAGGAAGTACATCGCTAGGAGGGCAGCTGTGACATTTGCCAACCAGGCGGCTGGCACCGGGGGAAGCACCCCGGCGTGGCCCAGCGAAACGGTCAGGGCAAGAAAAACCCAGTAGCCAAATCCAATCAAGAATGCGGCCGTAAGAGCAGAAGGTAGGGACAGTTGTTTGGCGCCCGGGAGGCCGAGGGCTACCCCCAGGAGTGTCATCACGAAAGTCGCGAAGGGTAGTGCCGCCTTGAGTCTGAGATCCACCATATACTCAGTTGTGTCTAGGCCCTTCTGTCGTAGGCTATCTATGCGGCGCTCCAGGGAGTGAGAAGAAAACTCTTCGGCTTTCATAGCGACAAGGGAGAAATCACCCGGCGTTTCCTGCAAGAGTTCACCTATGACATATTGTGGTTCGGTGTTCCCCACGTCGAAGGTGGTTTCCTTGACGCCCTCGAGAACCCATCTTTGACCCTCCCAAACCGCCTTTCTGACCTCGATTAGGGAACTGACTTGGTAATTTTTATTGAGGCGGTAGACCGTAATCCCCGCTAATGCGTTTCGCCGAGGATCAAAATGCGTTACGTGGTAAAAACTCTGCTCGCCGTGATACCAAAATCCACGCTCATCGAATAAGCCTTTGAAGGTTCTTTGTCTTATTTCTACCGTATTAATATAACGTGATTTCTGGAACGAGAAAGGAACAACTTTCTCATTCCAGATCCAAGCAGAGGCGCTCAAAAACAGGGATGTAATTAGTAGTGGCGTAGCCATCTGAGAGACACTGATACCACAGGACTTTAGAGCCAGTAGTTCTTTATTTCTCGTCAACAGCCCGAGACTAAGCAAAGAGCCCGAGAGCGCCGCTGCGGGTACCGCTTGGGTAACAAAAAGGGGAAGCTTAAAAAGGAAATATCTTAAGACGGTCAAGAAATCCGGGTCGTTTTTGACAAGACTGCTGAATCGGTCAAAGAAATCAACTAGGAGCGATAGAGCGAGAAGAAAGGAGAGGCTAAAGAAAAAGAGTCTTAGGTACTCTCGGCACAGGTACATTGAAACAATTTGAGTTGGAAAATGGAAGCGGTTATACTGGATTGCGCGCATCTGATCTATCCGAATCTAACTGAGGTTTATTTTTCCCGCACAGATTTCAATCTACTTCTTTCGATACGGCAGAAGTCGGAGGGGTAAAATTGGCTTTTCCCGCCACACCCGCAAAAAAAGAAAAGCACCCGCACCACCGAGAATTATATTTGGAGCCCATAGGGCAAGGGCGGGGGGTAAAACTCCTCTTCTGCCCAAGGTTTCTCCAGAAGTTAGCAAAACGTAGTAGATCAATATGATACAGAGGCTGGATGCGAACCCTACTGAACGGAACGCCCAGGCCGTCCGCACACTGAGTGGAAGGCCTATAAGCGAAAAAACAACGCATGCAAAGGGTAGAGCGAACCGCCGATGATACTCTACCAATGCCTTATTTCGTGTGGCATGGCTCTCGGGAATTTTAGAGATCTCGGCTATCAATTCGATGGTCGTCATATCTTTTGGACTGTGGGTGGGCTCCTTTACACTCGCGAGCAGAGCGGCCGTATCTAGCGTTACGTCATACACCGAAAAGTGCGTCGTTTGGTGACCTTCTGAGCCCATGTTTTTGCTATGCAGCGTCCCGTCTGTCAGACGAAGCGTCAACAGGTTGTTGCGTGCGTTAGGAACAAGGAGTCCTTGCTTTGCAAATATAGTCTCCATCCGCTTAGGCTCTCTACGATCGGAGATCATAATACCTCTCAGGATCGTACCGGGGGGTTCGATTTCTTCAGCGTAAAGTATGAGTCCGTCAAAGTTCCCGCTAAATGTTTTCTCCTTTATGCCCGCGGTAGCTCTGGTAGTCGAAACCTCATACAAAATCGCGTCTAGCCCGGAATTACTCCAAGGGCGAACCCCCAATGTTAGGATATAGGAGCAGGCTAGGAGTAGGAGTGTGAGCCAGCAGACAGGAACCGCCATTTGCACTAGGCTCATCCCGCTACTTTTCAGCGCAAGGATTTCTTTGTCGGTTGCAAAACGGCCAAATCCCCATAATATGCCAAGTAGTAAGGCCATCGGAACCGTAACTTCGAAGAAAGATGGCAAAACGAAGAGTAGCATTTTGCCAATTTGCACAATAGATACTCCTCGGTTAACGACCAGATCAACCAGTTTTAAGATGCGTGCCGTGAACAAGATGCTGGTGAAAATGAGCAAGCTGAGTAAGAAGGGAATAGAAATTTCCCTTAGGATGTAGCGCGTCAATATAGGACCCATGAAAACCTATCCTCGAAAAAGTCAATTACACGATAAATCGCGAATAATCTACGGACTCCGCGCTATCGGTGAATACCTAGAATCACAACCCGGCAATATCGAAGTGATCTATGCGAGTCTCAAACATAAAGATAAGGAATTACTCCGGCGGGCCCAGAAGGCGGCAATCGACGTAAAGTATCAACCCGACTCGTTTTTTTCTCGCCCGGAGGTTGGTGCTGTAGTGCATCAAGGATTAATGGCGAGACTGAGGCCGTTTAAGTATTGTTCTCTCGAAGCCCTTCTTACTCCCGAAGCGGAGTGCATCCTGGTATTAGATGAGATTGTGGACCCCAGAAACTTGGGAGCTTTGTTACGAAGCGCCGAATCTTGCAGAGTTGACGGGGTAATCCTTACGAACCGTAGGTCTGCAAAAATTTCTCCTGCAGCGGAAAAGGCGGCTGCGGGTGCGGCCGCATATCTTCGCGTTTGTCGTGTGGAAAACCTTAAACAAGCTCTTAACGCACTCAAAAGTGCTGGTTTCTGGGTTTTCGGGTTGACAGCTTCCGCTAATCAAAGTGTGTTTGACATGGATCTCAAGGGGAAAGCTGCCTTCGTCCTCGGTGGCGAGGAAAGAGGATTACGACGGCTGGTAGAGGAGACATGCGATCATCTCATCTCCATACCTATGCTAGGAAAGTTGGAATCCCTTAATGTTTCCGTCGCGGGGGCAATAGTGATTTTTGAACGGGTGCGGCAGCGAGGAGATTGGAGAAAGGACATTCTCTAAAAAAAACAGGATTCAATATCCAATGGGTGATTTCTACTGTCCGTCAATGCGTACACTAGGTAAAAATTCAGCCGAAAGTCTTGCCCTTGACTGGATGATGAAGCTACGGTACGATCACGCGCTGTCCTAGGGTATAACGAAGTTTTGTTGAGAGAGGTCCCAAGATCCAATTAATATACTATTGGGCTACGATGGAATGGCGGGTAAAGTGCTGGCGTAGCTCAACGGTAGAGCAACTGATTTGTAATCAGTAGGTTGTAGGTTCAATTCCTATCGCCAGCTTTCGGTTAAGAATAAGAAGTACGGAGAGGTGCCCGAGCGGCCAAAGGGAGCAGACTGTAAATCTGCCGGCATTTGCCTTCGAAGGTTCGAATCCTTCCCTCTCCATAGTCCGGTTAGTGTTGAGAGGTGTGCGTGCGGGAATAGCTCAGTTGGCTAGAGCGCGAGCCTTCCAAGCTCGGGGGCGCGGGTTCGAGTCCCGTTTCCCGCTCCAACCAATACGGTGGAAAGCTGAAGGGAGTACTTTATAATCAGCCTGTATTATGCGAATACTGTGTAACTGGGGCCTTAAACTTCGTAGAGTTAGTTTAGACGAGGCCGCAATAACGATGCCCAGGTAGCTCAGTAGGTAGAGCACGTCCTTGGTAAGGACGAGGTCGGCGGTTCAAGCCCGCTCCTGGGCTTGTCTCAGTGTTTAACGGTGGGCGACAATCGTTACGAATCCGGTTGGTGGTGAGCGGGATTAAAATTTTTCACCAGCCTAACGAGAAGCAAGGAAAGGGAGAGTGAGATGGCGAAGGAGCGGTTCGAGCGGACGAAGCCGCACATGAACGTTGGGACGATCGGGCATATTGACCACGGGAAGACGACGTTGACAGCGGCGATTACAAAGGTGTTGTCGGAGGCA
>CAYWPF010000141.1:0-3289 GCA_964460065.1 uncultured Enterobacteriaceae bacterium
ACTTTGCCCGATTCTACGAAATCTTACTCGGATCGAACTGTACAGGGGTCGGGTTACGTTGTTGCAGTATATCCTCGGTCCGTGTCTTGAACGGGGCAAGGAATTCCGGATGGGGGAAAATGTAAAACCGCTCGTTGAGGATTGCATCATGCACCTTGGCCGCAACTTCTGAAGGCGGCATGCCCTGGTCAATAAACACGCGAAAGGCTTCTCGCATAGCCTGCAGTGCCTCTTCCCCCGGCGTTTCCGTCGCCTGTAAACTCGCTGGCCGGTTCCGGTCTGAGTCGAGGATCTTCGTTTTGACAAACCCAGGACACAATACCGAGACCTTCACCCGCGGAGTCTGGAGCTGTAGCTCCTGATGCAACGACTCCGACAGGGTTACCACCGCATGCTTGGTCACATTGTATATCGTCGCAAACGGTCCCGACACCAAGCCAGCCATCGAGGCTGTATTTACGACATGGCAGTCCGCGTTTTGTTCTAACAAAATCGGAACAAATGTCCGGACCCCGTGTATAACACCCCACAAGTTAACCCCAATCACCCATTCCCACTCTTCCAAAGGCTGGTTCCAGGTTACACCGCCAGCGGCAACGCCGGCGTTATTACATACGATGTGAACGCCGCCAAACTTATCCAACGTTTTTTCGGCAAGCGCTTTGACCTCTTCGGCTTGGGACACATCAGAGACGACCGTCAACGTATCGGCCCCGGCGTCAGCGAGCTCCTTTCGAGCGGAATCTAGAGCCCCCTCTTCCACATCCGCTAACACTATCTTCATACCTTCTGCGGCAAACCGATCGGCCATAGCCCTCCCAATACCACTTGCTCCCCCTGTGATTACCGCCACACGATCCTTAAAGTCTTTCATTGGGTCCTCCAGAGTCCGCACGAACTGTTACGGGCTCAGAACCTACCATGGCACTGACGCCCTAAAAAAGGGCCTTCACAACGCCGGCCTCTGTTCCAATGACGTCTTGCGCTTGCAAATCCATTTTCAATGTCCTTTTATACGAACAACCAGGAGACCCAGTGGTGATTGCACTACCCCAAGGGCGCAAGACCACTCAAACAGGCAGGGTTCCGAGCAGACCGGCGAGTCTGGTCTCGAGGGGATACAACATGGCGTCTGACCCACACAACAACCGTTGGACACACACCTACCCCAACCTGGAAACTCAGCCTCTTCCCCTCGACCCCTACCTGTCCAAAGACAATTTCGAATTGGAACGTGTGAAACGCTTCGCACGCATGTGGTTATGCACCGGAAAAAGAACCGAAGAGATACTACACGTTGGGGAGGGGTACTTTACCCTTGATATTGGAATTGCACGAACCTCCGTAGTCGTCATCCACGGGAAGGATGGAAAACTTCGGTGCTTCCACAACGTGTGCAAGCACCGGGGCAACCGTTTAACTTCTTCTTCGCACGGGAAATGCCGTTCCGGATTGACCTGTTGCTTTCACGGGTGGACCTATGCCTGCGACGGACAATTAATCGGTGCGCCTGAAGAGGACATGTTCTTCGATTTTCGCAAGCAAGACTATGGGCTCAGTCCTGTCGCTGTCACCGTGTGGGAAGGATTCATTTTCGTCCACCTTGACCCCTCCCCTTCCGAAACCCTAAGGAGTCATTTGGGCAAGCTTCCACACCTTCTCCAGGGGTATCCCTTTAATCGATTACCACTGACCGGGTCATATCGAGCTGAACTTCGTTGTAATTGGCGGATCCTTCGCGACTCACAACTCGAATTCTATCATGGCAAGACTCTGCATGAGCGGTTCGCGGCCGGGCCGGTAATTAATAGAGATCAACCGTCCTCCCACGTTCTCGACGCTCGATTGTTCGGCCGACACAGTATGGTTTCATTCTTCGGAGACCGGGGACCGATCGCCTGCACTCCCATGGAACGTCTTATGGCTCAGTTCGGGACGACCCTCAAGACGTGTCCCAGCGTGCGAGAATTGGAAAAATGGCTGCCGGGGGTAAACCCGAAACGGAGCCGCAACTGGCTCTTTAATATCTATTACGTTTTTCCAAATTTTCATGTGGTTATTCTGAGTCCGTTCTTGTATGTCACCCACACGGTCTGGCCGGAAACCGTCAATAATTCGACCTGGAATGCGCGGGGCTACTTTCCTCGGCCAGCGAGCGCTGCAGAATGTGTCACCACCGAATTCAACAAATGCCTAGCGCGTGATGTCGGGCTAGAGGACGGGAGCACGCTCGAAGATACACAGCGCGGTATTGAATCAGGGGCCATGGACCATTATCCTCTACAAGACCAAGAGTTATTGATCCGCCATGCGCACCGCGTCGCGGAAAACCTGCTTTCGGGTTGACCTAAAAAGTTGAACTATATGCCAACGACCGCTTTACTAAAAGATTTCACCGATCTTCAACAATTCGTCGATCTCTGGGCCCATGAAACTGAGAAAGAACGGAACCGGACGAGGCGGCGAAGCAACTTAACCGATTTACAGAAATTCTACGATACAATGCTGCCACGGATGGAGTCAGTACTCCACTTCCTGAGTAAATTTTCCGTCGGGCCAAAGGATTCTCTACTTGGAGAAGCCCGATTGCTGCTTTATTTAGCGTTGGCCATTGCCGAAATTACGACTGTAGTTGAAATGTACCTAGAGCCGTCCGTGCCCAACGGCTTCGACCCCGAACATTTTATCGGGGAACATCCCAGCTTCAAAGATTAGCCTGAAAGGACCGACGTGAACGATATTAAACAGCCCGTCCATGATCAATTTGTAAAAGCCGCCAAATAATACAAGACGAGTCATGTCCACGCGGCCGGTGAAGACTTGCAACGCATCGTGGAGCTGGTGAAAAAGAACACGGGAGCAAATGCCCTGGATGCAGGATGCGGTGCCGGGCACACCGCGGTGGCGATTGCACCGCATGTACAGGCTGTGGTAGCACTCGATCTAACGGCTGACATGCTCGCACAAGTGGAGCTATTGGCAACGGAGAAAGACGTCCACACGGTCACGACACGTCAAGGCGACGTCGAAAATATTCCCTTCGACGATGCTAGTTTTGACATGGTGGTCTCACGATACAGCGCCCATCATTGGCCGAACCCTCGAAAGGCCTTAGACGAGTGCCGGAGAGTGCTCAGACCCGAAGGGAAATTCGTACTCAGCGACATCGTTGCTCCAGAGGCACCAGCGCATGATACTTTTTTGCAGGCATTCGAACTCCTGCGAGACCCTTCCCACGTTCGGGACCATACGATCCCTCAGTGGCAGGCAATGTTTGACGCTGCAGGCT
>CAYWPF010000142.1:0-18055 GCA_964460065.1 uncultured Enterobacteriaceae bacterium
CCGTGCTGTACCCCACAATTGGAATTTTGTGGGAAGAAGAAGTCAAAGATGCCGAGCTTTCAATCGCATACAACCGCGTCTACAACGACTGGATCGCCGATTTCTGCAGCACACATCCGGACCGTCTCTACGGTGTAGCACACATCTCTCTGATCGACGTTGACTTAGCAATCGCCGAGCTAAAACGCGCTGCTAAGCTAGGCCTTAAGAGCGTGTTGATGACCCCCTTTCCAACAAACGGAAAAGCCTACGGAGACACATACTACGATCCATTTTGGGCGGAGGCGCAGGACCTCGGCATCCCCGTAGGTTTGCACGTTGTCGCTCGGCCCGGGTTTCACGGAAGCAAATGGTATGACCACACTACCTTCCACGGCTCGCCCTTCTACTTTCTTTCGGTTACTCTGGGATTCGACATTCAAGCCTCCTTTGTCAGCATGTTTGAAGGGGGAACCCTCGACCGGTTCCCTGACCTCAAGTTACTTGTTCTGGAAGTAGGTTCAGGATGGGTCCCACACTTTATCGAACGGATGGACAGCAAATGGAATCACAGCGGATTTATGACGGCCTGTAAGCGACCTCCAAGTGAATACGTTAGGCGCCAGTGCTGGTTCGGCTGTGACGCAGACGAAAGCATGATACCGCCCGCGTCGGCCCGATTGGGGTCAGATAAGTTTTTTTGGTCAACAGACTTTCCGCATTTCGACGGATTTCCCGACGCGCTAGGCACTCTCAAAGCGGGTATTAGAGAGTTGCCGCCGCCGGATAAGCGCAACATATTGGGAGACAACGCGGCGCGGGCATACAACCTATAAGGCGTAGTGTCGTCTAAATGCTGTGAGGAGGGCAATCGGACCCCTCCTCACTTCCCTTCCCTAGCCACATGCCAATTTTTTTAAGCCCTCTAGGAACGATTCACAGTATGCGTTTGTTTTACCGTATACCGTCCGAGTCAACTCCGCGTGTATTTTGGGTAAGTGATAAAAGGGCACTGACGGATACAGATGGTGCTCTAGGTGGTAATTTACGTTCTTCGGCGCAAAGAAAAACTTGAGTACGGGATGCATGAAATACGTTCGAGTTTGACGGTAAGGGTTACTCACTTCCGGCACGTTGCCGTGCTCAATAGCGCCCCGGATCCGGAAGAACAGTTGCGTAAAAGTACAATAGGGGACTAACCAGTACAGTATTATCACCTCCACAAAATACACCCCACCCGTGATTATGCCGAGACCTAACAAGACTACCCAAAACCAAACAAACTGATTCATGTCGGTGGATTCTTCATAGCGAGCCGCCCGTTCCGCACCCAGAAACCGCGCGTTGAAGTCTCTAGCCCCGAAAGGAACATCCAGGAAATACCTGAGCGTGGACACCACATTTCTCCCACAAATATCTCTAGTCAGAAGAGCCCAAAAAGAAGTAGTCCGTAACGGATACCTTGAATAGATCGCTCGATCAGGGTCCCGTTCTGTATGCGTAAATTGGTGATGGTACAGATGTATAAACTTCCATTTTGACAGTGATATAAAAACAGGAAAAGCCGCCCCTATCCGTGTCAGGCTATCATTCATACGTCCCGAACGCGCTATCCGCTTATGAATTGCCTCGTGCACGACTACCATCAAGGCATGCTGCCTAGCCGATATCACGGCGACTGCCACAACATAAAACCCCAGCCCGTACAGTGTATTCGGCGGAAAGACATACCAACTCGACCACACGGCAACAAGAACGACCCCCCATATCTCAACCACGTGATAAATCGCTCTTGCGGAGGAAATGCTGGACAAATCCTTGACCAGTCGATTCAGGTTCGGGGATTGGTGTGAGTGCGCGTTTTCGAGATGCATCTTCATCCGTTATACCAAATGCCTCACGGGTATCAAAGATTCGCTGGGAGAAAGCTATAGCCGGACGATTCGTTCCCGCCAATACGGGATTTGGAGACGAGAAATACCGCCGTCCTAGTTTGCTTTACGGCGGACAAATCGATAAGAGGGTAACAAGCAAGGAGGATGCATATGCCCTCAGCCGAAGTGAACGGAATTCAAATCCACTACGATATTCAGGGACAAGGGGAACCCCTACTACTGATCATGGGATTGGGTGGATCAGCCGCAGCCTGGGACGTGAAATTCATAGAGATGATGGCCGAGAGTCACCAGGTCATTACCTACGATAACCGGGGAACCGGTCGCTCGGATAAGCCCGACGAACCATATACTATCTCGGGTTTTGCCAGCGATGCAGTCGGCCTTTTGAAAGCACTCGGTCTTAAAAAGGCCCACGTGTTTGGCATTTCTATGGGTGGCATGATCGCACAAGAACTCGGCATTCACCATGGATCCTACCTCGCGAGCTTGACACTTGGGTGCACAACACCTGGCGGCAAGCACGCGGTTCCCGCCCCTCCTGAATCCATGAAAGCACTGAAAGGTAAGCCCGGACAAACGCCCGAAGAGGCTATACGAAATGGATGGAAACTCTCCTACAGTCAGAAGTACATCGACAAGCATCGTGAGGAACTCGAAGACACACTACACCGAATTCTACAACATTCGACGCCCTTTTTTGCCTACAAACGCCATCTCGACGCAACGATGACGCTGCGTGTCTATAAGCAATTATCACAAATAAGGACTCCAACACTCGTTGCAACGGGTCGAGACGATGTTCTCATACCAGCGGCAAACTCCAAAATTTTGGCGAGAGAGATCCCCGGCGCCCAACTAACCATCTTTCCAGATGCTGGGCACGGCTTTGTTTCTTCGGCGCGCCATCGTTTCACGCAGGAGTTAAAACAATTTCTTACGATGCACCCAATTTATTAATTTCTGCATCAACCGAGGAAGTCACTATAAGACCAACCGCTCAGTACGCGAACAAAAGAATAGAATGCCTTCTATTCCCCAACAAAAATGCAGAGCAACAACGCAATCCGTGGTTTCCACGCGCATATATACTACGATACTACTTCTTTGCTCGCTGCATCGCATATCCGAAATGAAATCAATCACCGGTTTCGCGTAAAGATGGGCCGGTGGCGAGACAAACCGGTCGGTCCACATCCTCAATCGATGTTTCAGGTTGCATTTGACACAGACACATTCGCGCTTTTGGTTCCGTGGTTGATGCTCAACCATGCCGGGTTAAGCGTACTAATACACCCTCGAACCGACGACGAGGTAACAGATCATACTGATGCTGCTCTCTGGTTAGGGCATCGCCTGGGCCTCAATGTTCAGTTTTTGCGGGACCTCGATAAGTAACGGAATTTATTCCGCTAAAGTCTGGAAGCGTCAATGAGACTAGGTGCACTATTTGGACTCCTGGGTAGCAATCCTAGTACTGACGCTCTCTCCGAGCAAGCAAAAGTCTACGCGGAAAACGGTTTTGATAGTCTTTGGGTTCCTCAGGCCGTCGGACGTGGATTCATCATCGCCGATCCTTTTTTAACGCTTGGCATAGCGGCAACCGTCACCAAAGATATTGAACTCGGGACAGCGATCCTCCAAATACCGCTTTATGACGCGGTAGACCTTGCACACCGAACGCTTTCACTCATGCAGGTCTGTGGCAAACGTCTCACACTGGGTGTGGGGGCCGGATCGACTAAGACAGATTTTCCCGCTTACGGAAAGACGTACGACCAACGCTTCGTGACGTTCGACCGCACCCTGAAGCGCTTAAAGTCCCTGTTAGCTGGAAACGCAACCCCAACAGCGAACCTCACGCCCTGGCTGAACGTACGAGGCTGCCCCTCCTTGCTGTTAGGTACATGGGGAGCCAGTGTCGATCGCGCAGCTCGAGAATTTGATGGTTGGGTAGGCTCCGGTATGTACCGCACCTACGATGAGCTGGTCCAATCGTTGGCGCGATATCGCTTGGCCGGTGGAAAAAGAGCTATCGTTTCCACTATTCGAGTCAAACCCGGAGACGATTTAGGTAAAACAAGGGAAAACCTGCAAGCCTTCGCAAGTGCGGGCTTCGACGATGCAGTCGTGTTTTTACAGCCAGACGGGCCAGCCCCCTCGGCAGTCCGGTCGCTGCTCGCCTAGAATCAAAGACGAATCTGTATTCTTCCTTCCGAGGAACACCTCCGATTTTTCGACAAATACGACCTTGCAAGTATGTCGTCAGCCTCCTCTGTGGTATTGTTCTACGATGGGTAATATAATCGCCCCGTACCAGTGACCCCCTCTTGGCATTGAAAGGTTTGTCCGACCATAGAACTTCCTGTGACAGGAGATGACTAATGAACACACCTATTTGCGATATGTTCGACATTGAGTTCCCGCTCATAGCTTTTACGCATTGTCGGGACGTCGTTGTTGCTGTCTCTAAGGCAGGCGGAATGGGCGTATTCGGCGCAGTCGCACATCCTCCGGATCGGTTAGAGGAAGAGCTAACTTGGATTGATCAACATATTGAGGGCCGCCCATACGGTATAGATCTCATCGTCCCCAACCGGATTGCTAAAGAGAGCGCGGCCGGTCTCGACCATGATAAAGTGGCAAATGCTATTCCAGAAGAGTATTTCCGGTTTGCTGCCGACATTCTGGCCAAGCATGAGATCTCGTCCGAGGGGGTTTTTAGGTTTAGCGACGACAGTTTTCGGGCAAGTCAAAACATGGTGGCCGCAGGAGCCGCAGAAACTCTGGAAGTCGCGTTTTCTCACCCGGTCAAACTCGTGGCCAATGCCCTCGGTGTACCACCCAAAATAATGCTAGACATGGGCCGCCAACATAACGTGAAGGTCGCCGCATTAGTCGGCGCCAAAAAGCACGCTATCCGACAACTCGAGGCGGGCGTCGACCTTTTGATAGCGGCAGGAGGGGAAGCGGGCGGACACTGTGGCGACGTATCCACGTTGGTCATGATCCCGGAAATTCACGATGTTCTCCAAGACTACGGTAACGTTCCCATCCTCGCCGCAGGCGGTATCGTGACAGGACGTCAGATGGCCGCATGTATGGCGATGGGAGCTGCGGGCGCGTGGACCGGTTCCGTCTGGCTCACCACGGCCGAGGCCGAGACAAACCCGGTCGTCAAAGAAAAAATGCTTGAGGCCTCGTCCCAAGACACGATTCGGTCGAAGGCCCGAACCGGAAAATATTCGCGACAGTTGAAGTCGGCTTGGACCGATGCCTGGAACGCCGAACACAGTCCGAGACCGCTTTCAATGCCTCTGCAATCGCTTGTCACCGAGCCTGCCCTTGCGCGCGTCGACAAACTTTCTCAAAATGGACATCCAGGGGCAAAAGAGTTGGCGACATATTGGGTCGGCCAAGGAGTAGGACTCATGAATAAGCAAATGTCCGTGGCGGCCGTGGTCCGAGATTTTAAGGAGGACTTCGTCAAGGCTTATTCACGCCTTTCATTGGCGCTGGACATGTAATGAGTCACAAAATATTTGGGAGAAACAAAAATGACAGGAGCCCGAACGTTACTAATCACCTTTTGCTTCCTGGGCGCTTGGGTATTTGCAGAGCCGGCTCATTCACTTGAAGGCCTTGATATGAGTACGGTCACTGCTCTCGAGACGGAAAAGGAAATCTACATTTCCACAAAGAGGAAGAGCGGAGAGTGGAGTAAACCAGCTCCCGTTTGGTTTGACTATTCGAATGGCATAATATACTCGACGACTTCGCCGAATTCGTACAAAGCCAAACGTATTAACGATGGCCGCAAAAAAGTTAGAATCTCGGTGGGCCACCCGAATGGTCCCACTTTTACTGGCATTGCACAAACCTTTACGGACTCCGCCATAGTCTCGCGCATGGGCGAGGCGTACGATAATAAATATTGGATTTCCTGGTTCGGCTTTTTCCGGCCTCGGGTCGACCGCGTCGAATCTGGCGCGACCATCGCGTACCGTGTAATACCACAGACTGCGAATTAAATAAGGGTGGCTGCGCTAATGAAAAACATTGATGCAACTCTAAAAAGGGCCATAGAAGCGGGTGACGTGCCTGGTGTCGTAGGTGTCGTGGCAAATCGAACCGGCACTCAATACGAAGGCGCCTTCGGTACACGCTGCCTAAATTCAGGAACACCGATGACTCTGGACACGGTCTTTCGTATAGCGTCCATGACAAAGGCCATTGCCTCCGTCGCGGCAATGCAATTGTTTGAAAAAGATGCGTTTTCGCTGGACCAACCGGTAAATGAAATTCTTCCAGACTTCCACAACCCGGGCGTTCTTCAGGGCTTCACCGATGAAGATAAGCCTCAGCTACGACCGGCCTCGAACACTTTGACACCGCGCCATCTCCTCACCCACACCGCCGGGTTTGGGTACGAGATGTGGAACGCCGATCTTGGCAAATACCAAGAAGCAACGGGTCATCCTGGTATTACCAGCGGCCAGAAGTCTTCGTTACGCATGCCTCTCGTACGCGACCCGGGTACCGAATGGATATACGGCATCAGTACCGATTGGGTCGGCTTGTTAGTCGAAGCACTCAGCGGGAAAACACTCGGAAAGTATCTCAGAGAGCATGTCTTTCAACCGTTGGACATGCACGACACAACATTTACAAGATCGGCAGAACAAGATCGTCGAACTACCTCTATTCACCAACGGGGAACAGACGGCCAACTCACTGCGCTCGATATCAATACTATATCGCCGAACGCCGACTACGAAAGCGGCGGCGGGGGGCTGAGTTCGACCGCAAGAGACTATCTCGCTTTTACGCAAATGATTCTGAAAAATGGCACCCACAATGGAGCCCAGATCCTCAAGCCCGAAACTGTAGTACTTATGGGCGAAAATCACATAGGCGGCCTGACCGCCGGGCACATGTCGACCGCCATGCCTCAACTCTCAAATGACGTTAACTTCACGTCTGGCGGGCCACACAGCCACGGACTCGGCTTCCTAATTAATTCGGTCGACATACCTGGCGCCCGGGCGGCGGGAAGCCTCAGCTGGGCCGGACTGTTTAATTCTTATTACTGGATAGACCCCCTCAATGAAGTGACCGGAGTCATTATGATGCAACTACTCCCTTTCTTTGATGCGAAGTCGATTAGTCTCTATGAAGCATTCGAGCGCGCAACTTACGAGACGCTCTAAAGACCAGAAATTTCTCTCGGCAGTAATCTTTCTTATTGAGCCTAGTCCCCGACTAAGATATGCTCCGGAAATAGGCGACGGCTCGTCTCTCGTCCAACCGTAAAAGGAACGGAAGGCGAGCGCGCAAATGCGAACAACTTTATCCATCAAATGGAGGCAAAGTATGCAGGACCCCCTACGATTTGGCATTTTTATGGCCCCGTTTCATCCGTCAGGTCAGAACCCAACTCTCGCCTTGGAGAGAGATCTCGAACTCATCGTCCGGTTGGATGAATTGGGATTTGATGAAGCCTGGATTGGAGAACACCACTCCGCCGGTCTCGAAATCATTGCATCACCGGAAGTCTTTATCGCCGCGGCCGCGGAACGTACACGAAATATACGCCTCGGAACCGGGGTCAGCTCGCTCCCTTACCATCACCCATTGATCCTTGCGGACCGCATGATCCAACTTGACCACATGACAAGAGGACGCATCATGTTCGGCGTGGGCCCGGGAGCGCTGCCTTCCGACGCTCACATGATGGGAATTCCCGTTGACACCCAGCGAACACGCATGGAGGAATCACTCGGGGCGATCATGCAGTTACTGACGTCGGATGAACCCCTGAGCATGGAAACCGACTGGTTCACTCTGAAGGACGCCCGGCTCCAATTGAGACCGTACACGCACCCGCATTTCGAAATTGCCGTCGCAGCAACAGTCTCCCCGGCCGGCCCAAAAACTGCGGGCAAACACGGCGCCGGACTGTTGTCTCTTGGAGCGACGAGTATGGGTGGATTCGCCGTACTCGGAGACCACTGGAAGGTCTGGAATGACCAGGCAAAAGCCCATGGCCATACCGTGGATCGTTCGAAATGGCGTTTGGTCGGCCCAATGCATATAGCACCGACCCGGGAACAGGCATTCGAAGAGGTCCAGTATGGTATTTACGACTGGATCGATTATTTCAAAAACATTGTTGCCCTCCCCATGGCACCGGAAGAGACCGATCCGCGGAAATGGCCTGAGGCTCTCGTTGAATCGGGAACAGCCGTAATCGGTACACCCGACGACGCCGTAGCCCAACTGGAACGGTTGACAAAACAATCCGGCGGCTTCGGTTGTTACATGCTCATGGCGAACGACTGGGCAGAACGCAAGGCATGTCTCAACTCGTACGAACTCCTAGCGAAAGAAGTGTTTCCACACGTACAGGGATCCGCAGAACGGGCCGTAACGTCAAGAGAATGGTGCAGGGAGGACCACGATACGTTGATCGGCGGCGCTATGAACGCCGTCGCTAAAGAGATCGATCGTTACGAAAAAGACACCGGTTATCGTTTGGCAATAGCAGATGCGGCCCAGGGCCAGTCCACGGGAAAGTAGCTCGCTCTTAGAAACCGAGCAGCAACAATTCGGCAAATTCGGACGGTTGGTGATCCAGACGCCGCGCGCCCGGACCATGTCTACACTATTTCTACCAAAGGAACGTTAGACCGATGCAAAACAGACATTTTCGGGTGATTGACACCAACGGCATACAGTTACGTACAGTGGTGGAGGGCACTGGCCCTCTCGTTATATTGCTGCACGGGTTCCCCCAATGCTGGTACTTATGGCGCCACCAGATAGATCCTTTGGTGAACGCGGGGTTTCAGGTAGCAGTTCCTGACCAACGCGGCTACGGCGGTAGCGACAAACCCGAGGCTATCGACGCTTACAACATCGTCGACCTTACCGCCGATGTTGCGGGCATTGCCGATACGCTCGGTCATGAACAGTTTCTCGTGGTAGGCCACGATTGGGGGGCTCCGGTCGCCTGGCACACCGCCCTGCTATACCCTGACAGGGTCAGGGGCGTCGCCGGCCTTAGCGTACCCTACGTTCGCGGCCAACCAGGAACGATGACCAAACAAGAAAATTTCGGCTCTAACTTTTGGTACATTGTGTATTTCCAAGAGCCCGGAGTCGCGGAGGTCGAATTAGAAGCCAACATCGAACGAAGTCTCCGTACCACTTATTACGCCGTGTCTGGAGACGCATCCGAAGACGCCATGCAAATCCAAAAACCGTCAACGGCTAAATTTTTGGATGGGATGACCAACCCGAAAGTACTGCCTGGCTGGTTGACGCACGCGGACCTGGATTACTATGTATCACAGTACCAGGAGAGCGGTTTTCGGGGCCCACTCAACTGGTACCGCAATATCGACCGCAACTTGGAGCTCACTCCTCAACTATCCGAGGCCAAGATAAAGCAGCCTGCTGTCTTCATCGCAGGGGACAAGGACCCTGTCTTAGCATTCGGTGGCGGCAGCTGGGTCGACCTGATGGATCATTTCACCGAAGATCTTAGAGAGAAAATTTACATCCCTGGTGCCGGCCATTGGGTACAAATGGAACGGCCCGCGGAAACTACGGACGCGCTCCTGAATTTTCTCAAAGATTTCTAGTAGCGACGCATGCAGTCGACCATCTCCGATACCTGATTGCCTCACTTTTCCCCTGCCGTCAAATATGCGGGCAAAATAGCTCCGTTCCACGATTTCGCGCTACGCAACTGTCCCATAACAAGCCCGCGGGCGCCTAGAAGGTCGACCCTCGTCAAATCCGCTCCTTCAAAATCGGCGCCCTCTAAGTCAGCACCCCTCAAAATAGCGCCTGCCATGTCCGCATCCGTAAATACCGCGTAGCGGAGAATTGTCCTGCTCATATTAGCGCCTCGGAGATCGACTCCTTCCAGGGTAACCCCGGAAAGTGCAGCATCTTGCAGGTCAGAATCTCGTAATTTTTCCGCATAGCCGTCGCCATTTAAAATATTCCATACTAGACGCCACTTTGTAGATAATTGTGTCGCATCATCTATTTCGGCACCAGACAAATCGGCACCCGCCAAATTAGCATCTAGAAGTTTCGCCCCGCGCAAATCCGCACTACTGAAATCCGCCTGTCTCAATTCAGCGAAACTCAGGTCCGCACCGACCAACGTCGCTCCAACTAAATTGGCGCCGAAGAGATCGGCCTGCCCAAGACGTGCCTTCGTTAAGTCCGCCTTAAACATATTGGCACGGTGAAGATTCGCGGACTCCAGATTGGCTTCGACGAAATTTGCCCCTCTAAGGTCCGCACCAATCAAATCGGCCTCTTCCATATCGGCTTTCCGTAAATTGGCGGCCTTTAGTTCGACCCCTATCAGGTCGGCTCCCACTAGCACCGCTCCTTCGAAGGTGATCGACTCCAGTTTCGCACCGCGAAGGTCGGCCCCGT
The DNA here is from genome assembly GCA_964460065.1 of uncultured Enterobacteriaceae bacterium. Taxonomy (GTDB): domain Bacteria; phylum Desulfobacterota; class Binatia; order Bin18; family Bin18; genus Bin18. Next base: position 10,335 of record CAYWPF010000142.1, read on the forward strand.
ACAGATTTGCATGGGCGAGGCTAGCACCGGCCAAATTTGATCGATTCAATTTTGCCCACGTCAAATTGACGCCAGACAAATCAGCCCCTTCCAGCCGTGCGTCGGAAAGATCCGAATTCTCGAAATTGGCTCCGCTGAGCCGAGTCTCAAACAGATCTGCGTAAGTGAGGATGGCCGCCCGAAGATTAGCATCTGTAAGGTTCGCGCCTTGCAGTGTCGCCTCCCGTAGGTTCGCCTCAGAGAAGTTGGCCGCCTGTAAATCCGTGCCACGTAGGTCTGCTCCTGCTAACTGCGCCTTTGTGAAATTAACATCCCTAAAATCAAGGTTACTCAAAGACAGTCCATCGCACATGACATCTTTACAAGAGACAAAAAATCGTTCCGCCCAACCTTCTAATATCTTCGCATTGGGGGTCGTATCTGGCAGCCACCATGACACAACACTGGTCAACCGGGGTCGCGCGCTTACCCGCGTTCTACGCACCACATCAAACTGCGCAAGAGCCATCTCGAGTGCCCCTTTGTTATCGGCGGCGGCGAGAGAGAAAAAGACTGCCTGTTGCAGGCCAGCACGCTGGGTACCGATTTCGTGTCGTAAGAGTAAGATGCCGTACACCAGCGCGTACACGACAACGACGCAACCAACCCCAATAACTTTGCTCACGACAGAATTCAAACGGATTGCCTCGATGTATTCAGTCTGTGCTTCGAACTATTTAGGTGAGCGAGCCGAGAAAATCGACGGTGTTCTCGAAGGCAGTGGCGTCAGCGTGAAAGGCAAAGGCGCAAAGGTCCGTGACTCCGATGTCTTCTAGACGTCGAACCTCGTCTCTTACGAACGTCCTATCGCCCGCTAACACGTTCTCCACCGGTTCCCCGGCTCCGCTTTTGTCTAGCATATCCTGATACGCGGGAAGTTGCCCATAAATTGCGAAGACCTCGGATGCAACCTTAATGGCTTTTGACCTGTCACCGGTGATGGCGATGGGAACTCCTGCAATCACCCTAGGCGGCTTGCCGCCCGCCTCTTTCGCCGCTTTGGTAATACGTGGGACTACATGTTCCTTTAGGGCCTTGTAGCCCGCCATCCATGTCACAGTTCCTGTAGCCTCACGCCCGCATAGATCCAACATCTTCGGCCCCAGTGCCGCAAGCACGAGCGGAACCGGAGCTGCGCCAGAAACGGAGATCTCCATGTTAGCACTGTATTCGTCTCCGCTATACTTGACCGCCTCACCCTGAAGAATAGGTTTCAGCACGCTCAGGTAGTCTCTCATATGCGCCATATGTCGCTTGTATGGAAGACCATACATTCCATCAATGACCATCTTATGCGAAAGTCCAATACCCAGCGTGAATCGGCCCTCACAGGCTACCTGGGTCGTTAATGCCGCCTGAGCCATAACCGCGGGATGCCTCGGATAGGTGGGAACTACAGCGGTTCCAAGTTCTATCTTCGTTGTTTCTCTCCCAACAAGCGCAAGCAGGTTAATTGCGTCATGAGAAAAAATCTGAGCTAACCATCCAGTATTCAACCCCACTTCTTCTGCCCGTCGGGCTCTTCTTATCACCTCATCAATGGCAGGGGATTCCCCTGCGCCCTCGCCTATCATCATTCCAATACGCATCGAAAGTTCCTTTCTTTCTTGAATCCTCACCCTTGGCGTGCACTGGAGGTATATAGGCTATCGGGCAAAAGGTCTACGAGAGCCGTAACGACGCGTCCTAACGCAAACGTTTGGAAAGGCCAGCGGACCCGATCTTTCACTGGCAAGCTGCTTGCGGCTGCATATAAAACTTGCTTCTATCAAGTGGTATAGAATATATGCGCCGAGCCAGTTCGGAGAACCAAGGAGAATCCCCATGGGACAAACCACTAATGAACCGCCTGTTCTTCTCGATGGAATCAAAATTCTGGACTTTACCCATGCTCTTGCTGGGCCCACGTGCACCCGCATACTCAGCGACTTAGGTGCTGAGGTAATAAAGCTCGAACCAGCTCCTGGCGGAGAATTCGGGCGCAGTCTTTTTCCGGTGAAGAGCGGCGAAGGCTCAATGTTCCTATACACCTGTGCCGGCAAACAGAGCCTGTGCGTAGATCTCAAAACATCGGCAGGGATGAAGATAGCAAAAGGGCTGGTGGAAAAAGTCGACGTTGTGGTGGAAAATTTTGCGCCCGGTGTCATGACTCGACTTGGCCTCGACTATGACAGTCTGCAATCGCTTAACCCTAAAATTATCATGGCCTCTTGTTCCGGTTTCGGCCAAACCGGCCCATTATCTAAGCACACCAGCTATGACATCATTGGACAGGCAATGTCGAGCGTAATGCACATGACCGGTGAGGCGGCCGGCCCCCCCCAATACGTGGGGAACTATATCGGAGACACTAACACTGGCGTACACGCCGCGTTGGCCGTGTGCGCCGCACTATTCTACCGTGACCGAAGCGGCAAGGGCCAATTGATCGATATAGCTCAGGTGGATTCTTTATTTTGGCTCGATATGATCAATATTCCACTTTACTCACTTAGCAAAGGAGAACAGAATCCAAAACGATTTGGCGCACACCACTTCGCCGTCGCACCTCTCGGAGTTTTTCAAGGCAACAATGGATATATCGTCCTCCAGGCCGTAGACCACCAATTCCCTCAACTCGCCAAGGCCATGGGTCGCGACGATCTTTGTTCCGACGCCAAATTTTCAACAAACGACAAACGGTTAGAAAATCGTGACGAGTTGGTGAGACTCATAGAAGACTGGCTTCAATCCTTCGAAGATGACGAGGCGGCCCTCAATGCACTGGCCGAAGTCCGTATACCTTGCGCGCCGGTTCTCGATGTCGGCGAAGCGTTTAATCATCCTCATATACGAGCCCGTGGTATGATAACGGAGGTCGACCATCCCCTGCTAGGAAGGATGCAGATCACCAATACGCCGTTCGTCTTTTCTGAGACGCCACGCGCTATACAGGGGCCAGCTCCGCTGATTGGACAGCACAATAGAGCGATTCTGACCCGTCACCTAGGCTATAGCGAATCCGAAATTCAGGATCTTACTTTCAAAAATGTCTTGGTAGAAGAGTCTGCGGTAAAGACACTTAAAGGGTAAACGTAGATACTATCTATCCCTTGCAAGCAGAGATGTCGTCCACAACACGGCACCTTACGAATTCCACCCTCTAGGCCGGCTACGTAATCAGCCGTTGACAACCGGTTCGGAGGGCCGGCTCGCTCCCCGCGACGATTGTCCGGTACATCATCCGCCGGTTATGGGATTTGTCCCAGGTATGTACCCGGTGCAAAGACAAGATTGTCGAAAATAACAACATCATCGTCATGCCATTCTTGCGGGTCCGTGTACTCCCATTGGGCAGTGAAGTTCGTAAGGTCCCGTAAGAGAGTACGTCCCTCCTCCCTCGACAGACCACATACATGGGGAGCATCGGCGTCCACGTAGAAGTTCTCTTCGCGGTTGCTCAGATTCACACGGGCGACAGCCTACGGCACCGGCGGCGTTTCCCTCTTCTGCCTCTCCGTCATTAGGGCCAGATCAACACGACTAAGAGAGTGAGCACAATCGTGAATCGCTATCATCGGTTCGCTGTGCTAACACATTTCCTCAGGCAAGTCGTTGTTGGCCGCACCACCAGGGGCAAAGTCCATTTGGCCCTCGACTGGCGGGCCGTCTAGCGCAAAAAGAATAGACGCCGTGGACGGAATTCGCTTAAAGGAATTATCGGTGCGTTCACATCTCATTACCCGAATTGAAAACCATACGCTTGTCGTTTTGCGTAATAAGACATCTTGTCCGCGCCTACATTTAAAATATCAACGTGCGACTTCCATGCCCCACGTTTTCGGAAACCGTTTTTTGTGATCCGCCGTAACCACTGGCCGTCTAGAACTTTTCGCTAAACCGGATTGGCCAGTGATCATCGATTTCTCAACCTCGGAACACAAGATTGGATTATTTTTCAAACAAGGAAGCAATGTTCGACCATTTCGGACTCATCAACACTCGCAAGGAGGTTAACCCCATTTAGCTTAGCCACGAATACCCTTGTCATTTCCAAATACGAAATCACCAACACGCCTACTCCGCTCTATGCCTCGACTGTTCATACTTCCATCCCTGATCCACCATCCACAACCGATGACGCTTGCCCGGTTCGTCAATACGTGCAGACCCGTAGCCAGCGTCACCCTGGTATATAGAACAGTGGCCCCCATCGACTTTCAACAACTTCGGAAAGAACACCTCGGCGTCTTGCCTCCGGGCTCCTTCCAACGCGTCATTCGCCGTGCGGAACACGCAGAGGCGGGAAAGTGAAACAAACGTCGGGGGTGGCAAGTTCATCGCTCCGTCCCGTTGTTCTTGCAGGGCCTGCCGAGGACTCAACCACCGATGCGCGTTGATCTCTTGTCCGTCAACCCGCACGCCCTGCTCTATCGATTGGTCCGTTACGAAGAACCAAGTGGAAAACCTTTTCGGGCGGCTTAAAGGAGTAGTCCAATGCGAAAAATACACCAGTCTTTCCGCGCTAATTGTCAACCCAGCCTCTTCACGTGTTTCCCTTACTGCCGCATTTCGAGCCGCTATAAAACCGTCGGCCGGCGCTTGCGTATCGAAATCCTCCGGGTCCACATGGCCTCCCGGGAATACCCAGGCCCCACCGTGGACATTGCTTCTCGAACTACGCCGCAGCAGGAGGACCTCGAAACCCATCGTGGCGGGTCGCAAGACGATCACCGTAGCCGCAGGAACGGCCAGTACAGCATCAGACATATGTTTCACACTCGATGCTACCGAAAAGTGAAATCAACAAACTGTTAGCCCTTTGGCGTATTCTGGTCCGCTATGCCGCTTTTTGTTTTGATACACGTTTTTGCGCGGAAATCCGTTTCTTCGAAACAGTGCGTTTTCGCGCCGCAGCCTTTTTCTTCCTAGCCTCATGCCCTTCTTGCATGCGTCTGATCTCTTCCCAACCTAAATAGCCTGTGAATTCATTTTTTCCGAAGAAAATTACTGGTCCATCACACATAAAGAGGTACTCAGTATCCTCCATTGCGGTCGTCGCACCGTGCACCAAGCCATTTGCTTCATGCACATAATCCCCCGCATTAAAAGTTCCCCCCCGTACTTTCAATTTTCCAGAGAGAATGAAGGTATGGGCCGCGCTCAGGTGCTTATGCGGCGGTGCGACATAACCCTTGAGCCATCGAAACATTACGATCCAGCGACCGCTTTCTTCGCCGGTCCACAAAACTTTCATGAACGCGCGTTTCGGGGCGTCCTGATTCGGAATCCATTCCGCATCTGCAGATTGCGTTATTGCATCCATCAACTCGCTGTTTATCGGGCGTATATCTTGCGGCAGCGCCATAGTCGTTCCTCCTTATTATCGACCAATTGGTTCAATCCGAGGTAAATCACGGCGGCCTGTATTCCTCCCAAACAAGGAAGCCGGCCTTTCTTCGTTATCCGCGACCCTGTACAGTATGGACTCTTTGGGAAACAGAATCAACTTGTAGTATAAGGTAGTGCGGTTCATGAACGAAATAGATTTCAGCGAAAAAACGGTCCTCGTTATTGGAGGGTCGAGTGGTATCGGAAATGGCATTGCACACGAATTTCAGAAACACGGCGCAAAGGTGTACGTCTCTGGTACAAGAGCCTCATCTGACCGTTACAAAGGCGAAGAAGGTTCCAATCTTGAAAATCTGAACTACTTCCAATGGGACGTCTCCGAAGACGCCAATGTGGAGTCCCTCGTCACACCTTTCGATTCGCTAGACGTCCTCGTCGCCTCGCAAGGCATCGTCGAATACAAACGCGCCGAATTTCAGATGCCCACTTTCCGCAAGGTTCTTGATGTAAACCTGATGAGCGTCATGAGCACATGTACGAAATTTCACGCCATGCTCGAAAAGACCGACGGGTCGGTAATACTACTGGGTTCCGGCGCCAGTTTTTTTTCCGTGTTAGGCAACCCAGCTTACAGCGCAAGCAAAGGTGCGTTAGTAACACTCACCAAAACCCTTGCGGAAGCATGGGCGACGGACGGCATCCGCGTGAACGGCATAGCGCCTGGACTCATCGCCACCAAGATTACTAAGGTTACGTGGGGTCACCCCCGTCGATACCAAGACTCCCTTGAAAATATTCCGCTGAAGCGATGGGGCACCCCTGCTGATATGGGAGGCATAGCTTTGTTTCTCGCCTCCTCCCTTTCTTCTTACCTCACCGGTCAAATGCTAATAGCCGACGGAGGGATGAGCCTGGGCCTTTAGGTTCCGCTCCTATCCGCATAGGAACCCCAAGCCGTCGAGCACGTCGGAACAAGAACAGATATCCGTCTCTGAACAATTCTGCCCGTGCCAACGCGAAAGATGGATACCGCTCCATTTGCACTGGCGCCGTCCCTATTAATACCGTATTTAGAGCATCTCCGTATCGCCCCAAACGAAATTTAAGCACGTAGCACCATTGGCTGACCATACCGAGTGCGTACAGCCGTCAGGCCTGTAACTCATTTCACCCGTTGGCACCGGTCCGGTTTCATCCTCATTTTCCCCCTCGATTACGAAAATAAGCTCGTCTCCATCGTGACGATGGAGAGGTAACTTGGACCCTGGTTCGAATCGTGCCAGCACTACCCTTCTACGCGCCTCGGTGTCCTGCCACACTGGCTTTAGAGCGACGCCCGGGAGCGCCTGCGTCCATTCTATGGCACTTATGTCATAGATCTCGGATTGCGGCCCTCCGGGCTGGGGGCTGGAGGGTTCAACACCGCCTGTAATGACGGCAATGGCAGTAGCGCCATTAGAGCTAGAAACGGTGTGAACGCACCCGTCCGGGCGATAGCCAATACTCCCAGCGGTAAGTTTGCCCCATTCATCAGATAAGTCCCCGTCTAGGAGAAAAACGAGTTCGTCCCCGGAATGACGGTGAGTTGGAAGTTTAAAACCCGGGTCGACTCGAGTCATTAATGCCCGCCGGTCTGTTTGCGGGTCCGCCCAAAGTTTTTTTGCTTGCACGCCTTCCATCAAAGGTTCCCAAGTCTGGGCCGCCACATCGATCAGCCGGGATTTCACATTGTCCATCTCTTGAAGCCTCACTCTACTTTGCTAGTGGTCAATTCTTTGCCTGGACCGGCGGGGTCGTCTCGCTTAACCTTCTCGTAACTTCTTCATCTGACATGCTGTAAACGACTTCCTGGCCAGGAGGGAAATTCATAGGAGGATTTTGCAAATCCACCTCGGGGTTGGACACCTTGCCGCCTTGTGACTGAAACGCTGGTGGATTTTTGTAGTTCGCCAGCTCCTCCGAGTTAATGCCGTTCAGTTTCACCACTTCTGGGTCTATCCAAGCCTCAGCGTCTATCAATTCCCCCTCAGAGGTCGAGAACTCAAGCATCATTCCTTCGGGACCAGTGAAGTAAATTGACTTGCAAAAGCCATGGTCCAACGGTCCCATAACCCAATGCCCGTGGGACCGCACCCTGTCCCGCATCGTCAGCAAATCCGCTTCGGTGTCAACATTCAGCGCGAGGTGCTGCATTGCTCCGGGCGCAACAACACCGGCCGTCCAACTAGCATGAGAAACACCGGGCGCAGCCTGCACCTCTCCGCTCTCTGGGCCCTGTACAAATGCGATTGAGGAACTGTCTCCCAGTTTGACGAAACCGTGATACGTGTTTTTTACGCCGTGCATCCAAT
>CAYWPF010000143.1:0-33979 GCA_964460065.1 uncultured Enterobacteriaceae bacterium
ATCCCTATGAGATCCGGGGCCAGACATCGCCAGTCGGGCTCAACCTCAGCGATTACGTTGCGCCACAAGTAAGACGATGTTGGATTCCCATGCAGAAATACGACGGGGTCTCCAGTACCTACGTCCACGTACGCCATTTCGCTATCCAACACCGACACTCTCTTCCTGGCGTAGGTGTCAGCAGCTGAAATAACTTTGCTCATTTCTTCACTCCTCTAGGGTACTCACCGTGTGGGGAAATTTCTGCTAGATCCGTGCTGGCCGCCCAATTATCCCCGGGTCCCTGCAATATCTGCCATTAATTCTAGGGCCTCAGGTTGACTCGACTGGACCATCATCGTCGACACGCCCGCCTTTTCCCATACTCCGAATCGTTCACGGATCCTTTCCGGTGGACCACAAAGTGATATTTCGTCACACAATTCATCCGGGATCCGTTGAATTGCCTCCTGCTTTTTGCCCGACAAGTAGAGGTCCTGAATTTCCGAGGCGACCTCGGCGTACCCATACTTCGACACCATTTCATTGTGAAAATTCTTTCCTTTGGCACCCATTCCACCAATATAGAGCGCTAGCGTCGGTTTTAATTGGGCCAAACAAGCTTTGATGTCATCTCCTATCACCACTGTACAACCAGCCATAATATCGAAATTCTCCAGTGATTTGCCATTCCCAGCCTTCGAAAACCCCTTCTCCAAGTCCGGTTTGAACATGTCCATCCGGTATGGAGAATACCAAATCGGAAGCCACCCATCAGCAAGCTCTGCGGTAATTCGGATGCTGAGCGGTTTCATTGTGGCCAGATAAACAGGCAAGCGTCGCGAATGGAGAATCGACTTCAGCGGCTTTCCTAAGCCTGTGGCGTCTTCTCCTTGATAAGGCATTTGGTATACCTTTCCGTTCAACGAAACAGGTTCTTCTCGGTCCCAAATCTTATGCAGTATTTCGACATACTCACGAATCCGTGCCGCCGGCCTGCTATAGGGCATACCGTGCCATCCTTCTATCACTTGGGGTCCCGACATTCCCAAACCAACAATAACTCTTCCTCCGGACAACGCATCCAGAGTCGACATCGTCATCGCACACATTGCAGGTGTGCGCGCCGGTATCTGTAAGATTCCTGTCCCCAGTTTTATTCTCGATGTCTGGGCAGCCAAGTAGGCCAAAGGTGTAACCGCGTCTGAACCATACGCCTCAGCGCTCCACAAGGAGTCATATCCTAGTTGTTCAGCCTTCAAAATCATGTCCAACGGTAGTTCGACCTTGCCACCCGAGTAACCAATACCAATTGCCAACTTCATAACGGGCTCCTTCTACCTGCAACACTTCGGTTTTCTGATGTTCGGATCACCGTTATATAGGACCATACCGTCCTGGGCTACTCGGCCGTAGGTAATTACGATTCGGTGGACTTTGAGCCGGCACAGATATCGTTCCAAGCGCCCTCCCGACGGATCGCTATGGTCGCAGTGCGTTGGCCACCGTCTCATAATCTTCGAGCGTTGGGAGAATGAGTGGCACATCCACACCCGCGCGGCGGTATGTTTCCACGCGAGCTTTGCATTTTCGTTCGTCGCCGATGACGTAAAAGGATTCCACCATTTCGTCCGTAATTAGCCCTTTGGCGGAGTCTCCGTCATCCTTTGCAAACGACCGCCTAATCGCAGGAAGCACTGAATCATCGAACCCGCCCTTTTCCAATAATATTTCGCCAACATAAGGCTCACTCAGTAATCGAACAATGCGTTTCTTCAGGGCAGGCATAATGGAACCTGGGTCATTCGTCAGACGAATAACCACCATGCAAGCGATATCAATGTCCTTTGGGTCTCGTCCGGCCCTCACCGCCGCCTTTCGAATTCTAGATACGGCGTATTCGACGTACGCCGGTGGAACATACGCGTTGAGCACTACACCATCCGCGATCGTTCCCGCCAGGTCCAATCCTTTGTTGCCAATTGCCGCCAGGTAAATAGGCAAATCACTCTGAACGGGTAGTGTGGCCAATCGAGTATCCCGAATCTTAAAATTGCCCTCTGACCGAGAAACTTTCTTTGCTCCCAGGAGTGCTTTCATCAGAGACACCGCTTCAGACATGACGGCCGGAGCATCTCCGTAGGACATACCCATACGACCTTGAATTACGTCGCGTTCGCTACGTCCCAATCCCATTACGAAACGGCCGCCGGTGATTCTATCCAACGTTGCGGCCGCCATTGCCAACAGAGCTGGATGGCGGGTATAGGGGTTAGTTACGCCAACCCCCAACTTGATCGTTTCTGTTGCGGCACCAAGATAACCTAGCAGAGAGAATATTTCCTCATGAAAATATCGTTCAGTGACCCACAGCGATTCGTAGCCGCATGCCTCTGCGATACGCCCATACTGTTTCAGTTCAGGACCTGTCTGAATGCCGTGGTAAAGTACTAAGCCAGTGCGATTCATCTCGACCCTTCCCCCTATCCTACGGGCAGGCTTGCAGCAACGAAGGTCCAATACGTTGGTACTACTTCCGCACTGTCTTCTTCCACGGCAAACCCGGCGGCCTGCAACATATCAGTGATCTCGGTACGCGTATTCACTATATTTCCCCAGGTGACCTCGAACCACTGCTCAAGAATACTCATCGTAAAGCGCCGATCGTGTAAGTCAGAGGCCTTTTCCGGTGCGCACCTATCCACAAGCATCAATTTGCCACCTGGCTTCAGCGCATGCCAACACCGTTCCAGAATAGCTCCCTTCTGATCGTTCGGGAGCTCATGAAACACTTGTACCATCGTAACCAAATCGAATTGACTTTCGAACTGCATATTCTGTGCCGGTATATTATGGACACGGATTCTTTCACCGATACCCTTCTCTATGATTCTTTCACGTGAAGACTCCGCAAAATACGGAAGTGGTTCCACACCCGTCACCTGGCATTCTAGAAATTCTTGGGCAAATTCCAAAACCACACTTCCGCTGCCCGACCCAACGTCCATGACCCGTCCTCCTTCCGCAAGCCGCTCTTTCAGACCCGGTATCATTCGCGCTGCTTTTACAATCAAGGGGGCACGCAGAGAGGAAATTTTTCCCTGATGTAGAAAGAAGTCTTCATCATGTTCCGCGAACGTCTTCATCTCTCCGGTTGCAAAAGCCTTTGGGTACGACGGAAAATCGCGTGACAAACTGGCAAGGACATGAGAAGACAGCAAGTCCGCCGACCCATCTCGTAACAACTCCCCCATGAACGCCGCGAAAGAGAACCGAGACTGATCAGTCGCCTGTAATATGCCCACGGCGCATGCGGCCTGGCACCAAACTTTAGTCCTCCACTTGTCTAGCCCCAAAGTTTTTGCCAGATCATCAGCAGAGCAAGTTCCACCGAGTTCATGGATCACTCTAAAATACCCGACGCGTCCTCCCACATCGAGAATATGGGTTGCGTGTAATCCCAGCATCCAACTGCGAAGCCTTCGTGCTTGCCCAGCCTTCGTGATTTCCTTGGCTGCCATACCCCCCCCTGATTTACAAAGCTAACTCTCTAGCAGGAAGCGAAGTATCGCGTCCTTTGTTTGTTCTGGTTGTTCAACCCAGTACGCGTGCCCCGCTGGTTCCAGTTTTACAAGCACGGCATGGGGTATCTTTTGAGCCAGCAAATCCGAATTTTTGGCTGCAATTAATGCATCGTTCTCGCCAGTAATCACCAAGGTAGGACACGAAATATCAGATAACCGCTCATAAGTGTCGTGCGCATACGCGGCATTCATACGTCGCTTAAACCCTTTTTCATCTAGCGGTTGCTCACGCCGAGATTTGATCAAAGCTGGGATAAGCTCCGGGTGCTGGTCTATGTATGATTTGGTGAAAGCGGTTATAGCAAGCGCCCGGCCGCGTTCTTCCGGAGAAAGGGCTTCGGTCGAATGAGAACTCTCAATTGCCTCATTGACTATGGTTACCGCATGATCGCCTCCGGGCGTAGTACACCCCAATACAAGCGACCTGACCAGCGCTTTGTGACGAATGGCTAGCTCCTGCGCGACCATTCCGCCCATTGAAACACCATAGACGTGTGCGGGCGAAAAACCTAGTTCAACCATCAGGGCGGCGGTGTCATCCGCGATCATACCAATCGTGTATTCCATGTCTGGTTTACTGCTTTGACCGGATCCCCGCTGGTCGAAAATTAGGACACGGAAATTCCTCATAAAATAAGCTAATACATTTGTGAAAATGGTTCGGTCGCTTTGCGCTCCGTGCAGAAGCACTAACGGTTCCCCGCTCCCATGGATCTCATAAGCCAATTCAACATCCCGTATCCTGACTGAACCCATAATCCTCCCGCGCCTCAATTATTGCAGCGTTGACTGCTGGGCTCTAGGCTTCCTCAGGAAGAACAGCATTACCAGCCCTAGAATATTAGCGCCTGCACTTAATTCAAATGCGAACTTATAGCTTCCATATGTGTCGAAGATATAGCCCGCCGCAACGGGACCGATTGCGGCCATGGATCCCGCCACCGAAAAAATAAAACCAACTATTGCTCCAACTGCAAGGCGGCCATAAAAGTCCCCCACTATGGCAGGAAATAACGCCGTCGTTCCACCATAAGCGAAGCCGAACAATACGGCGGCAGGATAAAGTAACGCCAGGCCCGTACTACGCGAAAAGCCCACGAACGCAATGGCCTCCAAAACGAGGCAACCACCGAGCACAAAGGTCCTACCATACCGGTCCGAAAGTGGTCCCATGATTAACCGTCCCAAAAAACCGCCCAACCCAATAACGCTCAACATTCCTGCCGCTTCAATTTGCGATACCCCCAAATCCACAGCGAAGGGAACGATATGGACCATGGGCAGAAATACTACCAGCCACGTAGCAGTAAAAACCGACATTAACACCCACATTGCACCAGTCTTGCGGGCCTGCGCCAACGACCACCCTTCCGTAGCGGAATCTGCCACACTAGCCTTTGTAAAATCACTTTTCTCAGGCGGTTTACCGTCAGGCACCAATCCAATCTGTTCTGGATCGCGGACTGTAAAAACAGCACATACGGAGATGATGACAGTGGCGGAAAGTCCTAGAAAGAAGTATGACACACGCCAGCCATAAAACGGGATGAGAGCCGCCGCGAGCGGTGGAATGACAAAGGTCCCAAAACTAGAACCACTCGCACAAATGCTCAGCGCCAACCCCCGTTGCTCAACAAACCACCGCACTACGGTAGAACTGCAGGGAACAAAGGCAGCACTCATGCCAAGCGCCGCGAGAAGACCAAAAGAGAGATACAGTTGCCACAACTCCCCGGCTTGGCTCGAAAGCATCACACCAACGCCCAATAAGACGCCGCCCACGGTTATGACAATCCTGGGGCCCCAACGGTCCGTACACAAACCAGTTACTATACCGAGAGCACTATATACGAACACATAAACGGCATAGACGAGGGAGAGGCTGGTCCTGCTCCAACCTGTTTCATCCTGAATCTCAGGCATTAAAACACCATAGGAAAACTGCACACCATAGGCGGCCGTCAGTACGATAAAAGTACAGGCCACCACTACCCAGCCGTAAAAAATCCGGCCGGAGCGTCCCACGGCACTTTGAGTATAGCTATTCATGGATTCAGCACATCCCATGCAGACGGCAGTACCCTAGCGCCGCTGTTGTCGGTCAAGTAACAGCAGCGCGTGTCAGAAGGCTACCTCTTCTTGTCATGTCTGGTGATTGTGCCTCACAGTCCAAGTGCTTTGGCTATATTGACCCGTTGAATCTCATCTGTACCACCGGGTATACGTAAATTCCGCGCGATGCGGAATATTTTTTCTATACCGGCCTCCTTGGTAAGTCCGTACGCACCATGTATCTGAACGGCTCGGTCCGAGACACGGTAAAGGGCCTCATCACAAAAGACCTTAAGTGCACAAACTATCTTTATTAGCTCCGAATCGACGTCCAATGACCACAGATCTCCCTGGTCAGCCTGCCACAAAGAACTCAGGGCCATACTCTTCATCGCTTGAACGTCGAGGTAGGAATCCACAACCATCCACTGTAACGCCTGAAAACGGCTCAATGGATGACCAAACGCCTGCCTGCCTCTCAAATATTCTCTACAACGATCAAGAAGGTACTGCCCCAAACCGGTACACATTCCACCTCGACGTACTCGTATCCAATTAATCATGCCCATACTGAGGTAGAAACCATCTCCGACACCTCCCCACACGCTATTTTCGGGAAGGAGGCAATTCTCAAATTGTAAATCAGCGGTCATGCCGTCGTCCATTATGGTCCGGTGCGTTTTTCCTACTTTGAGACCTGGGTTTGTACCTTCTACAACGAAGGCAGTTGCGCCATGACTGCCCTTACTAGTATCGTGCATTGCGCACACGAAAACGATATCCGCGTATTGCGCGTTCGTTATGTAGGCCTTGGTCCCATTCACGAGCCACGCGTCGCCTCGTTTCGCGGCTCGCGTATCCATGCCTAGGATGTCCGACCCGCCCCGATATTCCGTAACCGCGTAGGCTCCGGTCATTTCGCCCCGAACCATCGGGACCAAGTAACGTTGTTTTTGTTCCTCATTAAGAAACATCAACATTCGATTCGGACCTTCAGTCCAAGACAGCATCCACTGCGAGGCACCGATACCGTGCTGATAAACCGCCTCATGTACAAAGAACATATCCGTGAGTCCGAAGTCACCCCCACCCACTTCTTTGGGCATATGCAGCGCGTACAACCCTTGATTCCCGGATTGACGCCGAACCGCCTGCTGCGCCGCGACCACCTCAGGCGTCAATCGCCCATCTTCTTGCAAATAAGTATGCTCGTTGTGTAAGCGTTCTCCGAGTTCTCGTTCTATGGGAACAACCTCTCGCTGAATAAACGCATGTATTTCTCCCACGGCATTAGCAACGTGTGGGGGGGGCGATAAATCTATCATAGTAAGATCACTAAATGTCCGGCATTTAATTTTTTCGATCTTGCCTTTGGCGTGGCGAAAAAATTCGGGCACTTCTCGAAGCACGAACAAAAAAGGGAGCTGAACGCTCCCTTTTTTGTAACTTTAACACTCACCACCGAGCATTGACCTAATAATCATCGTCCATGTCGTGATCATGTCCACCGACGTCTCCTTGTGGCTCTGCCGGTTTTTCTGCTACGGCCGCTTCCGTGGTTAGCATCAGGCCCGAGATGCTCGCGGCATTCTGCAAGGCTACCCGCACGACCTTCGTTGAATCTATAACTCCGGCCTTGAAAAGATTCTCGTGAGTCCCCGAAGCCGCATTGAAGCCCACGTCTCCCGAACTCTGCTGAACCTTCTGCAGTACGACCGGTGCATCCTGTCCGGCGTTTTCGGCTATCCTGCGCAGAGGCTCCTCGATCGCTCGTCGCACGATACTAACGCCCGCGTCCCTATCATCGTCAAATGCCAGGTCTTTTAACTTACCCTGAGCCCGAACCAACGCTACTCCACCGCCCGGTACAATTCCCTCTTCAACCGCCGATTTGGTAGCATGCAGCGCGTCATCGACACGGGCCTTACGTTCCTTCATTTCAACCTCGGTCGCTGCGCCGACTTTGATCACGGCGACCCCACCGGCCAATTTGGCGAGGCGTTCCTGGAGCTTTTCCCGATCATAATCTGAGGTTGTCTCTTCAATCTGCGCTCTGATTTGGTCGGCCCGACCTAAAATATCTTTCTTTTTGCCCGCGCCATCAACTATCGTGGTGTTGTCCTTGTCCATAATTAGTCGTTGACAGCGACCCAAATCGGAAAGATCCAGCGCTTCCAGTTTCATGCCTAACTCCTCAGCCACAACCCTGCCACCCGTGAGAATGGCAATGTCCTCAAGCATGGCCTTTCGACGGTCCCCGAATCCAGGAGCCTTCACGGCTGCAACATTAAGGGTCCCCCTTATCTTGTTAACGACAAGCGCGGCTAACGCCTCACCCTCAATATCTTCAGCAATAATAACCAACGGTTTCCCGCTCTGAGAGATCTTCTCGAGTAAGGGTACCAACTCCTGCATGTTAGAAAGTTTCTTTTCGTGTAACAGAATGTAAGGATCCTCTATTTCCGCAAGCATACGCTCCTGGTCCGTAACAAAGTATGGCGAAAGGAACCCACGATCAAACTGCATGCCTTCCACAACGTCAAGAACCGTGTCGAGACCTTTCCCTTCTTCGATAGTTATAACGCCTTCTTGGCCGACCCGTTCCATAGCCTCCGCCAGCGTATCGCCAACCTCTGCGTCGCCGTTCGCCGCTATCGTCCCGACCTGGGCTACCTGTTCTTTACCGCGAACCTTTCGGCTCAACGCACGGACGCCACCCACAACTTGCTCCACGGCAGCATCAATTCCGCGCTTGAGTGACATTGGATCAAAACCGGCAACCTGAAGACGTAAACCCTCAGACAAGATAGCTCGAGACAAGATAGTTGCGGTGGTTGTACCGTCTCCCGCGACGTCCGCAGTTTTGGTAGCCACTTCTCGGACCATTTTCGCCCCCATGTCCTCAAACTTATCTTCAAGCTCTATTTCCTTGACCACCGTAACTCCGTCTTTCGTTACAACGGGGGCGCCGAAGCTCTTTTCTAATAGAACATTACGCCCTTTGGGGCCGAGGGTAACTTGCGTAGCATCCGCTATCGTATTGACGCCACGAAGAATTCCTTCTCGAGATTCTCCGTGCAAATGAACCAATTTCGCCATATCGCGGTTCTCCTTTCGCTATTTCACACTTATGCTTTTGTTATGCAGATGCAACTTAAGCATCTTTCCGCGAAATGCAAGCTACTTGGGAAGAAAGGTCGCTCTCAGCGCCAAGCATGCACCCAGCGCGCACGCGGCACATATTCCGGACTGACAGCAGGTATGACCGACAACGTTTGGTTGCCCTTCCGAATGATAATTTCGCCCAGCACTTGCTCACGCAACACGGGAGCACTTACCGATCCCGGTAGTTTTAGGGACACGGATATAGTGTCTAGCTCATCTCGTAATAAAAGAGGTGTAAATGCCGATGCCGCTATGGGTTTAAGAGTAGACATGCTTCCATTCTCGACTCGGACGTCCGCCCAAAGACGAGAACCTCTCTCAAATAGCGGCAGCCGCGTAAAATTTCTAAACCCCCATTCGAGCAAACTTCTGGCTCCTCGAAATCGTGTTTTACTTGTTTTCGCACCAAGTATAACCGCAACTAGACGTAGCGATCCGCGGCGCGCTGTCGTCGCCAAGTTGAACCGCGCGCGTTGCGTGTACCCCGTTTTTAAGCCATCTACACCAAGCATGCGACCGACAAGTCGGTTAGTGTTAGGCAAAAGCCTTTTCCTGCTACCGAAAGCAACCGCTTTCTGGGACGTCCAGGAAAGCAGCACTGGCTGACGCAGTAAAGCACCAGCCAAAATGCCAATATCTTTGGCAGAGCTTTTGTCTGGCGCGCGATCATTTCGGGTGGGCATACCGTTCACCGTTCGATACCGCGTATGGTCCATACCCAACTCTCTTGCCTTGTCATTCATGCGTCGAACACAACTTACGACAGACCCACAGGCCGCCTCGGCCACGGCCACTGCCGCGTCGTTGGCCGACGTGACCATGACCGCTCGCAGCAATTCCTCTAGGGAATACCTTTCGCCCATCCGTAGCCCTATAGTTCGACCTCTGGTTCGACTTGCTCGGCGACTGATTAAAACGTCTCGCGAGCCCATATTTATTTCGCCCCTGGAAATAGAATCAAAAACCACCAACGCTAACATCATCTTTGTCAAAGATGCCTGAGGCCAAATCCTGTCACTATTATGCTCGTATAAGATACGACCGGTATCATAATCCTTCAGCAGAATCGCTTCAAATTGTGTAATCGCTGGAAGACCGTCAACTTGCTTCTCCTCCGCCAACGACTGGCAGTGTGTTAGCACTACAGCCAATATACCTATCATCGGCATTGCAAAAATGTTCCACATCCGCCACCCCCCAACGTCCAGCCATTACGCCGAGTATTCCTGATACTGGGCTCGGTCAATGAACTTGACGGCCCCAGAGCACAGGTTGCTATTGTACCAAAGCCCCTAAACCACTGTCAACAAATAGGTTTTTTTGAGATCGTTGGCACGCCTTTGGGACAGACGGATAGCAATTCCGCCGCCACCATATCTCGTAGTTATGTCGGCTCCTGATCCAATATGTTGTATAATGATACCAGCTGCTGGTGTATAGATATCAGTGCCTGTCTTTGACTTGTGTCGGCGGTCGTAGCGACACCTAAGTCGGTTCCCCGGACCGCTCTACCTTCCTTCAACCGCTTTTTGGCGCCGGCAATCGTGAATCCTTCCTCGTACAGCAGGTTTTTAATGACTAATAAAGTCTCTACGTCGCGCCTGCGGTACAACCGGTGGCGGGACGGAGTTTTACCCGGCTTCAAAACCGAAAACTCCGTCTCCCAGTAACGTAAAACATACGGTTTTACGTCAACTATTTTTGCAACTTCACCTATACGAAAGTAAAGTTTGTTCGGCAACTCTATAGTGCGCACGTTCTTGTCAATCCGCCAGGAAGGGGTTAATTGCCCTTTTGAGGACCGGACTCGGTTTAAAGGACAACACCCGTCGGCCAGATATAGTTATTACCTCGCCAGTTTGGGGGTTTCTTCCCTTGCGAGGGTGCTTTTTGTTTATAACAAAGTTCCCGAAGCCCGAAATTTTCACCTTCTCCCCGTTTTCGAGCCGTCCCTTTACTAATTCAAAGATGGACTCGACAACACCCGTGGCCTCTTTTTTGGAGAATCCGACCTGTTCGTAGATGCGCTCGACTATATCGGCTTTAGTCATACGGAGTCCCTCGCTACGGCGGGTGGACCAGACAGGTGTGGCCCCCGCAAATATACGGAATAAGCAACAACGCAGCCTTTTAAGATCGCCTGTCCTTCCGGCGGCGGACCTTGCCCCTCTTTGAAAGGCCGCAAAGGAAGGAGCATAGTAGAGGCGTCATTCGAAGTCAAGTTTTGAAGTAGTGACAACGGTCGTCTCTGCCTGACTACATCCGGGAGGGGTTTCAGCCAGACCTAACCATCGTTAAGATGTACAGATAAGAATTTGGGAGGCAAGTTTTGAAGGACATTCGCGCTCAGCTGCTGACGGATATATCGGCCACCGAATCGGAAGAAGATGTAGAAGCCCTCCGAGTTCGGTACCTAGGGCGCAAGGGAACTATAACTCTTTTGAGAAAAACCGCAGACTTCTCCTCCATGTCAGCTGCGGAGAAAAAAACTTTCGGTCAGCAGTTCAACGAACTCAAGCGGTTTGCCGAGGATCAGATTGCCGCATTAAGAAATAACAGGGGCCGCACAGATACCCCCAAACAAACCATCGACATGACCCTGCCAGGGATTAATAATAGGCGGGGGCACCTGCACCCGATCTCGTTAGTCCAAATCGAACTAGAGACCATTTTCCAGTCGATGGGATTCATGATTTTGGACGGTTACCATGTCGAAACTGATTTTTACAACTTTCAGAGTTTAAACATCCCGGAAGACCATCCCGCTCGTGACATGCAAGACACTTACTGGCTCAAGAACGGAATGCTGCTTCGCACGCACACGTCTGCCAATCAGGTTCGAGCTTTAGAGCGTTTTGGTGCACCAATTAGGGCGGTGTTTCCGGGCCGTTGCATACGCAACGAGGCAATTGACCCGAGCCACGAAAACACCTTCTACCAATTAGAAGGGCTAATGGTCGATACTAACGTGTCTGTGGCAAACTTGATCGCTGTCATGCAGACATTATTATCAGCGGTTTTCCACCGCGACGTTACGGTCCGCCTGCGTCCGGGTTATTTTCCTTTTGTAGAACCCGGATTCGAATTGGACCTCCAGTGCCTTCTATGCGCCGGGCAGGGGTGCACGACATGCAAACAATCAGGCTGGATAGAACTCCTCCCTTGCGGTCTCGTTCATCCGCGTGTTTTGCAGTTCGGGGGGGTAGATACGGACAAGTATACGGGATTTGCCTTTGGATTAGGACTCACCCGACTGGCGATGATGAAATACAATATACCGGACATCAGGCTTCTAAATTCAGGAGATCTTCGCTTTGGTGAACAATTTCCGCCCTCAGTATAGAGACTCAGGAGTTCTGCGTGCACATTTCGCTTGATTGGATATCTCAGTATGTAGACATTCTAGACCTCCGACCGCAGCAAATCGCTGATCGGCTGACAATGACTACAGCGGAAGTTGAAGACATAAAATCCTTAGTTCGCACTCTCGACGGCATTCTGACTGCTAAAATTGTTTCCCTGCAACCTATTGATCACGAACAAACGTTCGTCACCGTCATATGCGGCGACAGTACCCTCAAGACGGTCTGCACTGCCTCCAACTTGCGAGTAGGGATGCTGTCGTGTTTTGCACCGCTAGGGACTACACTTGCAAATAAACAAATGGTAGAGGAGCGGGAGTTTGAAGGGAGGGAAAGCCAAGGAGTGCTGTGCTCTTCCGACGAATTGGGTATGGGTGGAGGACACTATGGGATCCTTGACCTGCCCGATGTAGTAAGTGACGGCCTTGCCCTTAGCACACTGATAGCGGAGTCCGATACACTCTTAGAAATCGACAACAAAAGCCTCACCCACCGGCCTGACTTGTGGGGCCATTATGGATTCGCTCGTGAGATCGCCGCGATTTTCGATCGGAAACTCCGCGTTTTAGAGCTGGAAGATCTCGGACCCTACGACAATATGCCTGACTACGATTTGACAGTAGACGACGCTACAGGTTGTCCGGCCTATTGCTGTATAGAAATGAGCGACCTCGCCGTCCGTCCGTCACCAATAGAAATTCAATGTCGCCTACATGCACTCGGACAACGAACATTCAATAACCTGGTAGACCTGACGAACTACGTCATGCTCGAAATTGGTCAGCCGATGCACGCTTTCGACGGTGCAAAACTCGAGTCTGTGCGAGTCGCTCCATTTGGAAAAAAAGGTACCTTCACGACGCTGGATGGCGCTGACCGTGAGATGCTTCCGGAAGATCTCATGATTTGGAATGCCACCGAACCGGTTGCTCTTGCTGGGATAATGGGCGGCATGAACAGTGAAGTTACCGAGAATACCGTTACCCTTCTGCTTGAGAGCGCAAACTTTAAGGAATCGAGAATTAGGCGGACGGCAACACGTTTAGGGCTCCATACCGACGCGAGCCAGAGATTTGAAAAACAACAACCACCAGCGAACACGATAGAAGGTGTCCAACGTTATCTTCACTTGCTCCGGGAATCGGGCATCACGCCCAGCATTCGAACACGTCTGTCTCGGAAAGGCGACTTAAAAGAACAAGTGCGGTATCTCGACATCTCTAAAAGTTTCTTTGACACACGTATTGGCAACTCTATTGAGTCAGGCCGAATCGTCTCTATCCTCACGTCGATCGGCTTCACGGCCGACCTTAAGAGCAATCATTTCCGCGTCGGCATACCACCGTTTCGCAGCGAAAAGGATATCTCCTTACCCATCGATATTCTCGAGGAAGTCACACGGATCAACGGCTATGACAATCTAGAACCGATCATGCCACACTTCACTGCAGAAAATGTATGGTTTAACGACAGCCTGCGTTCTCAGCACAAGGCACGTCGAGTACTTTCCCAAGCGTACGGATTTTCGGAAATACACAGCTACAGTTGGTTTGACGAAACTTGGCTAAAGAGCTTAGCATACGATCCCGGCCAGACCTTAGAGATGGCGAATTCGAGTTCCGAACAGAACATTCGCCTCCAGAATACATTGGTTCCTAACATATTATGGGCTGTTAAAAAGAATACCATGGTGCGCGACGCGTTTCGGCTATTCGAGCTAGGAAAAGTCTATAAACCTGACGCGGCGAATGGCCGAATAGAACACCATGTACTCTGCGGAGCAAGTTACCAACAAGAACGTGCCGGCGGTCTGGAAAAGCATTTTCGACAGGTTAAGGGAGCCCTAGACGGTCTTGCTGAACAACTCAATCTGCCATCACCCATTTTTACATCAACTGAGGCAGCGCAATACCCTTGGGCGGCAATCGATTGTACTGCAGAAATGTCAGTCGCTGGAATCACTATTGGTACGCTAGGCTTTTTGACAAATCCAATACTCGAGAAAATCTCACCGCAGGGTCAAGTAATTTGGTTCGAACTAAACTTCGACTACCTACAAGGTCCCATTTTTCCTGTACGTCGCTACACGGCTCCATCGCGCTACCCGATGTCGTGGTTCGACTTCTCAATCGTAGAGAATGATAACACTAAGTTCGCAGAACTGGAAAAGAAACTCGAAGACTTTTCTCATCCACTATTGCGAAAGAAAGAATTTATGACCGTGTACCGTGGCAAAACGCTGGGCGCCGGTTTAGTGAGCTACACTTTCCGTTACTGGATCGGATCTAGCGAGGATACCTTGTCAGGGAAGCAAATCGATGCTTTTCAGAGAGACTACCTCGACTTTATCAAGTCCAGGGGTCTACGGCTTCGGTAGGCCAGCCCCGACTCGCTGAAGTTTTCAAAGCGTTTCTCAAACCGAACGCACGGCCTCGAGTGGGATCGAGCGCTCGTCGATTCGTTCCTGTAAAAAGTCACGCGGCACGGCGCTCCATAGCCACGTTAACGATCGCAGCAAAAGCGGCCGAATCCTCCATTGCTAGCGCGGCCAAAATCTTCCTATCTACCTCCACATCAGCCTGGGACAATCCGTGCATCAGTCGGCTATAACTCACCCCATGTAAGCGAGCCGCCGCGTTAATTCGGATTGTCCACAAACGCCTAAAATCGCGTTTTTTATTGCGGCGATCTCTGTAGGCGTAAACCAAACCTCGCTCCACCGTCTCTCTCGCCTGGCGGTATTGTCGGCGGCGACCTCCAGTGAATCCTTTAGCAAGCTTAAGAATCCTTTTTCTGCGCCGCCGGGCTTTGAACCCGCGCTTCGCTCTTGGCATTTTTTGCTACCCCTTCTCCCGTTTACAAATAAGGGACCAATTTTCTAATTGACTTGACGTCGGATTCAGCAACTAATGCCGAACGCCGCAAATTCCGCTTCTGCTTTCTTGTCTTCGTAGAAAGAATATGTCGCAGATATGCGTGTCGACGACGTATCTTACCTGACCCAGTCATTTTAAATCGCTTTGCCGCTCCGCGGCGCGTTTTTATTTTAGGCATATTTTACCTCGGGACCACAAGAATAGACATGTTTCGCCCTTCCATGCGCGGCTGTGGAGTCTCCAACGCCGCTACATCTTCCACCTTCTCGTATACTCTATTTAGCAACTCTTTGCCAATTTCGGGGTGTGTTATTTCTCTTCCTCGAAAAAACACCGAAACCTTTACCCGATGCTTTTTATCTATAAATCGTCGTATGTGATTAATCTTAAAATCTACGTCATGCTCGCTTGTACGGGCCCCTAGCTTGACTTCCTTCACCATTACCTGGGTTTGATGTTTTTTAGACTCTTGCACTTTCTTTTTCTGCAAATAACGGTATTTGCCGTAATCCATTATCCGACACACGGGCGGCTTTGAGTTTGCGGCGATTTCTACAAGGTCCAGGTCCTGCCCAATCGCGGTGCGAAACGCTTCGCCCAAAGGTTGTATGCCAACTTGCTCCCCTTCAGCATCAATGACCCGCACCTCCCGTGC
This sequence comes from uncultured Enterobacteriaceae bacterium, assembly GCA_964460065.1. GTDB lineage: Bacteria > Desulfobacterota > Binatia > Bin18 > Bin18 > Bin18. Next base: position 15,674 of record CAYWPF010000143.1, read on the forward strand.
GCGAATCTGCTGATTAATTCGTGTTGCGGCTTCTCTAGCTATGGCGCACCTCCTGGTAAACGTTCTCGTTCGATATGCTGAATGAACTCGGCGGCAGACAATGGCGGTATCTTTTCCCTTTTGCGCACTCTAGGGCTGACAACCCCAGATCGGACCTCTTTATCACCAATTACAATCGTATAAGGAATTTTCTGCACTTCCGCTTCCCGTATTTTGTATCCCAATTTCTCGTTGCGAAGATCCATTTCAAACCGAATGCCCGCCTCGCGGAACTGATCACCGACTTGGCGCGCAAATTCCGCCTGGCCATCCGTAACCGTGACTATCTTAACTTGCACGGGCGCTAGCCACAAAGGAAAATCCCCGCCGGAATGTTCTATCAGTATGCCCATGAATCGTTCAATAGACCCTAAAACCGCCCGATGAATCATAACTGGCCGGGCATCTTTACCCTGTGCCGTAACGTAGGTAAGCCCGAACCTCTCAGGAAGCATAAAATCGAGTTGTATCGTTGCGAGTTGCCACTCACGCCGGAGGGCATCTTGCACAACAAAATCTATCTTGGGGCCATAGAACGCACCGTCTGCATGATTAACATCGAAATCAATACCATTTCCTTTGAGTGCCCCCGACAATGCCGCTTCGGCCTTATCCCAAGTCTCGTCGGCACCTAAACGCTTTTCAGGCCTCGTCGAAAGATAGAAGCGCACATCCTCGAAGCCAAACACGCGATAAACCTCACTGATCATTTGCAGCACGCTGCCAACTTCTGCCTCTATATCTTCCGGCGCGCAAAAAATATGCGCATCGTCCTGTGCGAAAGACCGTACACGAGTCAGACCGGCCAAAACCCCCGAGCGCTCAAACCTATGTAGACGCGCAAAGTCCGCATATCGTAGGGGTAGGTCCCTGTAGGAACGTTTCTTAGATCCGTACACGTAGGTATGACCTGGACAGTTCATCGGCTTGACGCCGAAATCGCGATTTTCGACCTCGGTAAAGAAGATGTTCTCCTTATAATTTTCATAATGGCCGGAGCGCTGCCACAATTCTACGTCGTAGATCTGAGGCGTAATAACCTCTTCGTACCCATACCGGCCGTAAAGACTACGCATATACGCTACGAGCTCATTATAGATTATAGTGCCCTTAGGATGAAAAAATGGGCTACCCGGGGCAACGGGGTTGAAACTAAATAAATCCAGTTCCTTCCCTAGCTTACGATGATCTCGGCGTTTTGCCTCCTCAATGAGAATTAGGTGCTGACGGAGTTCCTTCGGGGAGGCAAATGCCGTCCCATAGATCCTCTGAAGCATCTCATTCCTCTCATCACCACGCCAATAGGCCCCTGCTACGCTCGTCAGCTTGAACGCGCCAATACTCCCCGTAGTCGGAACATGCGGGCCCCTGCAAAGATCAATGAATTCTCCTTGACGGTAAACGGAAATTACCTCACCCTGCGGGATACTCTCTATTATCTCGGCCTTGTACTGCTCCCCCATGTCCTTAAATAACTCGATGGCCTCGTCTCGACTCATTTCTTCTCGCACGACACTGATATTGTCTTCTACGATGCCACGCATCTCTGCCTCAATACGCTCTAGATCCTCCGTCGAAAAAGTGCCCTTATGCTTAAAATCGTAGTAAAACCCAGTATCAATTACGGGGCCTATGGTAATCTCACTTTCAGGAAAAAGCCGCTTTACTGCCTGTGCCATAAGGTGTGCTGTCGAATGACGCAACACTTCTAAGCCTTCAGGAGAAGACGCTAAAATCGGCACGGCGTTTTCTCCTGCTAACGGGGACGCCAGGTCGACCGGAACTCCATTCACGCTCGCCGCAATTGCTTCCGATGACCCGGCCTTCTGTTTCTTTTTCCCAGAAGCAAAGGGGCGCGAGGCCCCCTGAGATTCGGCCTTCTGCATTGATTCCTTTTTTTCTAATTGCTCACTCATATAGGAAAAATAAGGCGCATTGTCCCCCCACACCCCCTCCTTGGCCTTCGCTTGAGAGGCAAGGATTATCCAACTCGCCTAAAAAATGTTATTGCTTACCCTTCAGGACGCTGCATAGGCACGGGCGGGATTGAACCGCCGACCCCTTCCGCGTCAAGGAAGTGCTCTCCCACTGAGCTACGTGCCTCCACACAAACAGGGCGAACAGATTGGTTACGGACCGACAACGTAGACATTGCGTTTCCAGTCAAATGCCGAGCACTATTCGCTAACTTCCCGCTCGATGGTGATCTTAATCTCGGCTGCCAACCCACCGCCCAATCGCACCGGTACAGGATACGTACCCAACTGCTTGATAGGCTCGCGCAGCATTATCTTGCGCCGGTCAATGGTAACGCCTTGTGCCCTGAGGGCCTTTTCAATGTCTATATTTGTAATCGACCCGAACAACTTGTCTTCTTCTCCGGCTCGCGCCGGAATAGTAACAGCCATGCTAGCCAATTTGTCGCGGACGGCGGTCGCACTTGTCAGAGCTTTCTCCCGCTTGAGCGCCGTCACCCGCTTTTGGTGTTCTAAAACTCTAACATTTCGGCGACTAGCCATGATCGCCAATCCACGTGGCAAAAGAAAATTGCGAGCGTAACCGTCCTTAACTTTGACAATATCGCCGATCTCCCCGAGGGAGTCGATATCTTCTTGCAAATTAATTTCCATGCCGTCCTTCTATAAGTCTACGGGAGCATATTTTAAAAAACAACCGTGCACATTCACGTGCAGATCCTCCTTAAACCTGTGCAGCAACATAAGGCAACAAGGCAATCGCGCGCGCCTGTTTGATAGCGAGGGTTAGCTTTCTCTGGTGCCAGACACATGTTCCGGTAATTCGGCTTGGGATAATTTTTCCACGTTCCGTAACAAAGTCACCGAGCGTACCCGTCTCTTTGTAGTCAATAGCGTCGCGCTTCTCTACACAAAATCGACAAACCTTACGCCGCATACGTCTGGGATATCGATCATCCCCGCCCCGCCGATTGTACTTCCCTTTCGGTGGCCTTGCCATACCATACTCCTTGTCAGATTCTTATTACTGTTCCTACACACGCAAAGGCCTATCCTCAGTCCTCCCGCGCGCAAAAATTAGATAATCACTGCATAGTGAAGAATTGGTGTCCTAATTCCTCGTCACATCAATCCTGTTCTTCTGTATCCGTTGGATCAGCCATATTTTCGCCTTCTTCCTTCAATTCAGCCGGAGCCTGCTCTTCCGTTTTTGGCTGCTCCGGCGAGGCACTAGCGACCGCTTTGGGCTCCACACTATCCGGTACGTTTGGGGAATCCGCGGCTGTCCCGCCAGTGGCCTCCGGGGGAGGATTAGTCTGTACGTCAGTACTCCTAGATTCGGCCGTTCTTTCGGATGCCCGACTCCCGGGCGAGCCGGGAGGTATTGGTGACCGACCATCCGATGGTGCAGCGCGTGCGACCGAAAGAAAACGCATTGTGTCTTCACTCAAGCGCAAACCGCGCTCAAACTCCTTCACAACTTCGGGTGCTGATTCGTACTCAAGGCGAACATAGTATCCCCGTTTTTGCTTCTGGATATCGAAGGCTAAGTTCCTCATGCCCCACTCTTCAACCTGCAATAAATTGGACTGGCCAGTTCCAAGATTGGTTTGCATCGCTTCAACAACTTCTTTTCTCCTAGCCTCGGATAACTCAGGATGCAAAATACACACTGTCTCGTAAATGGGCATCAACTCCTCCGATGAACCATGCTCCTTCGGTCATCCCGCATGGCCCAGCTCACAAATTAGCAAAACCGTACTTCGATTATTCCGTCCGCGCCTCGTCGGAGGTCGCGTCATCTTCACCAGTAGCTGTGGGCTCCCCATCGGCTGCTGCATCTTCTTCTTCACCATCAACCACTTTAGGTTCCTCTTCTTCCGCGGCCGGCGCAACCACCGAGGCCACCATACCCTGGAGATCTTCGGAAGTAGTGACGCCGGACGGCAAATCTATATCTCCCACGCGAATCGAATCATTGATGTCCAGCGACGTAACATCAACCTCAATCACATCGGGTATTTCCAACGGCAAGCAATCTACAAGAACCTCGCGGCGGCTGTACAGTAGGGAACCACCGGCCGTGACACCCTGGGCCCTTCCAGTCAAATGAATTGCGACTGACGCCTGAATTGGGACGTTCACATCCACCTCATAAAAGTCAACGTGGAGCGGATCCGATGTTATGGGGTGATGCTGCACTTCTTTTAGCAAGGCTATTTTACCGTTTAAGTCCGTCACCTCGGAAAGGAATTCTATCAGCCGCGAGCCTTGTTGCCCTTCGACCTTGTTCTGAAACTCGCGCGCGTTCACGGTAACCGGCAGACTTTTTGTACCCGGCCCATAGAAAACACCGGGGACGCTCCCATTTCGACGCATCCGCCCCATTTCTCCTTTGCCCCTCTCTGCTCGTCTCTCTATACTCAGTTTTATCGTCTGCATAACTTCGCTCTTCCTTGACTAACGGTACCTTCCTAAACGAATAGTGAACTTATGGATTCTTCATTATGGATTCGACGGATAGATTCTCCGATCAATGTTGCAAGAGACAGGACTCGTACTTTCCCTGTCGCCTGAGCCTCGGTAGTTATAGGTATAGAATTCGTTACCACTAACTCCTCCAAAGCAGACGTACTCACCCTCTCGATTGCTGGCCCGGACAGGACCGCATGGGTACAACAGGCTATAACAGCCTGTGCACCAGCATCTTGTAACGCTTTAGCAGCCGCAGTCAAGGTTCCGGCGGTGTCGACCATGTCATCCACGAGTATCGCCACCCGTCCCTTCACTTCACCGATAACGTTCATCTCAGCTACATCCCGGTTAGCCTTCCCCTGTATTTCGCTCTCATCCTCTTGGGCGCGTCTTTTGTCAATGATCGCAAGTGAGGCCCCCATACGCTTCGCGAAGGCTCTGGCTCGTTCCACCCCACCAGCGTCAGGAGATACGACGCTCACAGCTTCACGACCAATTCGCGATCGCAAATACGGCAGTAGGACCGGCGCCGAAAAAAGATTGTCTACTGGGATGTTAAAAAACCCCTGTATTTGTCCCGCGTGTAGCTCAGCTGTAAGCACCCGAGAAGCTCCTGCCGTTGTCAAAAGGTCCGCAACTAATTTTGCACTGATGGGTACTCGTGGTGCGACCTTACGGTCCTGCCGGGCGTACCCATAATAGGGGATTACCGCAGTTATGCGATTCGCAGAAGCCCGTTTAAACGCGTCGATCATCAGAAGCAGTTCCATTAAATTGTCATTGCCGGGTGTACAAATTGATTGAACAACGAATACGTCTCCGCCCCTCACATTTTCAGTTATTTCGACGGCTATCTCGCCATCGCTAAATGTACGGATGTCGGCGGCCCCTACCCCGGTCCCGAGATATGAACAAATCTCTTGTGCCAGGGGTTTGTTTGAGTTCCCAGAAAATATCTTCAGCACGGCGGAAGTCCTAAACTCGCCAAAAGAACTCGCAATACGTTCACCTTCAAAATCTCTTCCATAGCATTTGTACGTAGCGGAACTGGGGAGGCAGGATTCGAACCTGCGAATGCCGGGACCAAAACCCGGTGCCTTGCCGGACTTGGCTACTCCCCAACACGAGAACCACTATACACGCGTTGCTCTTGCCCGTAGTCCTTTTCTCGTATCATCCCGTTGCGTTACAAACATTTTAAAGATCATCAACTTCACCATTCGATTGTGTAATAAATTCGCACTTTTGAAGCCTTTTTTGACCCACCGCAAGACGGCGAAACCTAGCACTATTGCCCATAAAAGTCTACCAGACCCTCACCGCCTCTCTTGATCAACCATTTCCGCTGGCAGTTTGTCCATTGAAGTTCGTGCAACAAATATGTCCCGCGCTACGTTCGTACTTGCAGCCCACGCATGAGCAGCAGATCGCGCTCGGCGTTCCGAATCAAACACGCCGAAAACCGCCGATCCGCTCCCAGACATTAGCGCCACTTCAGCACCGAGCAAACACAATGCCTCTTTTATCTCTGCTATTGCGGGATACTCTCGACATACTGCCGACTCGAGGTCATTCACGAACAGACTTGACGCCGGCCACGTAGCCGGTGCTATTGGCACGCACGTAACGTCCGATACATTCCCCACGTCAGCCGTAATCTTGTCAAACTGCGCATATGCCCAGGGCGTCGGAATAGAGAAATCAGGCACGATTATCAAGACCCACTTAATCGGAAAGTCTCGGATTTCCTCAACAACGTCTCCTATCCCGCCCACTCGCGCAGGCTGACCATGTATGAAGAAAGGCACATCCGCCCCCAAACCCAGCGCTATCTCAGATAACTTGTCGGGTGTGAACCCGACGGCCAATATCCTATTCAAGGCCTGAAGGACTCCGGCGGCATCGCTACTACCACCCCCTAAACCGGCCTGCGATGGTATCCTTTTCTCGAGTGTAATCTGTATATTTGCGGTAACCTTTGCCTCTTCACAAAACACGAGGGCTGCTCTGTACGCGAGGTTTGATTCGTCTTTTGGAAGCGTCGGGACGTTACAGGAAAGTCCAATGCAGGTTCTTTCTCCCTGAACAGGGTGCGCCGTAATCTCTATCTTGTCGTAGAGGCTGACAGGTACCATAACGGAATCAATGAGATGATAGCCATCGGCCCGACGCCCGACTATTCGCAGAAAATGATTTATCTTCGCCGGGGCCAAGATGTGCACTATGTCTTTCCTTTGTACCCTCACCTATCAATTTTAAGGACCAGTTGCAGGCAGCGCTGCCGGTTGCCACAATACCTCTATGCACGAAATCATAAAAGACGCTCTCAAAACGGCTTGTGAGGCCTCCTGGGAAGCGGGCCGGTTAATCAAAGACAACTGGCTGAGGACAAAACAGGTCTCAACTAAAACCGGAATCACGGATCTAGTAACCAACGTGGATAGAGAGGCGGACCGTTTAATTACAGAAAAGATCTCTCGCCGGTTCCCAACACATACTGTCGTAGCTGAAGAATCCGCACGGTCCGGACCGGAAAGCCCTTACTGTTGGTATATCGATCCGATCGACGGCACCACAAACTTTGCGCATCGCTATCCGCACTTCGCCGTCTCTATAGCCCTGACATATCAATCGCGCCCGATAGTCGGCGTTGTATATGATCCTATTCTCCGAGAAACTTTCAGAGCCACTGCAGGGGGCGGGGCATTTCTTAACGGGTCACCGATTATGGTTTCCACGGAATCCCGATTGGAACATAGTCTACTACAGACTGGGTTTCCGTACGATCGGCACAAATACGGCCATTTCTACTTACAATACTACGAAGCCTTTATGCTGCTGACACAGGGGGTCAGAAGGTCGGGCTCGGCTGCGCTGGACCTTTGCTATGTGGCTTGTGGCCGTGCAGAAGGTTTTTGGGAATGGAGGTTGCAACCGTGGGACGTCGCCGCAGGAGCTCTGATTGTCCAACAAGCCTCGGGGGAGACATCCGATTTCTCCGGACATCCACTCGATATAAAGGGAGAACAAACTCTAGCGTCCAATTCGCACATCCATAAAAAGCTTTTGGCACGACTGAGCCTTCTTCCCAGTGAGCCGGCCATATAGGCTACTCAATATCTGGCGTTAAGAATCTCCAATCTATATCGATTGGGCTTGTCATCCCGTTCCGGCCAGGTTATCGATAGTAGAAACGTTTGAGTGTAAATTAAGATGAAGAAACTATTTGTGATCTGGAGCCTATTCATTGTCTGTCCACCATTGGCAGCGCACGCGCAAGAACTATACGTAAGCGGGTACCGGGAGCTCATGTTGCGTACGGGCCCAAGCCGGGACAATAAAATCATCGCTGTACTTAAAACCGGAAACGCAGTCAAAATGGTTCGGAGCGCGGGGGATGACTACTACCTTGTAGCCTTACCGGACGGCCGTCAGGGCGATGTACTGAAAGGCTATGTCACGGAAGAGCCGCCCGCCGCCTATCGTGCCCAGGTGCTGGCGGAGCGGTTCGCCCAACAAAAAGGCGAACTTGGCCGCCTCAGAGAGGAGAATGAACGGTTACAGAAGGCCCAAAGCGAAACACAACGAGTCGCGGCAGAACAGGGAACGCAACTGCGAAACGTCACCGTGGAAAGGGACCGTCTGCGCGACGATTCCTTCGTATCCAACTTTCTCGCTGGCGCGGGCGTACTACTGATAGGCTGGCTCCTGGGCTGGACTCGCCTGCGACTACGGAGACGGTTACAAAGGAGACCGGGTCTAAGCCTTTGACGGGGATCCTCTTCGCTATGTCACGTCCTCGGGTATTCCGAAGAAATGCATCGCATTTTCACCAAGAACTCGGTTTATGGTGGTCTCGGGAAATTCGGACAAGAGCTCCCTTGTTTTCTGCATCGGCTGAAGAAATCCCTCGGCATGAGGGTAGTCTGAGCCTACGAAGAACTTATCATCGCCTGCAAATTCCAGCATCAACGGAAGCATGCGTTCTTCGGGGTCTCCGTTGACCCATATGTTTGTGGCGAAGTACTCCGTTGCGGATTTCTTCATCTGTGAGGTATGGCCCATATAGTTGAACCTATAATTGAGGCGTTCCAGCCATTCACCAACCCAGCCGGACATGGATTCGATGGTTGCAACCCGCAATTTCGGGAAACGTTCGAATACCCCATCGTAGACCATAGTGGTAAGCGCCATCCGTGGGTCCTGGATGACGTTCATAGTCACAAACATGAAACCGGGGTCGCTATCCCTGTACCATTCGCTCCCGGTATAGTGTTTGTGCCCGACGAGATGAATTCCCACGCTCAAATCGAGGTCCTGAGTAGCCGCCCAAATCTCATTAAAGTCCTCGTGGCCAAAGCTTCTGCCCTTCACAGGGGCCGCCGCCACGAAAATCGTTCGGCAGCCAGATTTCGCGACCCGCTCGAGCTCCGCAACAGCCAACTTCGGATCGCGCAGCGAGATATGCGCGGCCGGGTAAAGTCTTTGTTTTTGCGACTCACAAAGTTCGAATGCCCATGTGTTGTAGGCGCGGCAAAGCGCGTCCGCGAGGAAGGGGTCGTCAACGCTCCCTTCCCATAACAGTCCCAGTGTAGGATAAATGACCTGGTAGTCTATGTGTTCTCGATCCAGAAACTCCACCCGCTTTCCCATGTCCTGCCAGTCAGGACTCAGAGCAAGGTACCGGTCGAAATCGCTCAGGTCATGGCCCGTCTCTTTTTGACCGTACCCGACAACCGCGGCGAGCAGCTCATCCGTATCGACAAGCTGCAAGGGCCTATTGTCTACTATGAGAGTGTTCGCGCCAGTCGAGTCATCTCGCTCTACCCGCATGGCCCTCTCGCGGACACCCGGATCCATGTACCGCTCAAAAAGGTCCAGGGGTTCCATGAAGTGGCTATCTCCATCAACGACTGACATCGCAAACACTCCTATCCAGGTCTCTATGCCGCTTGAGCCCATTTCTCCTGCATGCCCCGAAACTCTTTCTGCAAATACGGCATCACTTCCGTGGCAAAGAGCTCCATGTTCTTAATTGTCTGGTGATGCGGCATCGCGCCTATCTGCAACAAAGAAAGCAAAATACCGTAGCCTAACTTTCCGATCGACTCGACAAGTCTTTGTTTGACTGTTTCCACACTCCCTACCACACAATACCCTTTGTTATTGAAATCATCGAACGACATCTTCGAGTAGTCCAATTCATCCGCGATATTGAGAATATGTTTCATGGATTGATGCGTGACATATCCTGGCGGAAAAAGAAAATTGAGGGGCATGCGTAGCCCTTTGTGGTACAGCCACAGGACGTGTTCTGCCGCTTCTTCCCGTGCACGCTCGTCCGTTTCAGCCACGTAGATAGGCAACAAGTGACCCATCTGGTAAGGAGATGCCGTATAGCCTTGCTTCTGAGCTTCGTCCCTGTACTGGTCAAAATAGGTCTTGACCAGATCATCAGACATGTACACTGCAAGGTACGGGTACTTCCGAGCTGGATCGGCACACCAACCCATGGTCTCCTTGCTGCCAAAACCCGGTATCCAAATCTGCGGGTGAGGCTTTTGGTAAGGTCGTGGCCAAACATTGACGTAGCGTACCTGATAATGTTCTCCATCAAAGTTGAATGGTCCGGTTTCGGTCCAGGCACGAATTATCAAATCATGCGCCTCGCGAAAGCGTGCAAGCGAGTGTGTCGGATTGACACCCATAGAATAATACTCGGCCCCAATCCCGCGTACAAATCCAGATATAATTCGACCGCCCGTCACAACATCCAGCATCGCAATTTCTTCAGCGACACGGATCGGATGATCCCGCAACGGTAAACCGTTGCCAACCATGGCAATCTTCATCCGGCTAGTACGACGCGCCAATAAAGCTGCAATAATATTTGGGGAGGGCATGGTCCCGTAGGTATTCTGGTGATGTTCGTTTACACAGACTCCGTCGAATCCGAGCTTTTCAGCATATTCAAGCTCGTCCAGGTACCTGTTATAAAGATCTTGTCCCCTGTCTGGGTCATAGTGTTCGTTGGAGAAGGTCACCCAGGCGGAAGGGTACTTTGACCTATCATCGAAATCATCAGGGACATGTGGCCAAGGCATCAAGTGAAAGTTAAAAAACTGCATAAGACCTTCCTTCCTCGCCGGTCTTGGCGATGCGAGCGATGGTGCCGTAGAATGATTAACCTTCGAAACTCGTGAATACTGCTTTCACTAGCGAACGGTCAAGACTCCGCCGAAAACAAATCTGCTTTCTTAGCTCGTTTGTAATGCGACCCGCGGCCCGTGAGCAGGAGCAAGGCCATCACTATTGGGCCGGGGAAGTGTAAGGGCTAGCAACGCAGCCACGAGTCCCGTGCCCGTACTGGTTAGAAATGGGAGCCCATAGTCGCCATACAGATTATACAACATGCCCCCCATCATGCCTCCGGAACCCATGCCAAGTGCCGCGATCATGAAAAATACGCCGAGGATGGTACCGATTGCCTTAGTACCAAAATATTGCCGAAAGAGCATTGCGTAAACCGGCATGGGGCCTCCAAAGCCTAACCCGAATAGTATTGCCCACAAATAAAACGAAGGGACCCCTCTAGCTTCGATAAAGAAAGGGATCATGACCGCCTGAAGTCCGAGAAACAGGGCTATCGCCCACTTGGCACCGATCCTATCGGCCAACAACCCGTTCGCTAATTTCCCTACCATACCACTGACGGCCATCACCATTACAACTCTAGCCGCGGTGGAATTAAGAACCCCAACATCGGTCATATGATTGAAGCCGTGCAACAAAATGCAAGAGTGGCACATACAGCAGCCCAGGACCATCAGGTTCAAAGTCCAGAATTCACGAGTTCGAACCGCCTCGCCGAGCATTAGCCCTTTCGGGCCGTTCTGAGGCGCAGCTTGCTCTGAAACCCGACCAATCCCTCCCTCGTCTTTCCGTTCTTCTTTTTTGTCACGCACCAGAAATGCAAGGGGCAGGACAAGTAAGGCCAATACACCTAGCCAGATGTAAGTACCTTGCCAATCATTGTTAGCCAATAAGAAAACGACGAGGGGCGCAAAGACAGCCGAGCCAACATTTTGCGATTGTGCAAGCGCCAAGGCCAGGCCCTGCCGCTTCGTAAACCACTTGGTCACAAGTGCTACTATGGGTACTCCCGTCGCTGATCGGCCTACGGCTAGAATTACACCAAATACTACGTACAGTTGCCATAGCGCACGGACCTGGCTCATTAAAAAGGTGCCAACAACGAAAAACACCGTACCTGCGACAATCACCCACTTCGAGCCATACCTGTCGCTGAGACGGCCGCAAACAAGACTCGAGACGCCAAAACTGGTCCAGCTTATCATGGAGGCAAAGGAAACGGTCCCCCGGTCCCAATCAAATTGTTCGGCGATCGGTTTAAAAAAGATGGCGAACGATTCTATTACCCCATACATGGAGAGACTGATAATAAGCCCGGCCCCTACAATGACCCAGCCGTAGGGATCTTGTGGCGCGGGGTCGTAAGTTTCTGAGTTTGCCATCACCTTTCTTTCCTCAAGAAGTGCCCGGATCCAAGTAAGCGGTGCACTTAATCTCGACGAACAGCCCAGGCATCGCGAGCGCAGTTGTGCCAATCCCTGTCCACGCCGGCAAACTGTCAAGATTTTTGATGTAGCGATCCTTGATAGCGATGAAAAGTTCGAGGTCGCGCATGTCCGTATGGTACGTCACCATATCGACCACGTTATCAAATGATGCCCCAGCCTCCTCCAAAACGGCCGCGACGTTCTCAAATGCCTGGACGAACTGGGCTTCCTTGTCGCGGACTACATTAAGGCTTCCGTCCCTTCCCACCTGGCCAGCTATATAGAGTAAATTGCCAGCTTGCACTCCGGGAGAGTAGCGAAACCGCTCTCGTATATTGGCCATTTTTTTTGGTGTGATGTCGTTGCGTACTGCCATCTCTTTCTCCTACAGTCTAGTGCGAATAGCAGCGATAACAATCGAAAGATAGGGCTATAAAAGAGGCAAGAGGTCATGCCCTCTTCTTTTTTGACTCGGCCTTTGGTACCAGGGATAACCGCAGGAGGAGAATAGTAATTATGTCCGAAGAGTTAGCCCTTTTCGACGCTGTAGGACAAGCTGGTCTTGTTCGCACGAAAAAAATTTCGCCGCTAGAATTAGTGGATGCCGCCATCGATAGAATTGAGAGAACGAACCCACAGCTCAACGCCGTTATTTCTACCTCTTTTGAAAAAGCTAGGACTCAGGCAAGCGCTAACGGCCTGGCAAATGGCCCGTTCAAAGGAGTTCCTTTCCTGCTCAAGGACTTCGGGTGTCATTCGGCAGGGGACCCATACCATCAGGGGAACCGTTTGTTGAAAGAACTCGGTTGGATCGCGAGTCAAGACACATTCCTGGCCGCGAAACTGCGGGCATCAGGGTTTGCATTCCTTGGGAAGACAAATACTCCAGAGTTTGCCACTATGCCAACCACCGAGCCCGAGGCCTACGGCCCTACTCGGAACCCATGGAATTTATCTCACTCGACTGGCGGTTCTAGCGGAGGTGCCGCAGCAGCTGTTGCGTCGGGGATGGTTCCTGCCGCGCATGCCAACGACGGGGGGGGGTCGATACGCGTTCCGGCGAGCGAATGTGGCCTAGTTGGATTAAAAGCAACACGGTCTCGAGTATCCCTGGGACCCAAATTCGGCGAACTGTGGAACGGTCTCGTAAATGAACACGTCGTGACTCGAAGCGTCCGGGACACTGCAGCTATACTGGACGTTACATCTGGCCCGATGCCAGGAGATCCGTATTTTGTGGCACCGCCCGCACTTCCCTTCCTCAGCGAACTCTCGCGGAATCCAGGAAAACTGCGGGTTGGGCTACTTGCGCACATACCCGGAAATGGGATTCCCTTGCATCCCGACTGCGAAGCAGCCGCAAAAGCCACCGGCGTACTGCTAACCGGTCTCGGGCATGCCGTAGAAGAATCTTATCCGACCGCACTTGATTCAGAGAATGACCGGCGAAGGCATGTATGGGCAATCTTGACCGCGTCAATCGCGTCCCACGTTGATTCCCTGCGCCGAGAGACTGGCAAGACGCTGACCGAAGACGACGTTGAAGTACACACCTGGGCCATGATTGAGATCGGTCGAGCCCGTACGGCGACCCGTTACATTGAAGCCACAGAGTGGCTTCAAGAAGACACACGCCGTATTGCGGAGTGGTGGCATCCTTCGGATGGGTCGCAAGGCTTCGATGTTCTTGTTACCCCAACGATTGGGGAACCACCGCCAAAGTTAGGGCAGTTCGTTTCAACTCAAGACGATCCTCTTGCAGGCGCCCGCCGTGCTGCAGCTCTAATGCCATTCACTGTTCCATTCAATGTTACGGGACAGCCGGCCATATCACTTCCACTACATTGCAGCAGCGCTGGACTACCAATCGGGGTGCAACTAGTTGGTGCATTCGGCAGGGAGGACTTGCTCTTAAGGCTCGCCTCGCAAATAGAAGAAGCTCAGCCGTGGGCGGGACGTTGGCCGCCTGTCCGGGCCTAGACAGATTCAACAGATCAGAGAGTGTGTCGCAGATCCCGTGCCTGGCCTATCTTTCACGCAGAAGGGCTGATAGCTGGGGCCCGTATGAACGGAGCCCTATTCGTCCTTTCCCTAGCGTTATTTGCCACCATGTTGGGAAACGGTCTCGTGATTCCATTCATCCCTATCTACGCTCAGGAATTCGGCGCGAGTGGGGTTACGGTTGGCATAATCTTCGGCGCACATTCCGCCTCCCGAACTTTTCTGCTTCCCTTCATTGGCCGAGCTTCAGACCGTCGTGGCCGAAAAGTCTTCCTGCTCTGGGGCCTATTTTTCTATGCTTGCACGTCCGTTGCTTACCTCCTGGCCGATAGTTTGGTCGGACTAGTAACCATAATGACGTTCCAAGGCGTCGCCACCGCAATGGTTCAACCTGTGTCAATGGCGTACGTAGGCGACATCACGCCTAAAGGAAAGGAAGGCAGCTACGCCGGCTACGTAAACACTGCGTTTTTGGGTGGAGTAGCAGGAGGGCCTGTCATCGGAGGGATCATAAAGGATCTTTACAGTATGCAGGCCAGCTTTCTCTCGCTAGGGGTGCTGAGTATTGTGTCGCTCTTATTATTGCTTTTTTTCCTACCTGAAGTGCAGCGGGACAAACAACCCCGGTCACACGATCAGATAGGATGGCGAACCATCGCATCCTCGAGAGTAATTCTTGGCGTGTCACTATTTCGCATTGTTTACGCACTATCCAGCACCCTAATTTGGGTGTTCGTGCCCCTCTTATCGTCGTCGCTTCTTCCCCTAAGTACCACGCAAGTAGGACTTCTCATTTCCCTGAACGTGTTGATCAGCACGATTCTCCAAACGCCCTTCGGGAGGCTCTCCGACCGCGTCAGCAAACCTCTTTTGATTAGCTCTGGAAGTTTCGTGAGCGCCCTGGCGCTGACGTGCTTCCCATTAGCCTCTACTTTCGAACATCTACTCGTCCTGAACGCGGTCGTCGGCGCGGGCTTTGGCGTGGCATACCCCGCCCATATGGGCCTCGCCATGATGTATGCGCCGACAGCGAACATGGGTATGGTCATGAGCGCGCTCCTTACCGTGCACAGCTTTGGAATGACTATTACGCCCCTTATTTTTGGATTTATTGTAGACTATTATAGTCTGAGCAGCATGTTTTACAGCGCCGGAATTGCCTCCCTACTGTGCACTGGCGCTTGCTACATGCTCACTCGATATTCGGGGCCGCTAGAGCCCAATCCAAGAAGAACGACGCGTCCTTAGAGATGCCAAATGACAAGCTTTTTGACAAAAGGAGACAATCGTCGGATGAGAAGAGCGAACAAGGTATTGGCTGCAGTCATCGGGTTAGTCATTGCGTTCAGTGTTTTGCCACACCAGAGTTTTGGGCAAAATGAGACCCTCAAACTCGAAAAAATCCAGCTCTCTGTGAAAGGCAATAGACGGTCCGTGCTTTTTCAGTTCACTAGTCCACCGGAATCAGTAAAGTCCTTCGCATTGACTTCACCGTCTCGCCTTGTGGTGGATGTTGGCGGCACACCGGAAGGTTTTCAAGCCTCGAATTTCGAGGCTGATGACGAACTCTTAAATCAAATACGAATTGGCGTCCATTCAAACTATCTTCGGCTCGTCTTAGATCTAAAAGAAGCCAAAGCCCCATTCTTTACAGTGGAACAGAGGGAAAACAGAGTCGCTGTGGTGTTTGCGAGAGAAAATATTGCTCGGAGGAACTCCTACTCTCAGATGCTTTTCACCACGGAAGAGTCTACTCCCACGGACGCCGGAAAGGAAAGAGTTCGTCTGGCACGAAAATCAGAGCTCCCGATGCCTAATGTTCCGCTTCCGTCCGCTCGTCATACCACGCCGGCCACACCTAGGCGCGAAAACGCCACAACGCGAGAGCGAGAATCTTCAAAACCCCCTGCCCAGACTTCATCATCCACGGTTCTTCCTTCTCAGGCGGTCGTACATCTGGAGCAAGGCCAAGAGTTCTATGACCAGGGCGAACTCGATAAGGCCATCTTCGAATGGAGAGAAACCGTTAGACTGGCCCCGGAAAATGCGAAAGCTCACCACCTTCTTGGCCTTGCCCTTGGCGACTACGGTGACCGCGCTGAAGCGATTCGTCTATTGGAGAAGTCTCTCTTGCTGGATCCCGAAAACGCTATGGCACGCGTACACCTTGCCCGCACGCTGGAGGCCGATGGAAGCGTGCAACGGGCCGTTCTCGCCTACCGCAAAGCACTCGTGCTTGTTCCCACATCAGCATACATACACGACAGGTTAGGTCATTTATTAGCCGCGGAAGGGGATACCGCGGGCGCCGCCAAAGAATGGCAGCGTGCTATCGAACTCGACCCAGAATATGCCTATACGCACGCAAATTTGGGTGAGGCGCTGGAGAGTCTTGGTAGCAAACGTAGCGCCCTTCAGGCATACCAGCGCGCCATCGAATTGGACCCGCATGCTTCTTTCGCTACAGAAGTTAAAAAAAGAATTGCACAACTAACCGCATCTGGCCTGTGAAGAGAACGCCCCGTTCTTTCTCTCTACTTAGAACTGATACGTCAGGCTGAAAACGGTCTCGTTGCGGCTGTCTCCTGGCCTTCCGTACAAGTCACCTATTCCCCATGGACCAGGGTCATGCCCGCTCACCCGCCAGAAAAAGTTTTGTTGCGCTTTCAGCACAATATGGTTCGACCACAGATACTCGAGTTCGACCTGATTAAAGGCACCCGTCGATAAGGGATCAAAGGCAAAAACCACGAGTGGCTTCCACAAACCCGCAGGTCCATATGTCGTCGAAGCGGCGAAGGTAACAACGAACTCGTTTTGATCTATTTTATCTCGGCTATCGCTAACGAATCGTCCCGGTACGACCTCTCCATCAATATGTGCCCGGCGCACGGACGGGAGACCACGGTACAGTCGACTGTAATCAAGGTACCTCCGCCAAAAAATTTGCGCCGTCAGATAGAATGTCCGACTATTATTAAGCGGGCGTATCCAGGTAGGCCGGTCCATTGCTAGCATAACGACCGAACGTCTCGCGGTGTCGAATTGATTATGATCCGGGTCAATTCTTGACGATGCTCCCGCCGCAAGCGACACTGGGACGCCACTGGTGAAACTCGTCTCGACTCGGAAGACGGATTGTGTGTACTTTTCCTCGGAGTAGTTCGCCGCTACCCCGACCGTATGAGACCGCGGGTTGACAGCATCTAGATAGGCCCTCAGTGTGCTCCCGGAGACTCTAGCCATATCGGATCTAACTTTCACTCCTGTATCCCCGGAAAACCCGTAAAAATAATTGAGACTAAAATCAATGCCGCCCCAAATTGCCTTGAAACGCATCCCGGCCTGCCCATTTTTCAGCTTCTTGTTCGGCTTGAGGTCCCGCATCGTCATGTCGAGATCAAAGAGGTGCCCGTCTATGACTGCGGAGTTTGCAACAGCGGCTAAACCGTCACCAACAAACCCCCACGGCCTACGTGGATCGATCGCCAATTTATTTGGCTGAAAATCCCACGGTATCCAAACCGCCTCGACAAAAGATTCCTCCAGGGGTCCTATCTTCCCTATGTCGTATATTGCACGGGCCATCCATAACGGTATCCTGATATCTTCCCATGGCTCCCAGTTCGCATGCCAGCGTAAATCCAAGGGATTAATCACGTCAAGCGCTCTAAAATTATCCGTTTCACCCCAAACCACCTGCTGTCGCCCGATACGCAACGTGAGCGGTGGAACGACAACGTCTACGAATGCCTCCCGCAATTTGTAATCGAATTTTCTTCGTAATTTTTCGTTTTTACTAAAGCGACTGCTGTAGGTATCCCTGACATCGTAAATTGAGTCGTAAACACCTCGCCCGATTAGGGTAAGCGTCGCCTCCTCTATCGGGCCCGCGCTAAAGCGGCCAAATGCCTGACCGCCCCGCAAAAAGTAGTATTTTCCCTCAAGCTGAGCCGTATTCCGCTGCATCACGAATTCGACGTCCTGGAACAGCGGCGTACGAATTATATTCTGGGTCTTCACAAACCCTTCCAACTCGACATCGTCCGTTACATTGATTATCGCGGAAGCCGGCGCGGGGCTGACGACCGTCACCAAGCACAAAATCAAGCATTTAACAAACGCCATGACGGGCTTATCCTCCAGAAATGAGACTTAGCGTCTACCACTTACCATGTTTCTTAACGAAAAATATTGCTTCGCTCTCCCGGCGGTCATGTCTTTAAGCATGACAT
>CAYWPF010000144.1:0-5667 GCA_964460065.1 uncultured Enterobacteriaceae bacterium
AATTGCTTCCAGTGGGGAAAACCTAGAACTCTTTTTCTTGTTGAAAGAGCCAATCAACAAGATGCTCAGGGAATTGGCTCCCCAGGCCGGGGAAGTGTGATGCACCGTCCATTTTCCACAGCCCGATGGAAACACCGTGAGAACACCCCTCCGAGAACATAGTAATCCGCGTTTCTGGACCGCTGATATCGTCTACGACGTCCAGGGTCGTCCCCTCATCGGGATTCGTCAATGTACATCCGGCGTTGCGTGCTAAACGGGTGACGGTTTCGGAGGCACCGGGATAATTGAAGCCCCCTGTATTTTTGCCCGCGAAGGGAACAACCGTGTCTAGGGTACCGTGAATTTGCAGAGTACTTACAGGCTCTTCAGCATCACATCTTTCTTCGTCGTGGTATGTAGATCCGGCAAAAGACACGACCGCAGCTATTTCGGCGGCTTTGTCACAGGCCATTCTATGCGCCATGAAGCCGCCGTTCGAGTATCCCACCACATAGACACGACGAGAATCAATTTCATAATTTTCCTTCGTCGTAGCAATAAGCTGATTTAGGTATTCTACGTCATCCACTGTGCTGCCGTAAAAATTGCAGCATGCATTGGGTATAGCATTCCAAAAGCGGAAGGCCCCCGGCGAATTTTCCCGGGTTCCATTCGCCAGGACTAATATGAAACGGCGACCGTCGACAACGTCCGAAAGTCGAAAATAGGCGTTTTGGTCTTTCGCGTCCATCGTATAACCGTGGAGCAGGAGGATCAAGGGCAGAGGTTCACCAGTTTCCTTTTGCACGGGGAACTGAACTAAGGCGAAACGCCCATTATCCTCCACTACAGATCTATTTTTTATCGAGGAAATCGTGAAAGCCTGTGTTGCACTGTCCCATTTGAGGCGCAATTCCACGTCTTTTCCGTCGACACGGACCCCATCTACTATTACCTCGCCATTTTCTACGCGAGATGTCGCTTCGGACATATCTACTCCGGTCACGAATTCAAGGTCTGCAAGTTTCACGACGATGATTTCTCTTGACGCGGTGTACAAGACCTGGCCGGAACGAGTGGTCACCTGTATCCGGATATTGTGCGATCCGGCTGAAAATAGTCCCCAGTTAATTTTTGTAGCGAAACCGCTCGTCCGCGCTTGTGTGTAGCTGGAGTGCGCCTGTGCCACGTCTAGCCGCTCCGACCCGAATGGAATGCTCCATTGATCAGTCCCATCAATCGAGAACATGACTTCAGCTACTTTGTCGACGTCGTCCGTCGTGAAAGTCCAACCGTCGACCTGACCAATCCCAGACACGATGCCTGGCGCGGGATTTTCGAAATTCGCTAGGATCTCCGCGTGGGCCCGTACTCCCACTAGGCTGAGAAGGAGCCCTAGGGCGAGGAAAAGTCTGTACATTCGGTAGCTACTCTATTTTTACTCTGTACATTCGCCAATACAGTCGGGAAATGATTATTCCCTCCCTATAGCGTAAATTGGTAGGTCAGCGAAAGATCGCCGTACTTTGCATTTTAACAAAGGGATATAGTTCGGGTGCAGGGACGAAAACGGAAACCTCCGCTCGTGATCGTAACTATCACAACGGCGGGGCCAGTAAGCCCCCATTTATAAGTGTTGGACTGTTGACCCATCTAGGGCTAGCGAATCGGTGGTCACCACGTGATCTGTCGGGGGCAGTGGGAGACTGTGCGGTTCATCTGTAGGTCTTTCCGGTGAAGGTCATTGTTTCCAAGTCAGCGGCAAACTTGGTTAGGTATGGTGTCCCATCAGACAATTGGCCCGTCCCAATGTAGCGCCATGTCCCGGGTGCCCTGTTTTGTGTTGACAGGGTATTACTCGTAGTGGGTGAGAGAGAATTTGCCGTCGCCGAGGCGGTTCGAGTGCGTAGTCCCTTCTAAGTTCATTTCGATCGACAGCACACCCGCTTTGCTAGGCCTGTAAGACCATCCTCCGACCAGTTTTGTGACAAAATATCCATTTTCTTTTCGGGACCGATCCGCCACACCGCCGTGTTCGGCAAGTGCTGGAGTTGGTGGTCCCATTGTGAGTAATAGTGCCCCGATGAATACCCCAAGAGCCCACAGTTTTTTCCTAGTCTCGCGTTCCTTCTTCTTGAATGATTCTTCTGACCTGACTGTGCGCCTAAACAACGCGCTACTCAATTACTTCGTGGGGCCAAAGCAATAGGGGTCCAGCGTGTCTTGGGCGGCAATCCGGTATTTGTGCCAACGGCCGCCTCCATAATAGGCTAAGCTGCCGGGCGCCGCGTTTCCGTGTCCGTTGTAGTAGGACAAGCAGTCACGGAGGGGAGCGCTCCTAATGTCCGCTAGTCGACAATGCTCTGCATAATCCTCTTGTGGTTGGCGGTGGATGTCGACGATGTTTTGGTCACGTTCTCGCATGGTCGATAACATCCATATGACGTAATCGCCATGGGCGTCGATGGCGTCCGTAAAGTTGAAACTGCCGCCGCCGCCTTGCGGCCCCGTCATTATAAACAGGTTAGGAAAGTCTTTCGCATGGATGCCGAGAAAGGTTTTTGTGCCATCTGTTTCCCACGTTTCGGTGAGGGTGCGGCCGTCACGTCCTTTGGTGGTATTGAAAGAAGATGTAGCCATCCACTGAAAGCCAGTTGCGTAAATTAATACGTCGAGCGGATATTCGGTTCCAGCATGCACCACGCCCCGTTCGTTGATTTGGCTGACTCCGGAGGGCGCTGTATCCACCAAATGGACGTGCTTGAGGTTGAATGTAGGCAGGTATTCGTCATGAAAGGTGGGTCGCTTGCATGCGTAGGGATAGTAAGGTTTGAGTGCTGCGGCGGTGGCCGGGTCCTCCACAATTTCCTCGACCCGCGCGCGTATTTGCTCCATGATGCGAAAGTTTGTGTTCAGTTGTTTTTGGATGCGCTCCTCCGGCGCTAACACCGTTTTGTGTTCTTTTCGTTTTCTAAAATCTGCTACCCTACCCGCTAGATAATCATCATTGGCCTGAATCGCCGTTCGGCCCTCAGAGATACGAGCGAACCGTGCGCGTCGAGCCCGGGCCCAGCCGGGCTCTTGAGACCAAACGTCCATTTCCTCTTGTGTAGTTTCGCGCTGGTCACGCACGTCAATTGTCGATGGTGTTCGCTGAAAAACGTACAGTTCCTGGACGGTCTTTGCGAGTTCGGGAACAACCTGGACGGCTGTTGCCCCCGTACCGATGATACCGACCCGTTTTCCACCCAACGGCACGTCATATTTCCAGCGTGAGGTGTGGAAGGATTCGCCCTGAAACGTCTCCATACCCCGTATACGCGCGAGCTTTGGAGTGGTGAGAATACCGTTTGCATAGATTAGGTACCGTGCCCGCATCGCATCTCCCCGGTCCGTCTGCACGATCCAGCGTCCGGCCCCTTCGTCCCATGCGGTTTGTTCTACGGTCGTGTGGAACAAACAATGGTCATAGAAGTGGAATTTCTCCGCCAATTTCTGGCAATATTCGAAGATTTCAAAGCCCGATGCAAACTTCATAGTTGGGAAGTATCCCATCTCCTCCAGCAGGGGGAAATAGCTGTAGGACTCTACATCACAGGCAATGCCAGGGTACCGATTCCAATACCAGGTGCCGCCGACGTCGCCGCCCTTCTCACAGAATCGCACGTCAGAGAACCCTGCCTGGCTCAGCTTGTACCATAATAACAACCCAGCAAAGCCAGCACCTACCACTAAGATCTCACAATCATCGTTGAGTGCTTCGCGCGGGACTGGATCTGCCGAGTAGACATCCTCTAAATATTTACTGAAATCGTTCTCCATCGCCATGTAATCAGCGGCGCCCCGCCGTACTTCCTTAAATTCCCGGTACTTTGCCTGTTCCTCGGCGTTAAACGTTGCGCCCGCCGGTTGTGGTGGAAGGGTTTTGAGGGAAGGGTCTTCGGTAAGGGAGTAGCCCCTGCCAACGACATTCTCCATCCTGCTAGCGGCGCGCGTATTGAAGGTTTTCAGTCCGGTTTGGGGATCGACTGTGATCGACATTTCCTGTGTTCCTCCTGTGCATTTTTTAGCAATGTTCAAACGGAAATTGTAGCTTCCTGAAGATGGTACATCATTCGATTGATTTGCGGTCCGGTGGTAGTCTGACGTCAACTCTAAGCGGCCTCAGCACGTGAGCCAACGTAGATTTTAGCTTAAGCCAGGTTGAATATCCAGCTTCTTGCTGGTCCACGGGGCAGCCGGAAGTGCGTTTTACGGCCAGTTAGGCGAGAGCCGACTACTGGAATAGAATGCGCTTGCCGATGGCGCACAGTCTTATTATACTTGCTTCTGAATTGTTTAACTGCGAATGAAGGATGTACGCAGATGTGAACTGATCCTTGCTGAAGGTAATGAGCAGGGAAGATGCGGTTCCTACTTTGAGATTGACGTACGGTGGAGGATTACCCTAATTTGAAAAGTGCCTGCGTTGAAATGAAGGAGGATGATAATGACAACGATAAATCCGCGCGCGGATTCTGCCAAAGCAAATGGTGGGAGGGAGCATTTTGATGCTATAGTTCTTGGGGCGGGCGTTGGGGGTCTCTATGCCCTACATCACCTGCGGAAGATGGGTCTCTCCGTTCGCGTCTACGATGGTGCGGCAGGTGTCGGCGGTACCTGGTGGTGGAACCGTTATCCGGGCGCGCGGGTCGATGGACCCGGGAGCCCTTTTTATTGCTACACATTCTCAGAAGATTTGGTACGAGAGTGGGACTGGGCCGAAACACAACCTGACCAGCCGTCGGTTTTGGCGTATCTGGAGTACGTTGCGGACCGCCTCGATTTGCGTCGAGACATCCAGCTGGAAACGTGGATAAGTGACGCACGGTACGACGAAGGCACGCAGTCTTGGACCGTTGAGACGAGTGATGGTAAGTCTGCATCTGCACAATTCTTAATTTGCGCCGTTGGTACTCTTTCAGCTGCCCATAAGCCAGATTTTCCCGGGCTAGATGATTTTAAGGGCGAGTGC
This sequence comes from uncultured Enterobacteriaceae bacterium, assembly GCA_964460065.1. GTDB lineage: Bacteria > Desulfobacterota > Binatia > Bin18 > Bin18 > Bin18. The sequence continues at coordinate 4,997 of CAYWPF010000144.1, forward strand.
TACCACACCGGCCGTTGGCCCCAGGAATCTGTGTCCTTCGAAGGGAAGAGAGTCGGAATCATTGGGACAGGTTCTTCGGGCGTTCAGGCAGTCCCGGAAATAGCCCGTGAGGCAGCACACCTGACAGTGTTCCAGCGCACACCACAGTATAGTATCCCGGCCAGGAACCGTCCGCTTGATCCCGAGGTGCTTCGGCAGGCGCGCGAAAACTGGGATGCAGTCCGCGCAACCATGAATGCTCATCCCGTTGGGATGCCCTTCGAGACGACCCAGCGGTTGGCTTTTGAAGATACTGCTGAGAAGCGTCAGGCGCTTTACGAAGACCTGTGGCAGAAGGGGAGTTTTAACCTTCTTTTTGGTAGCTACGCGGATCTGCTTACTAGTAAGGAGGCTAATCGTACCCTCGCAGAATTCGTGCGCAGCAAAATACGAGATTGTGTACGCGACCCGGAAACTGCCAATAAGCTGATGCCAGACTACTATCTCGGGACTAAAAGGCAGATTCTCGACAACGGCTATTATGAGAGCTTCAACCGCGACAACGTAACATTGGTTGATTTGCGGGAGGACACGCTCGAGAGTATTACACCTACTGGCGTACGCACGGAGGCAGGCGAGCACCCGCTGGATATGTTGGTGCTGGCCACGGGCTTCGATGCGATTAGTGGCAC
>CAYWPF010000145.1:0-19315 GCA_964460065.1 uncultured Enterobacteriaceae bacterium
GCAATCCAAGGGTAGACTTTTCGCCCCGGTAATTCGCCGCCTTCACCGGGCTTGGCCCCTTGAGCCATTTTTATTTGTATCTCGCGGGCCTCAGTCAAGTATTCGCTCGTGACGCCGAAGCGCCCAGAGGCAACCTGCTTGATTGCACTGTTCCGTGAATCGCCATTCGTATCGGGAGTAAAGCGTGCGATATCCTCCCCGCCCTCTCCCGTGTTACTTTTCCCGCCTATACGGTTCATCGCAATCGCTAAAGATTCGTGCGCTTCTCTACTTATAGAGCCATAAGACATTGCCCCGGTCTTGAAACGTTTACAGATGTTCTCAACGGGCTCGACCTCCTCCAACGGAACGGATTCTTCTGACGCCTTCAGTTGGAACAGCCCACGAAGGGTGGAGAGTCTTTCGGATTGGTCGTCGATCAAATTGGTGTATTCTTTAAAAGTGGAATAGCTACCCGAGCGGCAAGCTTTCTGCAAAGTGTGTATAGATTTCGGGTTGAACAAGTGATGTTCACCGTCCTTCCGGAATTGATATTGCCCGTGTACTTCTAGCGTGCCTGTCTCGACGTGGTTAGGTGCAAATGCTTTCCTGTGCTGTCGAATCGTTTCTTCCATGACCTCGGCCAGTCCGATGCCGCCTACCCGAGAAGGGGTTCCCGTAAAGTACTGTTCGACTAATTTATCCCCGAGGCCTACCGCTTCGAATATTTGCGCTCCGCAGTACGACTTCACTGTCGAGATCCCCATCTTCGACATTACCTTGACGATCCCCTTTACAGCGGCTTTTACGTACCCACTTACAGCGTCGTTGTATGTAATCTCTGTCATTATCCCTTCGTTGATCATGTCATTTAAGCAATCGAATGCCATATACGGGTTTATTGCTTGGACTCCGTACCCGAGGAGCACGCAAAAATGATGGACTTCGCGTGGCTCGCCTGATTCGAGTACGAGACCAACGCGAGTCCGAGTGCCAGCTCGGATGAGGTGGTGGTGTAGCCCAGCGGCTGCAAGCAGAGCAGGCAGTGCCGCATTTTTCTCGGTCACGCCCTTGTCCGAAAGAATGAGAATGGTTGCGCCATCTTGTATGGCTGCGTCAGCATTGAGGAAGAGTTGTTCTAGTGCCTCGTGAAAACCGGTAGTGGCGGCCTCTGTACGAAATAGGATGGGGAGAGTTACTATTTTGACATTGGCCTGCTCGATTGCGCGTAGTTTGTTGATGTCTGAATTCTTTAGAATCGGGATGGCAAGTCGTATCTGTCGACAATTTTCGGGCGCCGAACCAACGAGATTTCCTTCCGAGCCCAGCGTTATGGTGGTGGAGGTGACCAATTCTTCTCGGATAGGGTCTATGGGAGGATTTGTTACTTGGGCAAAGAGCTGTTTAAAGTAGTTGTAGAGAAGCTGCGGTTTATCGGAAAGCACCGCGAGTGGCGTATCTGTCCCCATAGAGCCGATAGGCTGGATTTTATTCACGGCCATGGGGCCAATATTGATCTTGAGGTCCTCAAAAGTATAACCGAAGGATCTCAATCGTTGGAGGACGCCTTCATGGTCAGGCGGCGGAACTTTTTCGGGGACATCTGGTAACCTATCGAAGTAGATAGTGTGTTTCTCCAGCCACTGCCGATAGGGTTCAGCGGAGACAACACCATCTTTTAGCTCTTCGTCGCTAATAATACGACCCTGCTCAGTATCAACCAAAAACATTCTTCCGGGCTCAAGACGACGCTTCTCCTGAACCGTCTCAGGTGGCACCTCTAAGACACCAACCTCCGAACCCATAATTATTAAGTCGTCATTTGTCACGTAGTAACGGGAAGGCCGGAGACCATTTCGATCTAAGACCGCGCCCACGCGTTTTCCGTCAGTAAAGGCTATGGAGGCAGGACCGTCCCAGGGTTCCATTAGACAGCTGTGATATTCGTAGAAGGCCTTTTTTTCATCTGCCATGCTTTCGTGGTTCTCCCACGGTTCGGGGATCATCATCATCATCGCCTGCGCTAAAGGAATACCACTCAAAATCAAGAATTCGAGACAATTGTCGAATATCGCCGAATCACTCCCCTCTTCTTGAAGTATGGGAAAAAGTTTAGAAAGGTCGTTGCCAAACTGACTCGATTTCATTAGATCTTGCCGGGCCCGCATCCAATTGACGTTTCCACGCAGGGTATTAATCTCGCCGTTATGGATTAAGTAGCGGTAAGGGTGAGAGCGATCCCAGCTAGGGAAGGTATTCGTGCTAAAGCGAGAATGTACCAAAGCAATGGCGCTTTCCAGGGCAGGGTCTGAAAGCTCGGGATAGAATGTCTCGACCTGCGAGGGCGTCAACATACCTTTATAAACGATTGTCCTATGAGACAGACTCGGAATGTAGAAATATTCTCCACCCGGTTGTCCCCCGTGTCGGACCGTTTTCGTGGCGCGCCTACGGATAATGTATAGCTTCTGTTCGAAAGCGAGTTCGTTGTCAAGATCATGACTTCGGCCAATGAATAGTTGTCTAATGCACGGTTCGGAGGCCTTAGCGGTCTCTCCCAGACCTTCCCGATTTACAGGCACATCCCTCCAGCCCAACACTTTCTGGCCTTCCTCTTCTACGATTGTGGCCAGGCGATCTTGGCATTGCTCTCGCTGATCTGCATCCGGTGGGAGGTAGATCATACCCACACCGTAAGTACCGGGCTCCGACAGGCCTATTTCAAGGTCTTTACACGTTTCGCGCAAGAACCGATGGGGTATTTGAAGCAAAATGCCCGCACCGTCTCCTGTTCCTTCTTCGCAACCCCGAGCGCCACGGTGATCAAGGTTAACAAGCACCGTCAATCCCTGTTGTACCACGCGATGTGATTGTTGCCCCTTGATATTCACGACGAAACCAATTCCGCAAGCATCGTGTTCATGTTGCGGGTTGTATAATCCTTGTTTTTCCGGCCGGCCTATCGGCTTCATATAGTTCACTTTCCTCTCTTCGGACCTGAGAAACTTTCGCCCAACTAGTGATCTACTTCCTATCGCTAGGTCGCTTGGATGCCCTTTTGCCTAAGCTCGCGCCATTCAGCTCGGGTTTACTGGACCCGTTAGTGGCTGAGTGTGGAAGGCTGAGGCGTAGTCCTTCTGTGTGCGTGGACAAAACAACGGTTGTTTCAGTACGTTGGACGCCTTCGAGGGATCGGATTTTGCGAATGAGTTCTTCGAGATCGGAGGTGTTATTGGCTTTTACCTTCAACAATAGAGTATATTCGCCCGTTACGTGGTGGCATTCTTGAATTTCTACAAATCGATCGATTGCTCCTTCGAACTGAGAAATAAGCTTGGGGTGGTTGATTGATACGCCTATGAAGGAAGTAATGTCCTTGCCGAGCCGCTTGCTATCCAGGACGGCAGTGTAACTTTTTATAACACCGCCTTCTTCAAGTTTTTTTATACGGTCGATAACGGATGGCGCGGAAAGGCCCACTCGTTCACCAATCTTGACCAGTGGTAATTTGCAATTTTCCTGCAGAATGGAGAGAATGTGTTGATCAACTCGATCAATCGTGCTGTGTTCCATTGGCTTTGCGTATTTTCCTATCTCACGTCCGAATATTTCATGGCTTAAAGTACCAGGGGGCTAACAAATAGCGGAAAATAGTCTACAATGTCAAGAGAATTTTCAGCCCGCACGTTTCCTTGAGTTTTCTTTTGGCCGGGTATAGATTAGCCGTGGTGAAGGGGCAAGAGGCATAAAATGGGAAGAATGACCGGAGCACAGATTACTATCGAAAGCCTTTTGGCTGAAGGGGTTGATACGATTTTTGGGTATCCCGGCGGTGCTATCTTACCGACCTACGATGCTCTGGTGCAAAACCCCGCCTTGCGACATATCCTTGTGCGGCATGAACAAGGCGCTGCGCATATGGCGGAAGGGTATGCGCGTGTTTCTGGTCGTCCTGGTGTCGTATTGGTTACATCTGGACCCGGAGCGACCAATACAGTTACAGGCATCGCGGATGCTTACATGGATTCGACCCCTTTGGTTGTCATATGCGGCCAGGTGCCGACGAATATGATAGGAAATGATGCATTTCAAGAGGCAGACGTGACGGGAATCACTCGGCCATGTACGAAACATAACTATTTGATCAGAGATGTGAATGAGGTGTCCAAGACTATTAAGGAAGCATTCCATATCGCCGGCAGCGGCCGCCCGGGGCCGGTCCTTATTGATCTTCCGAAAGATGTTCAGACGGCTGAAGCGCCTTTCTCTTACCCAACGGATGTCAGTTTGCGTGGATACCGTCCGACCAGAAAGGGCAATACGAGGCAGATCGATAGGGCGTTGGAGGTTATAGGGAAGGCGGACCGTCCATTATTTTATGTCGGCGGTGGGGTGCAGTGGTCTGATGCCTCAGGCCCGCTGACAGAGCTAATCAGGGGTCTTCAAATTCCGGTTACAACAACAGTTATGGCTTTGGGGGTATTCCCCTCTTCAGATCCGCTGTGTCTGGGCATGCTAGGAATGCATGGCGCATACTGGACGAATATGGCAGTGCAGAACTGCGACGTCTTAGTTGCGGTCGGCGCGCGTTTTGACGATCGTGACACCGGCAGACCCAGTGACTTAGCACCTAAGGCAAGGAACATCGTGCATATAGATATAGACCCTTCATCTATCAGCAAGAACATCGAAGTGGACGTTCCAATAGTAGGGGATATTCAGGAAGTTCTTGGAGTCATGTTGCAAAAGGTTAAGGATCAAGAGTTATTTGCGACTAATCAAAAGAAATGGCTGGAGTGGCATCGTCAGATTATGAATTGGAAAGAGGAGAAACCGTTACCGTATAATCTCAGGGGAAAGGATGGCGAGATTTTGCCTCGTGCCGTTCTAGAAGAGATAAACAGAATTACGCAGGGTGATGCGATCGTTGTGACAGACGTTGGGCAACACCAGATGTGGGCGGCTCAAATGATGGAATTTTGCAAACCTCGTTCATGGTTAACCTCGGGCGGATTAGGTACCATGGGTTACGGGTTGCCGGCAGGAATTGGTGCCCATTTCGCCTCGCCGGATCGACAGGTTGTGGTCATAAGTGGGGACGGCAGCATACAAATGAACATTCAAGAGCTTGCTGCGGCGGTCCAGTACAAGGTCCCTGTCAAAGTCGTAATTCTTAACAACCATTACTTAGGTATGGTGCGGCAGTGGCAAGAAAAGTTCTATGAGGAACGGTATTCCCATTCTTATATGGATGCTATGCCCGATTTCGTGAAATTAGCCGAGGCATACGGCGCCAAAGGGTTTCGAGCGACAAAGTCCTCAGAACTGAAAGGAACCCTACAGAAGGCCTTTTCGGAGTCTGGGCCGGTGCTAATAGAAATAGTTATCCCTAAAAGCGAGGGCGTGTTCCCCATGGTCCCGGCCGGCGGCGCCAATCACGAAATGCTGTTCGCGTAAACGGTGTGGATTGAGGAGCTTGTGGACAAAAGTGCAGAAGGGAAAGCGGATGAGGGGCGCCCTCAAAAAAGCGTTGCTGGCTCCACAAAAGAGTCCTTCTACATGGGTGTGATTTCGCGGATAAGCGCGGGAGACGAAACCGGCATTGTGCTGAGCGATTCAGGTAAAGAATTTCCTTTCGTTTTCCCTTTTTTGAGAATTATAGGGGCGCCACGACTAGACATCCGGTATCTCACCGAAGGGATGCGTGTAGGTTTTGACGTTGGGTGGACGTCCAAGGGGTTAAGAATCTCAGCGATTAAGATATATGACTGAACAAGATTCATTGTAGAGCTCGCTTATCTCGTCTCGCGTTTTATACTGGTAGGCCGACGCGGAACAGAATGAACCGCCCCAAAAATTCACCAACAAGGCCCGCCAGTACTGCAACATAAAAGAGTCCGGTAGCCGCCATGGTCTGCGGGATCTGAAGGGTTCTATGGATCATCAAGGCTACGGCCAATGATGCAATAGGGCCTAAGCACACGCGCATGAGCAGAAGTACCTCGTGCGCTTCCCAGAGTGCCGTTACGCTCTTCCAAGTTGCTGCTGTTCCAATCATAGAAGTTAGAAAAATGCCTACAGTTACGGTAATCAAGTGGACAACTATTGCGGCCCTGTAGAATCGAAAGATACGTTTGAAGGGTTCCAGCGAAAGGTCTAATTCGATCAAATACCAGTGCCCGAGAGACATACCGCAGGAGACCGCGCCTAGCATTGCGGCCCCTGTCAGGAAACTGAGAGGGTAGAAAATTGTTTCGAAAGAGAAGAGAGGGGCGGCGTGGTATAGTTGGGCGCTATAAGTAAGGGCCGCGATGCCAGACGCTAGTGTGAATAAGTAGGCCCGGGCACGGAGGGCGAAATTGTCGCCCCACAGGGTGTAGGTGTACACGGCGCACGCAGACGAAGAGACTGTCCACAACACTACTTCGGTCCAGGCGCCGTTACCTAATGATGATTGGTCGGCATACAAGCTGAGATTTAGCTTTCCCAGCAGCATAATAATGCCGCAGGCTAAATAAACGCAGGCCGTGGACTTAAAGAATCCTCGCGCTATTTCGTGAAATCCCGGGACACTGAGTGCCAATACACCGCCGAATGCAAGTTGCCCAAAAATCAGTAGAAACGCGTGAGAGAATTCAGTCATTCAGGGAATGTAACTGTCAGGTGGAACCAGCTCAAGGACGGCGTCGTTTTTTAACATTGGCGGTCCTTCGTTCGGCCTTGGGCCAGTTCCAAGGGGATCTCTTGCCGTTCGTGAGTCCAGATGTTAGGGGAACTATGTAAGAAGGGTTGGTTCGAAATACAGAGAATATCGTGGCAAGGACACTAATTACGGACGAATTATTAAGATGGATCGGTCGGGAGACATCACCGTGGGAGATTCACGTCTCGGCGCTAGATGTTAGACGATTTGCCGTCGCAACGGACGATATGAACCCGCTGTACATAGATGAGGAATTCGCAAAGACGAGTCGGTACGAAGGTCTAATTGCTGAACCTCTTTTCTATATGGCCCCGTTGACGATCCCTGTGGCCGAAAAGGAGCTACGGGAAGACGGCCTGCCACATAATGGCCGATTTCCTGTTCCTCCGACGCCGTTGCCTCGGTTGATGGACGGAGGCACCGAAATTGAATTTTTCGGTCCTGTCAAAGTCGGGGATACTCTAACCGGCAGAAGCAAAATAACCGACATCTATCAGAAGGATGGACGTTCAGGTCCATTAATATTCGTCGAGAGGGGTACTACCTATACGAACCAGAGTGGGGAGACGGTGATTTTGGAAAAAAGTACTTCTATCCTGCGCTAGGGCACGGCTTGGGGCTAATGTGACCTATGGGAATTCAACTTTACTATGAAGAGGTCGACGAGGGTATGGACATACCTCAACTGCAGAAAGTTCCGTCCAATACGCTTCTCTTCTTGTATAGTAGTATTACCTGGAACCCGCAGCGTATTCATTTCGACAAAGATTTCTGCCTGCAAGAGGGGTACCGAGACGTGGTGGTTCACGGCCCGTTAAGGGGTGCGTTTTTATCGCAAATGCTGACTCGCTGGATCGGGGATGATGGAACGCTGAAGAAATTGTCGTATTCTAATCGCGACATTGCCTACGTGAATGAACGGCTTGTCTGTTGTGGAAGGGTCGCGCGGAAATGGATTGACGCCGAACTAGGGCACGTAGCATGCGAAGTGCGTGTGGAGAACGACGAAAAGGTACCGTTGACGATTGGCGAGGCGACAGTAACCCTGCCGAGACGACGCCGTTAAAGGAAACCGGCTAGCTAGAGAATTTTGACGAAGAAACGAAATAAGGAGTTGCGATGCCGAAGACCCGGTTGACTCTGGTTCATACCTCCGACGTTCACCTCGAAAGCGATACCTTCGGGAGAGGCGATGAGGGACGTGAATACCAGAGCCGAATAGCAGGTGCGTTCAGCAGTGTTGTTGATCTCGTCATTTCGATTAAGGCGGATTTGTTTCTCATCGCTGGTGACCTTTTTGATTCCAACCGTGTACCCGAGTCGGGTGTGGCTTTTGTTAACGGTGAGTTGGGACGGCTTTCGTGCCCGACGGTCGTCATACCTGGAAATCATGACTGTTATGACCATCGTTCTATATATAGGAAAGTTGATTTTATGGAGGTCGGGCCCCATGTTCATACGTTGACCTCCGAGGAAGGCTCGACTGTCCCTTTTCCGGAACTCGGTGCGACCGTGTGGGGGAAAGGCCTGGTAGAACACGATCCGGCGTTTCGTCCGTTGGAAGGCGTACCGGAACGGAATGCGGATTGGTGGCATATAGGCATGGCACACGGTTATTTTGCGGAAGAGGAAGAGACCCAAAGGTCATCGCCTGTCAAACCCGAAGAGATAGAGTCTTCCGGATTGGATTATCTCGCCATGGGGCACGTGCATGTTTTTAACGATCTCAGCCAAGGGGTGACTAAATCGTGCTATCCGGGAACGCCGGCGCCTCTGTATATGGGGGTCGACGGTGGGGGTAGCGTGGCTGTGGTGACACTTGACCCCTCGCGTGGAGTGAGTGTGATTAAACAGGAGATTTCTTTGTAAAAAGGCTTCTTGGTGTCCGACGGAACAAAGAAAAAGGAACCGAGGGTAGCCGTGTTTTTTGTTTTACGAGGTCACGATGGCAGAACGAGCTAACATTGGTCGACGACCACAACGTGCCACGGTGAAGGAGATCCTAAGGACGGCCGTAAATCTCGAAAAAAAGACTATGGCGCTTTATATGCAATTTACGAAGATGTTTGAAGAGCAAGACGAACTTCGGAAATTTTGGTTCGGCATGGCACGCCACGAAGCGAGTCACTTGGGGGCGCTGGCCCTTGTTGCAGGGGTCGTGGAGAACGACCCCGAAATGGCGGAGAGTAGTAAGGTCTGGTTTGACCCGTCGACAGTTGTACGGTTACGTTCGTTACTATCTGCGTACGGTCGGGAAGCCGAAAGGGAAATTTCCATAGATCGAGCCTTCGAGATGGCAATTGATGTAGAAGGCTCGGAGTTGGAAGATGTTGTTGTGGATTTGTTGCGCGTGGTTCGGGAACAAATGGTCCGAGAACAGGCGGTCAAACTTCTTATTCATGACCTAAGCGATTTGAGCTATATGGTAGAAAAATTTACACAGGACGAAATACTGCTTCAACGGGCGGACGCATTGGTAGATCATCGACGAGACGCTCTGTCTTCCGAACAGGACAATGAAGTGCAATAGTTCTCTGGAGAACCGAATTCGGGACTTGAAGCGTACTACAAGTCGTTGTTTGAAGCGTACATAAGGACACGCCAGAAGGAATCTATCTATATGGGCCTTTCATTCGTGTTACAGGTCGGCATCTGCGGTCTCATTTCTCTTTGGGGGTTGGCGATGATTGTACTCGGTATCGCCTACGGCGATATTATCTGGTCTATTTTGGGAGGAGCCGTATTCATCTCTGGTCTTCCATTCGTGAAGAATAGCCTGTCTTTACGTGGAAGGCTAACGAATTGAGAGTGACAAACTCCGCGGTAGAATAACGACGGTGAGGGCTTCAAAGGAAGTCGTACAAGAGAACATATTGAACAACGAAAATAGTAAGTAGACAGGTTTCGCTTGTTTTAAAGAATTTGTTGCCGTTTGAGGAATAGCCTTTCATGTTTTTATTGTTGGTAGTAGCTTTTACTGTAGTGCCGGTAGTGGAACTGTATATTTTGCTGGAGGTGGGCCGTTCACTAGGGATAGTCATGACCCTTTTGCTCGTTGTGGGGACAGGCGTTCTCGGCGCACAACTAGCGCGTTATGAGGGTTGGAGGACGGTCAAGCAGCTACAGGAGAATCTGCGGGTCGGAATTGCGCCGACCGCCGTACTTTTTGACGGTGCACTCATACTCGGAGCAGGGGTACTTTTAATCACACCGGGAATTGCAACTGATATATGCGGTTTTCTTCTTTTAATCCCGGCCCTTCGCTTAGGTATAAGGCGGTGGGCCGTCAGACGTCTAAAAAGTCGCCGTTCCGCGTCCTCGAGTTCAATAGAAGTCGAGTTTGATAGGCTTCGGGATTGAATGCCGAGCAGGCCCAGCATCTCGGCTTGCAGGTTCTTGGGGGTTGTCCGTGCCTGGCTCCTGCCTATCGCGCTTCTGTCTGTTTTGGCGCTATTGGCTTAGGAAGGCAAAACCAAGCCAATAAGGCTAGCACAAGGGCGCCTAGCCCACCGACGAGGTATGGGGTGTTGACTGAAGACGCTCCCAACAGCCAGCCCGTAACAAGGCTTGAACAGGTTCCCCCCAGGCCCATTCCAGCCATGCTATAGAACGCTTGGCCAGTTGAACGGAGTTGTGGGGGAATCGTTGCGTCTAAGTATAACGGGCCTCCCAGAAAAAGCCCTGTTACCGTTAGTGCATGTAGGATCTGAAGAGGGTAAATCAGAGCAAACGAGGTGGCTTGGCTCATCAGAATCCACCTGAGGCCGCCGGCTAAAATGCCGATCAGAATTATTCCTCGGGGGCCAAGGTGGCGCACCGCAGTTCCCAAGAGCGTCATTAACGCAATTTCAGGGATCAGCATCAAAAGCCACATGTTCCGTACAATTTCCAAGCCGCCTCCGCGGCTACGAATATATATAGGGAAAATATCCATCGGACCGTGCAGGAAGAGAAATGCTAGAAATCCGACGGTAGTCATTCGAAGAAAAGGTTTCATAGAGAATAACGTGCGCCATTCTCCTTTGACAGATCGGAGAGTAAGAGTACCGCCGGTTTTAGGCAGGCCCAGCGCAATCAGGGTGGCGCCCAACATGAGGCATGAGGCCACCGGGAAAAGCAGACCAAGCCCGGTCTCAAACTCGGTGAGAGGAGCTGAAATAGAAGCTTTTTCTTGCGTTGTTTGGCCAACCAATGACGGAACACCAATGACCGCCATAAGAAAACCCGCGGTCCCGAATGCTCGGACAAGTCCAAATCTGGTCCTATCTTCTTCCAATGCCGCGAGACTTACGGAGAGCGTGATAGGGATGAGAGCGCGTGAAAAAAAAGCGAACGCCGCCGTTGCGAAAAGAAGCGTCGGGAACTCATGTGCATACCACAGACAGAAATAGCCAACGCACGAACCTGCCGATAAGACGATCAATACCCGGACACGCAAACCGCTTCGGTCTGCTACGATTCCCCAAAGCGGCTGGACGAAAAACCCTAAGAGCGGAAGCATTGCGAAAACAGCACCAACCTGGAATCCACTCAGGCCGACGTTTTCGCGAAGATACAGGCCATAGAAGGGGAAGAAGGCGCCGAGTGCACCCATTATAAGAAACCAGAAAATCGAGAGGAAGAGGGTGGGGCGGATGAGTTGTGAGTTCAAGTTGGCGCACTCTCAGGTCGGACGCGTCCAGAAGTCCACGAGACGTACCAATGGCTCCCGGAGTATTACGCCTCAAACAGCGGCGGCTTCAGACATAATCTGCAATCTGTTTCGGATTTCGTCGGCAGGAAGCACAATCTGTCTTTGGCTTGCGTGGCCAGGTATAGCGCCCGACATATAATGATGCGCCCGCAATTGCGACTAGTATTATGAGGCTTTCTATTCCCATGGTTGGTAATACGCTCTCAGCGGGCCAACCACGTTCCTATTTGATACGTGGCAAGCGCCGCTACATACGCTAAGCCTGTCATATAGACAAACGTGAAAACTGGATAGCCCCACGAATTGGTTTCGCGCTTGATGGTAGCAAGTGTCGCGCCGCACTGGCAGCACAGGGCGAAAAAGACCATTACGGAGAGCGCGACGGCAGGGGTGTATACCACCCGGCCATCCGGCCACCGTTCTGCCTTCATAGCGCTCCGTAGTTCTATGCTGCCTGCATCATGTTCGGACCCCACATTGTAAATCGTTCCTAGCGCGGCAATAACGACTTCTCGTGCGGGAAAACTCGCTAAGGTGGCGACGCCGATTTTCCAATCCCACCCCAATGGCTTTACGAAAGGTTCTATCATTTGTCCCGCCTGGCCTAGATAGCTGTGCCGCAGGCGCTCTCCGGGATCGGGGCCTGCACGCCTGGACGACGTTTCGCTCGCTACTGTTTCGCTATGGCTCACGTTCGTGGTGGGCGTTGGGTAATACGATAAGGCCCATACTAGGATGGTCGTAGCCAAGATGATGCTTCCGGCGCGCGTTAAAAAAGCCCTGCTGCGTTCGTACATGCGGAAGCTAACGACCCGCAAGGCAGGCGTTTTGAAAGGCGGAATTTCCATTAAGAAGGGAACGGGCTCTCCTTTCAATAGGCTGCGCTTTAATGCCCATGCAATCGGTGGAGCTACGACGAGGCCTAGGCAATATAGGGCAAATAAGATCAGGCCTTGCAAACCAAATATTCCTAAGACCTTTTGGTCTGGGATGAAGGCGGAGATCAGCAGTACATACACGGGTAAGCGAGCGCTGCAACTCATTAATGGGGCGATTAGTATTGTTGTAATACGATCTCTTCGGTCGTCTATTGTGCGCGCCGCCATGATTCCGGGAACAGCACAGGCAAAAGAGGAGAGCAATGGTATAAAGCTTCGCCCTGAAAGACCGAAACCGGCCATCACACGATCCATTAGAAAGGCGGCGCGCGCCATATAGCCCGAGTCTTCGAGAATGGCAATTAGACCGAACAGCACCGCGATCTGCGGCACAAAAACCACAACAGCACCCACGCCGCCAATTACGCCGTCCACCACCAAACTTCGCAAAGCTCCGTCAGAAAAATAGGGCGCGACAATGCCTGCCAGCGCGATGAACCCTCCGTCTATCAGGTCAATAAATGGTGCCGCCCAAGAAAAAATAGACTGGAATGTGGCACCCATCACGGCTAGGAAGACCAGTACTCCCCAGAATTTGTGAGTGATAATGTTGTCGAGTTGTTTTGCCCATTGGCGGCCATCGGTTTTCGGACTTGGGGACCGCGCAATTGATTGGGCGGTCACTTGATCAATCCAACTATAACGGCGTTCAACTTCTAACTGCGGTTGTTGAATACCATCGTTACCCAGTCGTGCACGTGCCGCCTTCGCGCCATCAAGAATCGTCGTCCCATAATTCCGCACCAATTCCCCTTCTATCATTCCGCCCGCATCTATGATTAGGCGCTCTGCGAGGAACTGTGGAAGCGGCGCTATTTCTTCATGTTGCGCTGCAAGGTCTGTGATTTTTAGAGCCTCTTCCTCGAGGGCTGGGGGAGGAGGTACAGCCCGAGTTGGAATGGTGTGGTTGTACGCTGTTTCGCGAAGTATGTGGCGAAGCTTCGCCAAGCCCGACTGCTTGACAGGATGGACGGGAATGACAGGTGTGCCTAATTTTTCAGATAACCACGCGGTATTAATAGAATCGCCACGTTTCTCTAAGAGGTCGACCATTGTTAACGCTACTACCGTGGGTCTACCCAGATCTAGAATCTGGGTAAGGAGATACAGATTTCGGTCAAGATTCGTGGCGTCCACTACGCAGAGTATAATATCGGGAGGCGATGAGTCCGACCCACTTCCAAGCAAAACTGTAACGGCCGTCATTTCGTCAGGAGCCCGTGGCGCGAGAGAATATGTGCCGGGAAGGTCTACTGCTAAAAACCGGGCCCCTTCCTCTCGGAACTCGCCTAGCGCCGTTTCGACGGTTACTCCAGGGTAATTGCCGGTGTGCTGGCTCAAACCCGTTAGCACATTGAAGAGGGTGGTTTTACCAGTATTTGGGTTACCAATAACCGCCAAACGGTACGTTCGATGGCCGGTTCTACCGGATCCGCTGTCGGTTTCCCTGCTCTTCCGTGTATGTATAGCGGTCTGCGGGTCCATAAATGCCTTGCCAATACACCTGCTCAATCCTTGTCGTTTTCCTGAACTACAACTACCCGTGCTGCCTCTTGCCGTCGTAGTGCTAGGTCGAAGCCCCGTATTCGTACCTGCAGGGGATCGCCAAGCGGAGCGAGGCGCACGACCTGTACTGGTTGTCCCTTAACGAAGCCTAACTCGGCAAGGCGGCGGGATATACTCCCAGTGCCAGTCACTGAATGTATCTCGGCCCTCTCCGTCGGTGCTAACTCTTCAAGTGTTTTCATGTGAAGGTTCCATAGACGCTGTCCCGATAGTCCGTCCCTGGCTAACTTAGCAAGCCGAGATCAATAGTGGTTATTAGTGCACGGTCTCATTCCAAAAGGCAATTACTGTTGTATCAGGTTCTCCTCAAACGTGCGGGCTATATAGCTTTTTCTGACAGAGTGCTATCCTTCTTTTGGCCGACAATTAACGGCCGGGAAAAGGAATTTTAAGGATGTCCAAGCCGACGATACGTGTCTTAAAGAGTGGCCCGTACGAGGTGCGCGCGATCGATAAACTCATTGATAGAAAGGGCGGCTCCTACATTGGACAAAAGGACCCCCTATACCTTTGTCGCTGCGGAAAATCGAAGAATAAGCCCTATTGTGATGGGACACATCACACTACCGCTTTTTCCTCTGATGAAGGTGCCCCTTTTGAAGATGAGGGATAGCCCTTATTTATCTTTTATCCGCGCTTGACCGCTTTAAATCTTATAGCCTTGCAGAGAGAAACCTGCAGCTACGATTTTTGGCTGCCAAGCCGAAATCGGGATTCAATCCATTATCATTGACGGACACCGCTTCAGTCTGGTGTTGAAAATGAAAATGATTATCAAAATCAAAACTCTAATAAAAACAATAACTTACCTTGACATTACCGTTTGAAAGAGTGTACACTTGCACCAAGTGGAGGCGACTCTAACGGGCAATGAGGAGGCTTTATGAATAAGATGAAGATGATCGCAGCGATGAACAAAACAGTAGCATTAGAACATGCCGCGACGTTGCAATACCAACAGCACGCGCTGTTAGTGCGAGGGTTGTGGCGAAAAGTATTCTCGGGTTATTTCGCCGAGCAAAGTAAGGCTTCCTTCGCCCATGCGTTCAGTTTCAGTCAGAAAGTCGTGTCTTTAGGCGGGGTGCCCACGATCGAAATAGGTTCTAGTGTACACCAGTCCACGGACCTCAACGAGATGCTCCGACAAGATTTAGCGTTGGAACGATTCGCAATGAAAGCGTATGAGGACGCTCATGGGTTGGCCGAGGGGAATATTGCGTTGAAGACCATGCTTGAAAATCAGATCGAAGAAGAACAGAGTGATATAGAGGAACTTGAGTTATATTTGGAGATGGTAGAAACGAAGAATGTTGAACAAGAGGTAACGCTCAGTAGAGTTAAGTAGAAGATTAGAGTAATTCCTGAAAGGCCTCCATCCGGAGGCCTTTTTTGGTTTCTAGATCGAGGAAAATGAATATTTTCACTTTCTAGGTCGAGGCCCCCCCCCGAGAGGCGTAGTCATCGGTGCGACGTTCTTTTCAAACCAGGCCGGTCTGACGTGGAGCCTCGTTGCGCACCAGATGTTGAATATATAGTATTTGTTCCGGGCAGACTTTTGGAGAGGTGGCCGAGTGGTCGATGGCGCTCGCCTGCTAAGCGAGTGTACGTTAATCGCGTACCGAGGGTTCGAATCCCTCCCTCTCCGTCGTAGCTATTACCTAATAGTAAGCGATGATTGGGGGTGATAGGGTGACGGCTGTTCTACCTTGCATGGCACCGAAGCCTGGATGGCCGGTGTGTATCAAACGGAAGGCGGCCGAAAAGCCGTAATGAATTGATGCTGGTTGGTCTGATTAACTTTCCCCTGCTCGACGGGTAATGCCTCTGCTGTCCGGGGCCGGGTTGAGTACGGCGGTTACCGATATTCGCAATTTAGCGTAGCAATATCCGATTTTATTACGAGGCGTGGTTGTAAACTTCTTGCTGATGCCCTGTGCGATTTCCCTAATCGTTTATCCGGTACCGCCTCATCCTGGTATTGCGATTGGTCTATTAATCTTGGCGGTAGTAACTGTCGCGCCTTTGGCGCCTCCCTTTTTTTCAATGGTCGGTGGCGATGTTTCGCATCGAAACTTTAAAAATTTTTCAAACACTCGTAGTTGCCAAAATTGCGCAGTTGATCCTGGCCATAATCATACGAAGCCAGTTTCCCTTTCTTTGGACAAAATCTTCTCCGCGTACTACCGACCGTTGCAAAAGTCTGTTTAGGGCCAGCCCTGGCACTGCTGACGCTCACCCAAACGGGTCGCGTCTGGCCCCTCGGATTCCAGTCTTTTGTTATCTTGAGTTTCGCGATTCTCACGTGTTTGTCGATTGGGCTGTTGGAGGCCAGGAGCGAGACGGTCGGAGTTCGCCCGTCGTTAGCTATTCCCGCCGCCATTCGAAATGGTGCTGTGGCTTTGCTAATTACTGGGACGAACTTTTCAGGAGGCGCTTCCGCTGGGATCGTCATAGGCCTCAACTTATTCTCTTTGCTGGTTGCTTTCCTCTACGCCAAATTCGTTCAGTATCTTGGGGCGAAGTCGGTGTTTTAGAAGCGTCGGAAAGTTTTCAAAATAGGGTGTGCTTGAAATCTAGATTCCGGCCTCAGGGACGAAAGGGCTAGAGCTTCGGGTCCGAGGAAGGGTCCGCGGATGCCTGTCACGGCGACTCGGATGCGACAGACACTAGGCAGGCAAAATGGGCGCAGTACTAAAAAAGAAAATATTTCTGAGATAACGGAAGCACCGTTGCCGGTTCACAAGTCAAGATCCGACCGTCGGCTTTTACTTCATAGGTCTCCGGGTTTACCTCGATGCGAGGTAATATGCCATTATGTATCAAGTCTGTCTTTTTCACATTGCGACAGTCTTTTACGGGAGCCAGTCGTTTGTTGAGCCCTAAGCGGTCAGATAAACCGTTGTCGTATGCCGCTTGCGACACAAAACTTACTGCGAGCGAGGATGGTGCCAGGCCGAAATGACCGAACATGGGCCGACCAAACACTGGCTGTGGCGTCGGGATAGAAGCATTGGGGTCTCCCATAGCCGCCCACGCGATAAAGCCTCCTTTGAGTATTAAATCCGGTTTAACGCCGAAAAATTTTGGTTCCCAGAGAACTAAATCTGCGAGCTTCCCGTTTTCTACGGAGCCAACTTCGTGCGCAATCCCATGAGACAAAGCAGGATTGATAGTGTATTTGGAGACATACCGTTTGACGCGAAAATTATCCGTTCCGCCCGACTCTTCGGCTAAATGACCCCTTTGCACCTTCATCTTATGAGCGGTTTGCCAGGTCCTGAGAATCACCTCGCCCACGCGTCCCATGGCTTGAGAGTCGGACGCCATCATACTAAACGCCCCGATATCGTGGAGAATATCCTCGGCGGCGATTGTCTCCGCCCGGATCCGGGACTCTGCGAAGGAAACGTCTTCTGGGACGTTAGGGTCCAAATGGTGGCATACCATCAACATATCCAGGTGCTCTTCGATCGTATTCACTGTGAAGGGTCTGGTAGGGTTCGTTGAAGACGGGAGGACATTTCGGTATCCACAGACCTTGATGATGTCAGGGGCGTGTCCGCCGCCGGCTCCTTCGGTGTGATAGGTGTGAATGGTCCGGTCTTTGAATGCCGCTATAGTGTCCTCCACAAAGCCCGTCTCGTTCAGGGTGTCCGTATGTATCGCGACCTGGACGTCATATTCGTCGGCGACAGACAAGGCACAGTCTATAGCCGCGGGTGTGGAGCCCCAGTCCTCGTGTAGCTTTAAACCCATAGCACCCGCCTCGAGTTGTTCCCGGAGACTTTCTGGTCTGGACGCGTTACCTTTGCCAAGGAAACCTATATTCAGAGGAAAGGATTCAACGGACTCTAGCATCCGCGCTATGTTCCAAGGCCCGGGCGTGCAAGTCGTGGCGTTAGTCCCGGTTGCCGGGCCAGTCCCGCCGCCGAACATCGTCGTTATCCCTGACGCCAAAGCTTCTGTTATTTGCTGGGGACAGATGAAGTGTATATGGGCGTCAATTCCTCCGGCCGTTAAGATTTTTCCTTCTCCCGCGAGGATTTCCGTGCCAGCGCCTATGCACAAGTCCTCAGACACGCCATCCATGAGAAGGGGATTGCCGGCCTTACCAATGCCACAGATCCGTCCGTTCTTAATCCCTACGTCGGCTTTTACGATGCCCCAGTGATCGACGATTGTGGCATTGGTGATTACTAAGTCTGGAGCGCCGTCTGCCGACGTCCACTCAGGAGACTGCCCCATTCCATCTCGAATGACCTTTCCTCCTCCAAATTTGACTTCGTCCCCGTAATGGGTACAGTCCCGCTCAATTTCAATTATCAGGTCGGTATCTGCGAGACGAATTCGGTCACCGACGGTCGGTCCAAACATTTCGGCATATTGTCTTCTATCCATCCTCCGACTCATCCGTTCCTCCTAGTCATTCAACGTATTGGTTGATGCACGCTCACCAGTTTGGTGCCGTCAGGAAAGGTGGCCTCCACTTGGACCAAATCCAGCATTTCAGGTATGCCGTCCATAACATCATTACGCTTCAATATTGTTGCACCGTAGGACATGAGATGGGAAACTGATTCTCCATCTCTTGCCCCTTCAAGTATGGCGCTAGTGATCAGAGCTACGGCTTCGGGGTAATTTAATTTAAGTCCCCGAGATTGCCTTTCTTTGGCTAATTGCGCCGCTAGGTATATCATTAATTTTTCTTGTTCGTGCGGTGTGAAATGCATAGAGGATCTCCATGAAACGGAAAAACTTTAAACGGAAAGGTGTTGTCGCACGATATCATCCGTGAGTTTTGTTATCGGGCCTTCTGCCACGACGCTCCCTTTTTCCATTACTGCAAAAGCATCCGCGACACGACGGGCGAATGGCAACTTTTGTTCGACGAGAAGAATCGTTAAATTCTCCGCTTTGTTAAGTTTCAGTAGGATCTCCCCTATCTCTTGAACAATGTTTGGTTGGATCCCCTCCGTCGGCTCATCTAGGATCAGTAATTTCGGTTTAAGGACCAGTGCGCGGCCGATAGCTAGCTGCTGTTGTTGTCCTCCGGAAAGGTCTCCGCCGCGCCGCCCCAACATCTGTTCGAGCACGGGAAAAAATTCAAACACAGATTCTGGGATGCTGGTGCTTTTGTCGTGACGGGCGGGTAGTCCGATGCGCAAATTTTCCTCGACAGTGAGTTGCGCGAATATTTCGCGTCCCTGAGGAACATAACCGATGCCCGCGCGCGCGCGTCGCGCCGCGGTGTGTCGGTCTATGCTCGCACCATCGAATTCAATGTGGCCTGATGCAACGGGCAACGTTCCCATTATGGTCATTAAAAGAGTGGTCATCCCAACTACGTTACGGCCCATAAGGAACGAGCAAGAGCCCGCGGGAATATATAGGTCCACGTCCCAGCGGATAAGACTTTCGCCATAAAATTGATTAAGA
>CAYWPF010000146.1:0-12056 GCA_964460065.1 uncultured Enterobacteriaceae bacterium
ATTAGATGTCCCTCGCCTTGCTAGATCGCTTGTCCGAGAGACATCCCCTTTAGGAGCAAACTGCTTCGCGCTCACCAAACCTTACGCATATAGACCCCCCATCTCCCCCCCCCAACCGCCTAAACATCTACGGTGGGAACAGGCCAACGAGGACGCAATACATGCGCATACAGGAGGACGCATGAAAAAACTTAGCCATCTAAATTCCCGTGGACATGCCCAAATGGTCGACGTCACAGAAAAGGCAAACACAGAAAGAGTGGCCATCGCCACAGGCGTCATCAATATGCAACGCGACACCGTGAGTGCCGTAATGACCGGCACGATACCGAAGGGTGATGTATTGGCGGTGGCACGAGTCGCCGGAATAATGGCGGCAAAAAAAACCTCTGAACTTATCCCGTTATGCCATACGTTGCTTATTTCTTCGGTGACCGTTGATTTTGCACCTGATTTGGAGGCTTGCTCCATAACAATCAACGCCGAAGTGAAAGTTTCTGGTAGAACGGGGGTAGAGATGGAAGCACTGACTGCAACGTCCGTGGCGGCACTGACCATTTATGACATGTGCAAAGCCATAGATAAAAGCATGTCTATCGGTGACATTACCCTAGTCCACAAACGCGGCGGTCGCACCGGCACCTACGATAAAACTCAGGAGTACTAGAATTGCCAGTTTGAAGAATTAACACGAAACACTGTTGACCTTAGGATCTCTTGCCTCCTTCCTTTGGGTCTTCGGCGCCCTACCATTCTCTCCGCCCAGTGGGTTGAAGAATCGATTGCGGTGAGTCAGGATATATGATATATTCCCTCGGTTTGCAGGCGGACCACGATGGTGCTTCTGGTGGTTGCGATGGAGGCGTTCCTTTGGATCGTAGATAAAGAGTGGCCCGACGTACCGTGATGATCGTAACTCTGAGTGACCAGATACACTTGAAAGACAGCTGCATCCAATCACGGTTAAGTCAGGAAAGGAATTACTTCCTATGAAGAGCCGTCAATCAACAAAGACGACCGCCGCGAACAAAAAAAACCCGGTAAAAAAGTCCTTAAAAACAAACGCTAAAAAATCCGTCAAGACCTCCACTGCCAAAAAGCGGCCGGCAAAAAAGAAAACCACCGGCAAGCGCGTCCCTCCGAAAAAAGCCGTCGCCAAATCCGTTGTAAGAAAACCGTCGAAAAAGTCCGCGCCTAAAACCGTACTGTCCAAAACGGCAACCCTATTGGAAGAGCAAACAAAAGAATCCGCTCTTAAAATTACCGAAGCCACGTCGCCTCCTTCCCAAGACGGTATACCACCATCCCAAACCGCCCCTCCAGTTTTTGTGAAGCGAGATCTCACCGGACCGGACGGAAGCAAGCGACCAGGCTGGGAAATGTGGATTGGCGACCATTGCTTCGGTCGTGCAGACAGTAAAGATCTCCTACTAGCGAGCTTTGAGCGCCTACAGAGTCCTCCCAGCAGCTTTCACTGGCGCGAAGTGAGAAATCGCATGCCAATGAGAGGCCGCCCCAAAAGCGGAAGTCAGCCCACACTTCCGGCGCCCTCCTCAAAAGAGCAGAAAGCTGACGAGCGAACGATCAGCACTAAAGACGGCCCCACCAAATCCCGCTAACACCCTTCGTCGTTGGCACTAGTCGCAAGGCCAACAAACGAGACGCCAGCGGGTGAGACCTTTATAAGTCCGTATCAGTGATATGGCAGGGCTGCCTTATATATGGAACAAATTGGTTTTGTTGGACTGGGGATAATGGGCGCACCCATGTCCCTAAATCTACTCCGGGCCGGTTAAACGATTACAGTATTTTCGCGACAGCGCTCCTCGGCAAAGAATGTTAAAGCCAACGGTGCCATCTGCACGAACTCGCCACAAGAGGTAGCTAAGCAGAGGAGTCCAATTATCAGCATGGTTAGAGAGACACCAGACCTTCAGGAAGTCTTATTCGGCGAAAGGGGTGCAGTCGAAGCACTCAGGAACGGGGCCGTTGTGATCGACATGAGCACAATGTCGCCTTCCGTTACGCGAGACTTTGCAACCAAGATCGAAACCCGGAATGGGCAAATGCCAGATGCTCTAAGTAATGGCGGCGAGAGAGGAGCCGAATCGGGCAAACTTTCGATAATGGTTGGCGGACCTGCACAAACATTCGCAAGGTGCTTGCCCATATTCGAGGTGCTCGGAGAAAACATTACACATGTTGGTCCCACTGGATCGGGACAGCTCACAAAACTCTGAAATAAAATTGCTGTTGCGGTGGCAAATCTAGCCATGAATGAAGCCCTGATCTTCGGAGCAAAAGCGGGATTAGACCTTTCAAAAATGTAGGATTCTATTAAAGCCGGTACCGGCGGTTTCTGGCGAGTTCGATAACCTTGCCCCACTAATTCTAGAAAGGTACTTCGCCCCGGGCTTCATCGTCGCGCTTCAGCAGAAAGACCTGAGATTAGTTCAAGAAGAGGCTGGGAAACTGGACGTTCCTTTGATGGCCACCAGATTGGCACATCTACTGTTTCAAACACTCGAAAATCAGACACGAGACCAAGAGGGGACCCAAGCACTGATTACCGTGCTAGACCAGTTATCCGGCTTTTAAGCAACTCGGGCGCCGTTAATACCGGACTTCAGCAAGGACCACGCGCCTTGTCGCCTCGCCTGGACCGTAGGACCTCGGCACTCTCTAGATCACTAACCTTTTGACAGATCGTCTAGGTCTTTGGCCCAATTTTCATACGGCCGAAGCGGAACAATTTCTATGTCTGACACTATGTGGGCGAACCCGAGTGTCCAAATCGGAAGACTATTAATGGCGCCATCAAGCATGTCGCCCGATTCCACATCCATTACAACCATCACCTCAGGTTTGCCAGCAACTTTCCATATCGCTTTGATTACTCCAGCGTCCTTCGCGGCCAAGGCGGCCTCAGCCTCCTTTTTCCACACAGAGTAAAAGTCTTTGTTCGCCATGTCTGCCGGTTTATTGATACGTGCCTTCAGCAAAATCAACATTCTCAACTCCTTAATTTACATAACCTGAAATAACTAACCAGGATCTCTGGAGCCACAGTAGCACGTCACACACGCAGAAGGAAAACCTTTTCTTTTCTGATCGCAGAAAAACTGGACAAACGTCAGAGACAGGAGTACAACCTCAGATAGATGAACTCAACAATATATAGTGCGTTGTGGGTCGAGCCTGTACTACCCAAAGTGGCCCATCAACCCCCGACTGAAAAAATTTTGGCGAGGGTACGTTGGGGAGCATTCGCCATATTTACCGGCATAATCCTGCTCGTTCCTGAGCTCCGCGCGGATTGGTGGATGCATCCGTTTCTGCTTTTTGGAATCCTCTACTGTACCCTCGGACAATACGTCGCCTATCGTCGGATCAAGGGAACTCGTATTCGCTTTCCCATCGGAATAACCGATATCGCGTTCGTTTCCTTGCTCTGCCTCTCGACCGGAGGGTTTCAGAGTCCCTTCCACCTCTACTTCTACGGTCTTACTTTTATTTCCACGATGCGCTTTGGTTGGAGGCCGGCATTCGGGACCGTCTTGTGTGCAAGTCTTGCTTATTGCGTACTCCTTTTGGCTAGCCAGACGCTTGCCCCCTCGATTCCCGAACTCTATTACAGTCTCGGGCTCCGAGTATTATTACTATTGGGGATCGCCTCATTAGGAGCATTCTTCTCAAGAAGAGTGCTCAAGGAAGACAATGCACAGAAGGCAATTTTACCGGAGGGCCCGGAACCCGCGAAGCCTCGTATCAGTGAAGCTCATCAAATCTTGAACATAGACTCTCTACTTCAGAGGCTCGCGGATCAAATCATCCATGCCGTTCCGTGCAGGGGCGTCTGCGTAGTAAGCATAAATGCAGAGAGTATTCCGGAGGTCGCGGTCAAGACCGCAGGCTCCTTTGTGCCACTCCCTTCCCGTTCCTGGCAACACGCCATGGAAGAAGGGGGACCCATAAATGCAGCGTTAGCGTTGGGACCCCTGGCAATTACCACCGAACAAGACATCTATAAACGGCTCCAGTCGTTCAGTGGAAGACCATTAGCACAACGTCAGCTGCTAGTGCACAATATTGGCGGTGAGCGTTCCCGTGGCTGCCTCATTCTTACGGACCGGAGGAACCGCGACGGATTTCGGCAAGAGGACAACCAGGCTATCGCGAGTACGCTACGCGAATATATCCCGGCGATAGACAATGCCAGAGCTTATGCCAACGAAGAACGGTCGACCAAAGAGTTAAGAGGGCTGATACAGTCCTTGTTAGATTCCCAAGAGGAAGAACGTCGTCGCGTTGTCACAGAGTGGCATGATCGATTGGGCGAGAAAGTTTTCCGGGTACTGCAAAACTTCCGAGGGTGTCAGGAATTTGTATTACAAAACGCGCCGGATGGACGAGAGCGCTTCGATGGATTAGCCTCCGAATTGGACGACATATCCGTTTTAGTGCGCCAGTTTGCTGATGATCTGCTCCCTCCCGTTTTAGAAAATTTCGGCCTCGTCGAAGCGTTGCAATCGTACGTGTCGGGACTCCAGGAAAATGAAGGCTTTGACATCGTTATGAAGGCTAAGAACTCGGACCAAGGGATGTCAATACATACAAGCCGTAAACTTTTCCGCATCAGCCAAGAGGCACTGCATAATGTGCAACAACATGCGAAAGCAAACCATGTCCAAATAGCCCTCAGTTTTGAGCAGTCCGGCGTTTCATTGCTAATCAAGGATGATGGCCAAGGGTTTCGACCGGCAGATACCGACGCTGGCGGTTACGGCCTCCTGTATATGCGGGAACAGGCGGTAGCCTGTGGAGGACACCTCACGGTTGAAAGCATAGAAGGGCAAGGGACTGAGGTTCGCGTTGAACTCCCTATTGAGATGGAGTCCGGGACTGTCGGACCGGTCCATAAATAATCGCTACAACCTCCAGCGAAATGGTCGCTTGTTCACCCATATGGTTACGCATGCTTGTCCGTAAGCGATTCTAATTCCCCCGCGGAGAAGGGCCTCTCTGAGGAACTCATCTTCACTTATTCTCGCGTACACTATAGGGATGTACCCGGACTACCGCCCGTCAAGGTGTCCAATCGGAGGAAGGAATTAATGAAATTTCATCTTTTCATCTATGCGACCCTAGGTCGGCGACATGAGATAGAAGCAGGGATGGCTGGCAAACGGCCCGAACTCTACCAAAGAATGCTAGACGAGGTTGCAGAATACGCCGCGTTTGCTGACGAAGTGGGCTACGCAGGGTTCGGGCACCCTGAACATCATCTACAAATAGAGGGCTTCGAGGCGAGCAACGAACCCGGATTGCTGTCAATGTGGATTGGGCAACACACCAAGAAACTTCGCGTCAATATGGTCGGGTGGGTCGCCCCGACCCATAATCCGGTGCGTACAGCCGAATATATGGCTACGCTCGACCATATGCTTAAGGGCCGCCTAGCCGTGGGTATGGTACGTGGGTACCAGGCCCGTTGGGTGCATAATTTCAGAATCCGTCCGGAACTGAACGCCGTAGGGCACTGGAATCGTAATTCCGAAGACGACCAAATGAACAGAGAATATTTTCGCGAGTTTGTTGAAATCGTGCTCAAAGCCTGGAAAGAAGACACGTTCAGCTACAATGGAAAGCACTGGACCATACCGCCGGAAGACTTCGTCAACCCACATGTGCAACCCGCATACGTCAAATATGGCAGAGGGGTAGACGAAGACATGCGCATACGCGAAATCGGAATAGCGCCCAAGCCGTACCAGGACCCGCATCCTCAGATTTACGGTGGCTTTACCCACAGCATGCGAACGGCGCTTTTTTGGGCCAAATACGGAGGGCGGCCCATCGTGCTCGCCTCCGATCTCAACTTTTGTAAGAGTCTCTGGTCAGGATATCGTGAGGAAGCTCTCAAACATGGTCATGAAATAGAACGCGGGAATGAAGCCGCTTGGGGAGGCGCCCTCATTTGTCACAAAAATAAGACAACCGCCCAAGACTGGCTCACTGACCCGATGTGGTTATGGGACGAGTATTTCACTCCATTTGGCCAGGGCCATCCAGAATTGTTGGTGGGCGATCCCGATACACTGTCGCGTCGCATAGAAGAAGCCGCAAAGACTTTTCCTATTAATGAGTGTTTCCTTCTCATACAACAGGGTATCCACGAGCGCGAACAGGTCATGAGTTCCCTGGACCTTTTCGCGAATAAAGTCATGCCAAGATTCGCGGACTGACACCTAATATTTTGAAAGATGGAAGTACACCTCGGCATAGATATTGGGGGAACCTTTACTGACGTCCTCGCCGAAGAGAACGGAACAGTCGTCTATCACGGAAAAATACCGAGCTGCTCAGACCCGGCTTCCAGCCTTAGAAATGCACTGGCACGTGCGTTTGCCGCGATTTCGAGACCGTGCAAAATTCGATTTAGCACGACAGTGGCGACAAACGCCCTACTTCGAAACAGACTTCCCAAAACAGGCCTCATTATTACTGATGGGTTTCGGCACATTTTGGAACTCGCGCGAAACGAGAAGGCAGGTCCAGACGTGTCCTCACCTTCTCTAATAACCAGAGCCTTGGTACCTCTAGAATATATCTACGAAATCGACGAAAGGACCAATGCACATGGTGCTGTGATCGTGCCAGTGAACAAACGTGACGCGGCCACAATCGCAGCCTGGTGCAAAAACAACCAACTCGAAAGCGTCGCAATTTCACTTCTGCATAGTTATCGCAATCCCGATTCAGAAAGAAACCTGAAGACTCTGTTATTGGGTGAAGACTCTTCCTTGAAAATTACTCTTTCGTCGGAAGTGCTCTCAGAAGCAAGAGAACAGGAACGGACAATACAAACATGTCTGACTGCGGCATTACAAACTTTATTCGCTGCCCACTTGAAAGACGTGACCTACTTTATGAGGGGCCAGAACGTTTGCGATTCGCCACTGATCATGCAGTCATCGGGTGGACTACAGAACCTAAGTTCCGTTAGAGCCCGACCCTTGACTACAGTCCTGTCGGGCGCCAGCGCGACAGTCGTCGGAATGTCATTGTCCGCGCTTTGCAAAGAGTTTTCCGACGTTCTAATGTTCGACATGGGTGGCACTTCCACCGACGTATCCTTAATCCAGGACGGGCAACCTTTCATGACCACTCGCGGCCACGTAGGCCACTACCCCATTAAAACACCAATGATAGACATAATTTCGATAGGTGCCGGCGGAGGCTCTATCGCCCAAGCAGGCCCAGGGAACCGTTGGCACGTAGGTCCCCTCAGTGCCGGTTCAGAACCAGGTCCAGCCTGTTACAACAAGGGAGGCACTAAGGCCACAGTTACCGACGCGAATCTAATTCTCAACCGACTCCCCGATACACTCCTTGCCGGTGAAATTGAGTTATCACGAGACGCCGTCTGTGCGGCTTTGTCTCGATTCGGGCAGGCCCGCCGTCGGGATGTACAACAGACAGCGCAAGGCATTATCCAACTCGTAAATCATACTATGTGTGGGGCCATACGGCAGGCAGGCACGAAGCGCGGCATTCAACCACAAGATTCCGTCTTTACTGCCGTGGGCGGAGCGGGCCCTTTACACGCCGCAGATATCGCCACACTGCTCGGGATCAAGACAATTTGCATACCCGTTAGCCCCGGGCTGGCGGCGGCCTCGGGCTTACTTGCCGCTCCAATTAGCACCGACTTAGCCAGCGCTTACCCAAATAGTTCGGCACCACCTGAGATAATGCAAATTATTTCTCTCTTTGACAAACTCGAGCGTGAAGGCCGGAAACACATGATCCACGCCGACCCAACCGCAAACTTCAAATACCTACGATCACTCGAATTCGGCTATCGGGATATGTCAACGAATCTTCTAGTAGCTCTTCCTTCGCGATTACTTACTCCCAAGGTTCTAGGACACGCGATAGTAGATTTCCATAAGAAGCATGAGGACTTGTGCGGATTTTCTTGTGAAGGTCGCAGGAAAGTAGTGTTGTCAACCGTCCGTCTGAAGATCACCACCGCAAGCCGACGACCTTATAGCCCGAAAGTCAGCGCTAAAAGTGGCCTTCGCCAAATAAAAAACAATCGCTCGGTATTCTTTTTTAAATCCGATGGCTTCATCGATTGCCCGGTGTACGATCGGACAGGATTAGGATTTGGCACCTCTTTCTCTGGGCCGGCGATCGTTCAACAGTACGATTCCACCGTCACCGTACCACCTGGCTTCACCGTTAATGTAGACACGACCGGCAATTTGATAATGACTCGCACCTGACCGTCCCCTTTATCTTGGCTCTAAACTATCTCCATGTACACTGTAATACACCCGAAGAATTTAGCGACGCCATACTCGCAACGAATGTGGCAAGTTTTCGTAAATATTCTGCTCCTAGTGGCTGCCATATACATGTGGCTGTATGTCACCTGGAGAGCTGCGTATCTAATCGCCATGGTGCCTATCGCGATTGTACCATTTTCGTACGCGAGACTTCGCTTGCACGGCCAATTCCACAAGGTTTTAGGTGCCGATTCTAGAACCCTTGCGATCCTTACTGTAGTAGGGATGGTAGCTGATCTTGTCATGGCAACACAAATTCTTGCTGCGCGCTCGGGCACGCCGGTCCCGTTACTGCACGATCCTACAGTCTCTTGGTTTGGCGCAATATGGTATAGCGGCTACCTCCTTTTATTAGCAGGGTATTGTATAGGGGCACTTCTAAAGTCTGCAAATAGCATTGCGCTCCCTCGGATCAGAGCGCTCCTACCAAACAATCACCAAAACCACACTGCACCGTGCCAAGAGCGCCGGAAATTCATGCAGCATTTGGGCCTCATAGGCGCTGGAATACCCTTCTCGTTTTCTATTGGAAGCGTGCACCTCACATACGACTTCCAAGTGAGCGAGCGTGACATTTTTCTACCTACGCTGCCGAAAACACTTGACGGTTTTCGGATAGCACATCTCTCCGACATTCATGTAGGAGGGGAAATGGACTGGCCGAAACTTTCTACCGTCGCTGCACTTACGAATGCCGCAAAACCCGATATCGTTCTACACACTGGAGATTTCCTCACTCACCGTACCGGCGAATTTGATCGGCCTCTATACAAGGCCCTCGGGATCCTTCAAGCCCCTTTTGGACAGTGGGCTTGCCTGGGAAATCACGACTTTGACGACCCGGAGCGTCTTGTCACCCTCCTAGGTCGAGCGGGAGTCCATACCCTTCGGAACAAGATAGTCACGATCCTGGTGGACCAAGAGCCTCTGGAAATTGCGGGCCTCGACTTTCTCTTTAAACGTTTCGCTCGGGAAACACTCTATGAACAGATTATGAAGCCGTGGAGCCACAATCAAAATACGCCACGCCTTCTTCTCAACCACGACCCTCGCGCGTTCGGAGACCTTCCTGCAGATGCGGCGAACCTAGTTCTGTCAGGACACACGCACGGTGGTCATGTGGGCATACAACTCGGCCAAGATCGCGCACTTAGTGTGGTTGGAATGCTTGGAATACCGGACCAAGGGTTGTATCGGCGACGTGACATGCAAATGTTCGTAACTCGCTGCGTCGGTTTCTACGGCTACCCTATGCGACTCGGCATCCCACCGGAGATATCTATTTTACGACTTCGCCGCACTGATTCGGCGGCTGACAAGGAGGAATAAAACTGACTTGGCGACTGGCTATAGATATAGGAGGAACCTCTACCGACGTCGTAGCGTTAAACGAAAAGGATGGCACAGTACACCTGGCGAAGGTCCCCAGCACCCCGGACGATCCAGCGGATGGGTTTCTGCAGGGCATAGAGTTTATGACCACGGAAAAGCAAATATCGCCGTCTGACGTACGAGCCGTCTTTCATGGAACTACTGTCGCTACAAATGCGATCCTAGAGCGAAAATATTCCGAGTTAGGATTGATCATTACGAAGGGCTATCGAGAAGCTCTGGAATGCGCCCGGCAAACCGTTCCGGGAGAGTTCGGCGACATTACATGGTGGATCAAACCTGAACGCGTCGTGCCCCTGGAACGTATTCGAGAGATCGATGCCCGCATGGATGTTCGAGGTTCTGTTAAGCAGGGGGTCAACGATCAAGAGATCGCTACCATAGCGCTGAATTTTAAAGAGCAAGGGATAACAGCTATCGCTGTTTCTTTGCTGCACTCGTATCGGAACCCCAGGCGGCGGCGGTTGGGGAGACCCTCTCGAAAGGGATTCTGACGCGGTACGGCTCGACGTCATTCGGCAACTCGTGTCTCGCCAACGCGCCAGACAAGATTATGGAGTAATCCTCGAGTCCGGTTCAAATGAGATTGCTCAGGCCGCAACCAAGGAACTCCGCGATCAAATGGCCAAGGCACGCGGTCCCGTGAAGCTGATCGACCGTGGCCCTTACGCTGAAACATTAATTAAGAAGGGCCTTATAAAGATTTCAGACCAAGAAATGGAATGCCTGGACTGCGCTAACGATGAAGTTTTGGACCACTATTGGAAAGACTTATATAAGTATACTTTACGCCCCCCTGGTAATACTTGATAGGGAATCCCGTTGGGATTCCCTCGCGCCTTAAGCTGCTTTCGCTTCCTCGTCCCATAGGCGTAATTCCGGGATTACTTGCTGCGCAATCAGACGTTGAGAATGGTCCGCGTCTTCGTATGGCATGCCTGCTCCTCGAAGACCAAACAGTAGATCAAACGGGCCCAGAACTTCCCGCCAATGAGACAGCTTGTCTAAAATCTGCTGAGGCGTTCCCCACGCTTGTGCATTGACATACATCTCTGCAATCCCCTCGAGGCCAAGGTCCCGAAGAGTGTCAACTGCATCCCCGTATGCCTCATACCCCTTCACCTTTTTGAAATGGTCTCCCATGAGTTCGTAATGGTGCATTACTGACAAGAGGTAACCGGATATGTACTTATGGGCCATCTCCTCGGCCTTACCACCATCCTCATGGCAGACGGCCATGCCGGCCATAACCGGGTGGGGGGCATCCTCCCCATGCAGTTCTCGAAACAACGTCCGATACGGCTCAAAGTCCGCCCCATGCTCTTCAATAGGCTTTTGCGTAAAAACCATCATTTGGGCTCGGTGCTTTGCCGCCTCCAGTGCCGAATCAGGCGACATTGCGACCTGTGTGATACGACCTACAAACGTGCGCGTGGGTTTAGGCCGAATCGGTGCAGGCGGTTGACTATAATATTTTCCTTCGCCTTTTATAACGCCCGTCTCAAGCGCTTCAAGGATCATGGGGACGGCCTCATCAAAGCGTTCCCTCGAGGAGTCCATGTCTATACCAAACTGATCGTACTCGCGGCGGGACAGTCCCCGGCCCATACCAAAAATCACTCGCCCATCCGACAGCTCGTCCAGTAAGGCTATTTTTTCAGCCGAACGGAGCGGCGTGTTCCAGGGTACTATAACCGCGCCGGTAGCAAGTTTCAAAGTTTTGGTGATTGCGGCCAAATGGGCTAAATAGACAGCATTATCGGGACAAAAAGAATAGTCCTCAAAATGGTGTTCCACTGACCAATGGGAGTCGTAGCCAAGCTTCTCGAGTTGAGATGCCAAAGCCATTTCTTCTTTATAAACCTGACTATCAGTAACGGATTCGTCGTACCCGTGTCTCTGAAACAAGGCGATTGTCCCTATCTGCATAACCTGCCCTCCCCTTCATACACTGCCGTTCTGCGTTGTCCCGACGAAATGTGGCTCCGTAAATTCATAAAGAATGACACTATCAAGCTGTCCTCCCTATGAAAAGCATCAAAACAAACACTGCGCATTAGGCGATGCAAGTGCTGAAAAGATTGCCTGGCGCCCTTCGACTTCGTCGCAAAAACATCCCTCCGGCCTTTCCTATTTAGCAATGCCAGGCGACCACCATTCCAATTCATGGATTTGGGCAGCACCATCTCATGTCTGATTTTCTGAGGATTCGCGCGCGCCCGGGGGGGGAGGGGGGGGGGGGGGGGTGGGGAGGGGAGGGGGGGGGGGGGGGGGGAGGGGGGGGGGGGGGGGGGGGAGGGGGGGGGGGGG
>CAYWPF010000147.1:0-67291 GCA_964460065.1 uncultured Enterobacteriaceae bacterium
AGCTACCAACTGGCTAACTTGGGATTCCAATTTAGCCACAAGATCGGTGACAGCACCCTCTCCCGAGGCTAATACAGTTTCCCCCTCACAGACCACGCCAAGAATTTTCTGCGCATTACTAAGAACCTCCCGTTCCTTTCGTAATGCCTCTTCCTCGCCAGATTCTAGGGCCGCTCTTCCTATCTCATCGAGTTGGAATTTGACGAAGTCGGCCCGCCTTTCCGCCTCTTCCCTCCCGGCGGTGAGTTTCGTATAATTCTCCCAATCGTCCACCAAAATATGGTGCGCCTCAGTCATTTTCGCCAACTGCTCAGGCATTTCCAAAAAATCGTCTAGGAGATAAAGCGCTGTATTAG
This sequence comes from uncultured Enterobacteriaceae bacterium, assembly GCA_964460065.1. Classification (GTDB taxonomy): domain Bacteria; phylum Desulfobacterota; class Binatia; order Bin18; family Bin18; genus Bin18. The sequence continues at coordinate 357 of CAYWPF010000147.1, forward strand.
AGTCCCGTAGGGCCTGGTGCTCGTGTTGCCCAAATATTTTTATAAGTCCCTTACTCACTTGTCTTAGCATACTGACTGTGCGGGGAACGCCATTCAGGTATACTCGGTTACGGCCGCTCTCAGTGACCGACCTCTCGATCGTGAGCTCCTGACCCTCCAGTAAGTCATTTTCCTTGAGAAAGTGTTGCTCAGACTCACCTTCTGCGCTGAAGATTGCTTTAGTCTGCGCTTCCCCGGCGTCTTTTCGTACCAAACCTGCCCCGCCTCGGCTTCCTAAAACTAGACCGAGCCCTTGCATCAGCAAACTTTTCCCGGCACCCGTTTCTCCTGTAACGACATTCATTCCTGGCCCGAACTCAAGTTCGAGGTCATCAATGAGGGCTAAGTTTGTAACGCGAAGGTAACGGAGCATACGTTTAATCCCTGTGAGAATATGCCGGACTTTCTTCGAACAAACACAATTTGTCTCGGCCAAAGCTAACTCGTATTACGACGGGACATTTCTTCCAGACGGTCACTCAGGATTTTTGCAATGTTCAAAAATATACGGGCCCCTATCCGCGGGTACCGCTTCTGCATCCTTGAAAGAAACCGTTCATTGACAACGATAGACTCAACATCGTCCACCGCCACAACGTCAGCCGTGCGAACATTGTGCCGGATCAGAGCCATTTCCCCTATAACATCGCCCCGCTTCATTGTTCGTAACGATTTGGAGTCTGCGCCAACATGGATTTTCGCCTCCGCGCGGCCTTCGATGAGCACGTACATCTCACGCCCTATCTCCCCCTGTCTGAACAAATGCTCTCCTTTGTGGAAGCTACGAAACTCTCCCATCAAAGTCACGATCTTGGCCTGTAACGGCCGAAGCCCGTCGAACAAAGGAATCGTTTGCTGCGGGTCTTTGCCCAACTTAAGATATAGAAGCTCCCAAAGCGTAATTATCTTGGTTGTTGCCAGCAACGCGGGTAACAACACGACGTCCGCCACAAATGCCACAGTGATAGTGATCGCCGATAATATACCGAAGTTCTGTATTGGTACGAAAGTTGAGAAAGAAAGCACAAGAAACCCCAGGCATAGAATAATCGAGGCGAACAGGCTAGGTTTCCCCACGCTCTTAACGGTACGGACCAAGGCAGTCTCCTCGTCCACAGCTGACTTCACCTCGGCACTTAGCCTCGTCATTATGTGGACGGTGTTGTCCACCGCTATACCCAGAGCGATCGATGCGACAATGCTAGTGCCGAGATTGAGCATCGCGCCGGTGGCACCGAGGAGCCCGAAGAAAAACACAATAGGGAAGACGTTAGGTATCATTGCGACAAGGCCCACGCGCAAGGACAAAAACATCGTTGCCATGATGACGAAAATTACTCCGGCGGCCAGAGACAGACTGCGAATCTGGCCTGCAATAATGTCGTCCGTCGTCGCTGTCATAAGTATCAAATTCCCGGTTGGTTTGACCTGCAGTTCCGGCGGCATTTTGTTGCTCGCATAAGCCACTATCTTGTCAACAAGTTCGGATATTTCTCTAGAGCCGGAAAGGCTCGTTCGTACCAATATATTCGAACGAGAAAAATCCGGATCGGCCACCGACATAAAGCTCGAAGGACTGCCAGCGACAATTTGCATTACAGCCCGCAGCTGCTCTGGATTCTCCCAAAACGTCGTAACTGGGGGATCCCTGGAGACCGATCCGTCACCGCCACCAATCACCTCAAACGTTGTCCGAGAACCTCGATCCAACATCTCGCAATAATCAACAAAAGACACTGTCTTATCAACGCCCGATAACGAGTCAATGTAGCGCTGGAGGTCTTTAATGCGTCGCAAAGTGTCCCACCGTTTCATTGCGTCGCGATCGTCGGCGTCTACCATCACATAGAATGCCATGCTGCCAACAAGCCTATCACTTATCACTCTTTCAGCTTGCGTAATAGGATCGTCCGGCGGAAAAAAATTTCCGAGATCCGAATCGGCTCTAATGAAGAACGCCTGCCAAATAGACACCATGGCGATTATTAATGCGCCGCTCAAGATCCAAACGCGCCGCCGAATAGCAAGAAGGCAGAGAAATCCAAAGAGAGCAGAGATCCTGGGGGCAAATGGTCTTTTTTGTCCAGTGGGTGGACCAAACACCACAAAAAAGGTTGGAATGATGGTAACAGTCAGCAGGAAGGCTGTGAGAATCCCTATAGACGAATAGATTCCCATCTCTCGGATGCTTGTCAGAGAGTTGGTAGTTAAGGCTAAAAAACCTAGTATGGTGGTCAAAGAAGTAATCAAAATAGAGGGGCCCGTTCTTCGCAGCATCGCGAGGACCATCTCTCGATTAGTCTCCCCCCGTCTCGCTTCTTCGCAATAGTCCGCGATCATATGCAGGGAATAAGCCGTTCCTAGAACGAGTATGAGAGGGGGGAGCGCGATGGTGCCAAGGCCAATGTTACGGCCGCACAGGACCATAAGACAAAGTGTCCACACGAGACTAGCGAGAATTGTCAGTGTCGCGATCAACGTACAGACAACTGACCGGAAACAAAAAAACAAGACCGCAACTATTACGAGCAGTACAAGTGGCACGAAGCGATGCAGATCCCTTTCGATAGCATGCGCCACATACGCCTTAAAGTGAGGCAACCCAGCAAAGTAGAGACCTGGCCCCGCCGGGGTCCTCTCCCTGTCCAGGATGTGTTGAATCTTCTCGTCAAGTCTTAGCACCAGAAATTCTTGTTCACTTATATCGTCAAAGAAAATATTGATCGCGGCGGCGGTGCCATCCAACGACACCAGGTTCTTCACGTAAATGGGACGGTCCAGGACGATATCCCGCAGACGAGCCATCCCACTGCGGGTGACCGGAATTTCCGCCATCAAAAGTGGTGGATCAACTGCATCGGTTACGGGGTCAATGGCATTTGCTAGGCTCAAGACCCGTTCCACGCCTTCAACTTTCTCTATGGCCAATGTCAACCGTCGGATCAGAGAAAGGGTTGTTTCTGTATAGATGTCATCCGCCACGACCCCAACCACCGCAACTTCATCGCTTCCAAACAGGTCGCGAACCCCGTCGTAGTAACGTCGAGCCGGCTCGTTACGCCCCAGTAGGCCGTCTATAGAGCTATCGAAGCGGATATCCTTCGCGAACAATGTCGCAATGCAAGTCAAACCGAGGAGTATTGAAAGGAGCGTCTTCGGCCAGCCGACAACCAGCAGATAGAACCGTTCCATAATTATGGCCCCTATATACGAATCCACCGCAAAGGGCGATAGGTATGCTTCACCGTACCCCACGCTCACCGACACTTCGGTGTAAACACTCTTTATATTTTTTCGATGCGAGCAGCATTTATCACTATCTCGGTCTAGATACGCATGCTAAGGTAAAAAAACCTTGAACAGGCAAGGGCAGCCTACGGGCAGCCACGTTACATCGTTGTAGTAAAGGCGAACTGTTTAGGTGCTACCCTCACTTTTCACCTCGAAGTACTTGGCCCGCCTCGAAACCTTAACCTTACGTACTAAGCGTAAATTTCATGGTTCGCGGACCGGATCGCACCTTTCTCTCCGACGGGGGCCGGGACTGGAGTTTGCGGATTATCAACGTTACACCCCGGGCGACGACTTACGATCTATAGATTGGAATTTGTATAGCCGGACCGATCGTCTGTACGTCAAACAGTACCAAGAGGAGCAGGAACTTTTTACCTCTCTATTCCTAGATAACAGCGCCTCGATGCAATATCCAATCGATAATAACAAGTACGAATCCGGGCGCGACATAGCATTGTCCGTCGGATACATTGTACTGGCCAGCAATGACGCTTTTCGCTTATCCCTGCTCGCCCGCGAATCGTCCAAGCCTACTTACTCGAGTACTCCTTTCTACAGAGGTCGCCAACGGCTGCAGAATCTCGCTCGGCAGCTCGAGAACTCTCGTCCCGGTGGCCAATGCAATATTTTGCAATCCTTGGCCTACCAACTACAAAATTATCGCCGGCCCGGAAAAGCCGTCTGGGTGTCCGACTTCTTATTTTCGTTAACAGAATTCCGAGCTGGTCTAACCTTACTACAGAGTGCTAGTTACGAAGTTGCAGTCGTGCAAGTTCTCGGTCACGACGAGTTGGACCCGCCCTTGAGACCAGAAGGAGTACAGTTGACTGATAGCGAAAGTCAAGAACACGCCAATATCCACTTCGACGATCGAGCAAAAGATACCTATCTCCAGCACCTGAATAAACATAATCGTGAGATAGAAAGTTCTTGCCACCGTCTTGGCGCACGTTACGCTCAGTTCAACACCATTGAAACTGTTCCTTATTTCATCCTACGGAAGCTCCCCGAGTTGGGGCTATTGCATTAACGATCATAGTAGAAATGGACATACACTTCCTTTACCCGTCGGCGGCCTATTACCTACTCGGTTTACCTCTGCTCTTACTGCCCTATTTGCTTTTTAAGCGACATAAAGCCGTGGTCGTCCCGGCGCTATTTTTGTACAAAAACATACAGACGAAGGCACGTCGCCGATTCTTCGACCGACTCCGCTTGCCCCCGGTGTTTCTGCTTCAACTGCTGATACTTCTTGTCTTGACATTCATCGCGGGCCAACCAGTTTATTTGCCACAGAAGTCACATTGGACCGCCATCGTCATAGACAACTCCGCTAGTATGCAGGGGCTACAGGTTGGTAGCGCCAAATCCTCTTTTCAACTCGCAAAGAAAGAAGCCTCGTTAAGGATAGCGCAGTTGCCCCGTGGAGGTAAGGTAAACATTTTTACGACTAACACCCTGGAAAATCATTCGGGTCCCCTATTAGAAACAAAAGTCATAGGCCTCAGCCCCAGCGAGTCCGAGGAACACCTTCGCACCGTTCAAGTCAGTGACGCGCCAGACCCGAACGACGCTACGCTTTCTGAATTCTTCGTTCGCCTAGTGGCAAGAGGATTTTCGGAGGTAGTTTTCTTTACTGATCGCAAATTATCTACGGCAGAATTCGATCCTTTGAATTCCAGAACCCAATTCGTAACAGTCGGCAGTAACTTCAAAAACGTGGCGATCCATAGATTTGATCTATACCGAAGTCCATTCTTTCCCGATACGATCATGGCATCTGTCGAAACACAACGTGGTCCCGGCGCTGGGCTAAAAGAACATGGAATCCAAGGAGTCATGGTCGAAAATGCTGAGACGGGCGCAAGATTGGCATTTGAGAATTCTAGTCAACCACACCAGGAGTCATTCATTTTTCGCGATCTAGAATTTGCGAATTCCTACAAAGCGACCATTATTTTCAGCGGCGAAGAAGGCGTACATCTTGACGGTTTACACCTGGACAACAGCGCCTACGCTGCACTACCAGATCTAAAGCAGGTACGGCTACTACTCGTGTCCAGCGACGCCAATGTCGGTACTAGTCTCGCAGACCTCCCCAACGTGAACGTAACTACGATAGCCCCAGAAACTTACGATCCATCTGATCCTGACTATATTTCTCAGTTCCTTTGCATACTTTTCCACCGCAGCACGCCTAATGTAATGCCGTCACTGCCAGCGGCCTTCTTGCTTCCACCCGAAGGAAATCGACTTTTTGAGTTAGGTGCCTCCGGGGAAACTCCGGCTGTAACGGATTGGACCGATGGCCACAGCATCACGGCATATTTAGATTTGTCCTTGCTCTCACCAAAGTTTGCACAGTCGGTTCTTCCGAGATTCGACCTAACCCCCACTATAAGCAGCACACTTGGGCCATTGGTACTAGCGGGCCGCCACGGTGGCAACCGTTACGCCGTTACTGGCTTCGACGTTCTGCCCTACCTCGGCGCCAGCAATCTGCCAACTTCGATTCTGACGTTGAACATCCTTGCCTGGCTAACTCAGGATTCCGTCCAGTCCGAACAATACCCGACTGGTACTGTGCTCGTACAACCGGCAACAACTATGCCCAATATGGGCGCTTTGTTTCGACACACCGGGCGGGGCGGGGCAGATCACGAAAGTAGCTTTGATACCGAAGGGTATGAAGTACTACGGAACCACCAGGGCGAACTGCTACTGAGCTACGGGGGTATATACACACTGCGAGATGACGGTGGAGAGCGGCGAATAGCCGCGAATCTTGTAGACAAAGACGAACAAGTCTGGGGCAAGCCGTTCCGACTCCGACACAGTTTTGTAGACACCACGAACCAGGAGTCCACTATTCACGGCCAAGCAACAAGAGACCGACCATACAACTCACCGTGGGCGTGGTTAATATTTTTTTCAATGATAGCCTGGTTACTGGAAGGCACTTGGCGCCCGCGATACGATAACCGTTAAGAACTCACCTCCGTTTAAAACGTGATTGCCCATGAACGACTTTCTAGCTTTAGGCAATGACCGCAATCCATTTCATTTCGATAACCCATGGTTACTATCGCTCGTTATTTTTATTCCACTTATCCTCCTATTCGAACGGAGCTATCTCGGTAGCACAAACCCCTGGTATCGCCTCATTTTACGAGGTGTATTCCTTGCACTACTAATAATCGCGGTCGCGGGACCCTACCGCGTCGGCGAACCCATGCCAGCCAAACCATTCGTAATAGTGGACGCCTCGAAAAGTCTTACCGAGGTACAGAAAGCATGGATAGTTACCACAATTAGTGACACAATTCGTATTGCCAACGACGAATCGGCCATAGCCTTTGCGGGTACTGCGCACGAGACGACCTGGGACTCGATCGCTTCCTCTCTTCATCCGCCGCCGGGCGGCTTAGAACCGGAGAAAACTAACATTGAGAACGTACTACAGATACTACTTCGCGATAACAAGCCAAGGTCGGTGATTTTGTTTACGGACGGGTGGGAAAATGAAGGAAATGCGGCGCAATTGGTTACGCAACTACGCGAAAAGGGAATTCGCATTTATCCTGTCACTCCGCCGTCGGCATCAACGCCACCACAGATAAGGATAGATCGTCTCGACGCGCCAGCAGAAGCGATTCAACACGATCCGCTTGAAGTCGCCGTAGCACTACACAACCCTCGTCGCAGCCCAGTAGTTGGCGAACTTTCTGTCCACGGAAATGAGGAGCTAGTATATCAAGAAAATGTGACACTCCCTCCAGGACCATCGTTGCACAGGATCCCAGTTCATTTGTCTCAAATTGGCTTGATTCCAGTACACGTCACTTTCGCGGAGGATAAGGAAAAGATCATGCCGGTCGTTCGAAAAACGGAGGCCACCGCTTGGGTCGGAATTAGCCGCAAGACAAACGTTCTTATACTAAGTGGCCGAAAACGGGACAATCGCTATCTCGAAACCGCGTTGAAAAATAACGGTCTGACGGTACACACCCAAACCTTAGCGGACCGGAGCGCTCCTTCGCCAGCTTGGGACACACACGATTCTATAATCGTCAACAACATCAATCACGAGGATCTGCCTATTTCTCTGCGTGAAGGACTAGAAGGATACGTCCGGCAAGGCGGAGGCTTTGTGATGATCGGAGGAGAAAAAAGTTTTGGATTGGGAGGTTACAAGGGCACCTCTATAGAAACAGTACTTCCCGTTAATGCATTGCCCCCGCGAAAGGAAATAAAACGTGCGGCCGTGATTCTTATAATCGATAAGTCAGGAAGTATGCGCAAACGTCGAAAACTAGCATATGCTATCTCTGGCGCACTCAAGGTTTCCGACAATCTTCAGGATTCTGATTTGTTCGGGGTGATCGGATTCGATAAGACACCCTTCATAGTAGTACCTTTAGACTACGTTGGAAAAAATCGCTCACGCTTGGCTGCAAACCTGCAACGGCTAAAGCCGGGCGGTGGCACCCATCTCTTGCCGGCGCTGCAGGAGGCTGCATCGCAATTAGATAGTAGAAACGCTAGTGATAAGCATATTATTGTACTTACCGACGGAGAAACCGGTGGTACTGGTAGCGATTACCTCGAACTTGCTTCGTCGCTTAGGAAAGAATCCAAAGTGGCGATCTCGACGATTGCCGTCGGTCAGCAGCCGAACTTACGCTTGTTATCGCGTTTGGCAAACTACGGCGGCGGAGCGTTCCACCACACTTCCGATCCCTCAAATCTACCGAACGTTTTTCTAGATACAATGCGACAACCACCGAAGGAAAATACAATGGTCGAGGGTCACCTACCCACAATTTCTCATGCCCCATCGGTGCTACTCGAGGGGTTGGCCTCCGAGACTTGGCCATCAGTAAAAGGTTACGTACAAACGACGCTCAAGAGCGAAGCCGACGCCGATTTATTAGTAATAGATCAGGCGGTCCGACAACCCCTGCTTGCCTCTTGGACATTTGGCGCAGGTAAGACGGTGGCGTTCACCTCAGACGCGAATGGCCGATGGTCTGCCCCATGGATCGCCTCAACCCAATATAGTACATTCTGGGCACACGTCATCCGTTGGACCACCCAATCCTCGGGCAAACAAAATAGAGCTGACGGGACCCTCGGAGAATATTCGGTCAACGTAGGGAATGACGCTCAAGGACTCGTAGTCGAAGTATATTTCTTTGGACAGCAAGCACATTACAATTCTACCGGAGTTACGACTGCAACTATCATCAGTCCAGAAAAGAGCAAGCGGGTCGTGACATTGAAGAATATCGCTCCTGGCTATTTTAAACATTCCATACCCATGGAAGAACCGGGCGATTACACTGTGACCATTACGCTTCCGACCGGCGATACGGTAGGACCTTTCGGCCACACGATTGCCTCTCACGACGGGCTCGAGGCTCAACGACCCGAGCCAAACCTACGTCTTCTGACCACTCTCGCCCGTGAAACCGACGGCTCAATAAACCCGACAAGAAAAGACATCGTACTCGCCGAGACGCAAACGAGTCCCAGATCTATGCTCCCATTCGTGCTTCTCGCTGCCATGGTATCGTACTTGCTGGAAATAGCAGTCGTCCGTGCCCTCGCCAGTTCAGACAGTCTTGCTCGAAACTGACATCACTGCTATGGCGACCACAAAGCGTAGACAACGCCGCACATAGCGGCAGGGAAAAACTAATCCATGGCAAATCTCGCTTTGCTCCGGCACGGTCAGTCACAGTGGAATTTAGAAAATCGTTTTACCGGTTGGACTGACGTTCCTCTGACCGAAAAGGGAAGAGCGGAAGCAAAAGAGGCCGGCGTCAAGATGAAGATAGCAGGCCTTCACTTCGACCTGGCGTTCACATCAATCCTTCAGCGCGCCGGCGACACGTTAGAGTTGGCGCTAGAGGAAATGGACCAACTTGGTCTGCGAATAGAAAGAGACCAAGCCCTAAACGAACGCCACTATGGTGACTTGCAGGGGTTGAACAAAGCAGATACGGCAAAAAAATTTGGCGATGAACAAGTGAAAGTCTGGCGGCGAAGTTACGACATCGCGCCCCCGGGGGGCGAAAGCTTAGAAAACACCGCGCAGAGAACCCTTCCCTATTTAAAACAAACGATCCTAACGCAAGTCCTAGCGGGACATCACGTCCTCGTAGCGGCTCACGGAAACAGCCTGCGCTCAATCATTATGCACTTGGACGCGCTCGATCCAACCGAGATCGTCAATCTCGAAATTGGAACGGGCGTTCCCATGATTTACGATATAGACAACCAGGGCGATGTAATATCGAAGACGACCCTAGAGTAGTCCGCCTTAAAGAACTTGTACCAGGTGTGCCACTTCGTCCTACACCTTCTCAAGCGATCGGTATTTCCCCTGGAAGAAAAGTAAGGGATCTGCACCGACGGTGGCAAAATTATCTATTGCTCCGACATAAATGGTGTGGTCTCCTCCATCGTATGCATGCGCAACCGTACACTCAAAATGAGCCAAAGCACCATCCAAAAGCGCGACTCCAAATTTCCCAAGGCTAAACGACAATCCTTCAAACTTCTCGATGCCTTTAGTAGCAAAACGCGTCGAAACTTCTTCTTGGGTAGAACTTAAAAAGTTAACACCAAAAACCTTAGACTCCTCAAAACAATCGTAACAGTCAACACCCTTGTCGACACAGATCAAAAGCATAGGGGGATCAAGTGACAACGAGCTGAACGCGTTCGCGGTCAAGCCGAAGTGCTTTCCGGTGGCGTCCTTCGTTGTAATAACGGTGACCCCGGTTGCGAAAAGTCCCATAGCATTTCTTAGTTCTCTTCCATCAATCGGCATAATGCCTCTCCGGTACTCAAATTTTCCTGTTGACAGCTAACAGAGCTGACAGCGTACTGTCAATCCAATGTTTATTTAGGAAACGTGGAACATATCACTGTGTAGCATGGGGCAAGTTGGGAACAGTCAAGCCACGTGCAATCTCTTTTTCACATGTAGGTACGGAACCCTGGACCTTCTGCCACACGGCCGGCGTTTCCATGCACATATAAAACGGGACAGTAGGCGCTACATTTCGGAGCGCTTCTTTGACGAATTGGTACATCGAAACACGCATCGGCTGAAAGACACGCCATTTCCCATCTTCGCATGGTACCTGTTCACTGGATAAAAGCCTTGTCGTGGGAAACCGCTGCCGCATAATCGTCCGCAATCGATTCGTCAACCGGAGACTCCCCAAACTGACCCACGCTACGTTGGAAGCGTCAACGCGACTAAACAACTCCCGAATACACTCGGTATAGTCTTTCTCCCATCCCGTATACTCAATAAGCGGGTCGAAATGAAAGCCGACCTTATACCCAGCATTTTGCACTAGCCGAGCAGCCTCCACACGATGGGAAAAAGATGCAGTGCCATGCTCTTCGGAATCTGCGATTGCAGGGGGAGTCAGCGTCCACGACACCACGACGCGACCGCCTGAATCAAGCCCTAATAAGTTGTCCACACACCGGCTTTTCGTTTTGAACTCTAAAAGTACATTCTTCCGACGGGCGAAGAACGGGATTAAGTCCTTCGAGAACCCTAACAGATCATCAAGTGCCAGACTATCAGAAAGCTCTCCCGTGCCGATTCTGTATTGTCGGGATGGTTGTCTATCAACAACTTTCGCTAGTTCGGTGAGGAGATCCCCCACATTCGTGAAGACCTTTAACAAGGGATTGTTGGCGAGATATTCTTGAAGAAAGCAATAACTACAATCCATCGGGCAGTTCGATATCAGACTAGCAACTAGGTAATTACAGCACACCACGCCTGTGCCTCCTGCCGGGCAGTGATCAAGAAAGCTCGTCCGCTTACGCGTAAAAAGCAATCGTCTTTTGCCCTTGCCAAAGTCTGTTATTTGTTTACCACCGGAATCGGTCCGTTCCCAATTTCTGTCTACTATGCTCACGGGCACATCGGGCAACATTCGCTTAGCGCGCACGACTACCGGCGCATTCTCTTCGCCTCGTTCCACAAACATTTCGGTCGGTTTATACATTGCAGCGTATGTTCTTCTATTTTAAAGATCATCAGCAACTTCAAACACTGGGTCAAAGGACCCCTCAGCGACCAGTTTCTGAAGCTGTGCGACAAGCTCCTCCAGGTCTGCCGTATTGTCAGCCTTTAGCGTCAATGTGACCCCATTCCCTTCAAAGTGCTCGGGGAAGGATACCTTTATTGCCCTAGGCAAGTCGAGAGCCCTGATTGTCGCCTTCGCATCTTCCTCCAAACGCGACAGGCGCGGGTATCTAATTTTTCTCAGGGCAAGTTTCACCGCCTTTAGCCGATCGCTACGGGTTCCCCGGACGGTGCGAGCCGCGCTCACGGTTTTACCAGTAAGAACGTCTTCGAAACGACATTCGTCCCGAGTCGCTATCTCTTCCACCCAATCTAAAAGATCCTTCGTGTGATTTTCCCCACAACCTAGATCCTTTATGAACAAAAATAGAGCTAACCCGTCCTTTTCGCTTAGTGTCAAAAGGCGGGAACGCGTCCTCTCACTTAAGCGTTTCCTGGACGCATATGCTACGATCCTATTTCGTGGGGGTTCATCGCTCTTATTCTCTCCGCCCATAAGTCCTCCGTCATTTGTCAAGCGCATATACCGTGATGAGCTTTTGCCATTCATCGCCAGACCTGCCACGCTTCCTCGCCCCGTTAAGCAGAATACTAACCTTCTTCCGCAGCATTTCCCGAGTGGCGACACCTTGGCGCGAGGATAGCTGCCCCGAATCCAAAAGTTTACAAAGGGCTGCTACACGAAAGCGGTCCATTCCCCCGTATCTACTGGACAACTGGTCGCCATGCCCGCCGCGTCTCAGGACCAAGGGCGATTCGATCAAGAAGATAGGCTCAGTCACGCAGACGCGTAACCAAAGGTCATAATCTTCGCAAGCAAGAAGGGTCTCATCAAATCCGCCAAGACGCTCGAACAGCGTTCGTCTCATCATCGTCGCCGACGGACTGACCAGGCACAAGCCTAAGCTCGCAAAAAAAATATCCCCCGTTGGTTTTCGATGCTTTTTCTTCGGATTGACCCGGACGCCATTACGGAGCCAGACTTCATCAGTTTGACAGATTTGCACTTCTGGCTGGGAATCAAAAAATCTCGTCTGTTCTTGGAGTTTTTCCGGTTGCCAAATGTCGTCAGAATCCAAGAAGGCAATCAGCTCTCCATCGCTGAGCCGTACTCCACTATTCCTCGCAGAAGAGACTCCTTGATTCCGTTGAAAAAAATACTGTACCGGAAAATTTGCTTCTGCAGCAAACACCTCCACCGCTCGTCGCGTGGCATTTCTACACGATTCCACCGATCCATCATCCACTACGACAATCTCAAAATCACGGTAGCTTTGAGCGCAGGCTGAAGCCAATGCCTCCTTCACGAACCCCGAACGATTATGTGTAGGTATAATAACAGATACCCGGACCATGGAATTCTCTATTCCGTCTAAACAACAATTTCCTCTGAGGGATCGGATGTTAAATCAATTATAGTGTTCCAAAGATCGTCCTTGCCAACCCCATTGTGCGCCGAAAAGAAAATTAGCGTTGTCGGCCCTACAATGCTTATCAAAGCTTTCTTCCGTTGCGTCCGCTCATTCGGCTTTACCTTGTCGCACTTGGTAGCAACGAAGACGAAAGGGCGTTTATGATGTCGCAGAAATGTTACTAGCGCTGCCTCTTCGTCTTCTAGCCCGCGACGAATATCTATAATGATCACCACCCCCCGAAGGTTGGGAGAACCAATAAGATAACCTTCCACCATCTTCTGCCAATTTCTGCGCTCGGATTTTGAAACCTTCGCGTAACCGTAACCAGGTAGGTCGACAAAGGTCAGTGCGTCATCAATGGCGAAAAAATTTAATTGGCGTGTTCGGCCAGGCGTCGACCCCGTGCGGGCTATTCGCCGACCTAGTAATCGATTGATCAACGAAGATTTCCCCACGTTGGAGCGTCCAGCAAACGCGATTTCCGGGTAAACAAGCGGCGGATAATGCCCCGTCTTCGTGTAACCACCCACAAACTCTACCTTGGATACGGTATTCATTCTTTGTTCCTACCGGCTCGGAGACCTTCCCCTAGATCGAACTCAAACGACACCGCCGTTAAAATTCATAAGACATCGACTAGATAGTATTGACTTCTTTCCTTCCGAGTTGTTTGTTTGACCGAACATGAAAAATGAATTACTCGGAATGCTCGTAACCGCCCTATCCATATTATCGGCAGCAATTGTCTCCGGCATAAGGCTCAAGCCATACATGGACGCGGGAGAGACGTACACGCCAGCCTCCTTCATGATCTATCCTGCGGTAATCGCGGCCGTGATCGCAGTCCCAATTATTTTTTTCCTTCGCAAAAGGCAAAACTCACAAACCATAGCTGTGGGGTCCCTTGTTTTTAAAGACCGCGCACCATTTATCGCCCTGTGGTGTGTTCTCTATATTGTCATTGCCTTTACCTTTTTTCCATATGAGCCACCGGTCAAGTTGCCACCTGAGCTTGCCCCGTCGGAGGAGCAGTCACACGATCCTCTGAATCAACCCGTGGGGTCTCAGACCACTCTCGAAAAGTACACGGGTCGGAAAGGCCACACAATCTGAAACTCCCGAAGAATTATTCAACGTGGCTTTAATATATCCCACTTCGACATATAGTGAGAACTCACGTGGACACACTATCAGACAAATTGGACGCATTTAGCTTAGAGTTGGGGATGAAAATCGACGAATCCCGGCCAAATTTCTGCAGGGTGGTGCTGCCATATAAACCTAAGGTGTGCACGGCAGGTGGTGTTATCCACGGCGGCGCAATAGCCACACTGATTGACACCGCCGGCGTACTGGCCGCATGGAGTGACGCAAGCAAACAAGTCACCCGAGGCGCGACCGCTAGCCTTTCGGTAAGCTACCTTTCGGCCGCCCATTCAATCGACCTTATAGCAGAAGGGACAGTAATGCGCCGAGGTCGGAGCCTCGTGTTTGTTGACGTTGATGTCCGTTCCTTTGATGCAGTGTACGTTGCTAAAGGGACCGTAACGTATAAGTTCGGGTACGGTAACGCTAAGCTACCCAGGTAGTTGATTATTCCGTCCCGAGAAACGACATCTTCGGGCAAGACCCTTTTCCTTAAATATCAAGAACCACCCACGCAACAATCCTTAAAAAAATACCCTCTTGTGGCCAGCGGCTGAATGTGGTTCCCTCGCCTCTAACCATTTAGAGTGCTTGCTACGCACAGACTCTTGAAACCCTGAAAAACTGTTCCGCGTGGGAATACGGTCCCGTCTTCTGACAGATATTGTCTACAAATAAAAAGTAAAGGCGAATCGCATAAGTATGGAAGACAAAGATGCCCGTCAATCATGGGACACTTATTTCATGATAATTACCCGCCAAGTAGCGGGGCGTTCCACCTGCACGCGTGCAAAGGTCGGTGCTGTTATCGTACGGGAGCGCAATATACTCACGACTGGATATAACGGCGCACCGGCGGGCCTACCCCACTGCACCGAGGTAGGCTGTCTGATTTACAAATCAACCACCCCGACCGGAGAACCGGAAGAGAACTGTTACCGGACAATCCATGCGGAGATTAACGCCATTGCACAGGCCGCCAAAAATGGAACGAACATTCGAGGGGCAAATATCTACGTCACCCACACGCCCTGCATTCATTGCCTGAAAGTGTTAATCAATACGGGGATAAAAACGATCTACTATGAGAAGCCCTACAAAATCCACACCGTCCAAGAATTATTAAAATATTCCAACGTTGAGCTGAGGCCTGTAGAAATGCCTTCTTGACCCTTATCCACAAAATTCGCTTCGAGCAGGTCAACCGAAAGAACCTATTCCTTCCAACAGAGCCCTAAGCACGCCGTCAGTCGTGCGCAAGGACATTCTCCGATCCCGTGGCCGATACGGACAATGTATCGTAGGCGCCGAACTGGCTCGCCGCCGCAAACAACAGGATAGACGCCACCAGCACAGTGATAAGAATATCGAGAGCACTGACGCCACGTTGGTTTTCTGCTAAATGTCGCACCCGTCGCTCCTCCTTGATTTCTATCTACGTGTACAGAGCCGGCGCTCCGTCAGGCCGACGCTTCCAACGTTTGTGAATCCACAACCAATGCTCAGGATATTTTTCCACCATCGCCTGAAAAATAGCGGTGAACTTCTCTGTCGTAGCTATAAGATCGTCCTTTTGGTTACCACTGCGAATCGGCTCTATCAACGGCAGAATGACGATCTTATGTTTCCAGGAACCGTTGATACGCACTAAAAAAGCAGGAACGACCGGCACCTTCGTTGTTAAGGCTAAACCTGCAAGACCTGCAGACGTCGAGGCCGGGACCGAAAAGAAGGGCACAAATACTCCCATCCTGCCCGATGCATTCTGGTCTACAGCAGCGACAACGACATTTTTCTGCTTGATCGCACGAAACACTTCTAGACCGGCCGTTGTTTTCTTAATAACGGTCGCCCCGCCCCGTTCCCGCTCTTTGGTTAACGCCGCCTCGACAAATACGTTTCGCAACTGTCTGTGAACAATATGCATAGGCATGCCGTAACACGCTGCGGCTTTGGCAAAAAGCTCCCAATTGCCGAAATGTCCAGTCAAAATCAACGCGCCCGTCCCGCGAATTTCTTCTTCCAATCGCCGCCAGTTGTCTTCGTCTTCCACCTCTACACGGTCCCGAATGTTTGCCGAATTCACGTAGCGAAGGTGACAAAACTCTGCTAGCAATCTCCCGAGATTTCGGAAACTCTCCTTGAGTATACGCCGTCGCTCGACGTCGTCTCGCGCGGGGAATGCGACCGCCAAGTTTATCATCCCTATACCACGACGACGGCGGTCAACCCAATAGGCCAGAACACCAACAGTCTCCCCAAGTCGAAATGCTAAGCGGAACGGAAGTAAGCGGAAGAAAGTGTACACGGATAGGAAAAGAACATACTCTCCCCGAGCTAGGAGGCCTTTGCGTTGTCTTGCCGGCCGGATTATTTTCCTCTTGCGCGGCGGTCGATGAATCCTCGGACCGTCAGGTTCGCCATCGCTCATATTTTTTTACGCTAACTCACGACGGACAACACAAGCGCCTGCTGTATTTCACGCATGCGGATTGTCGGAGAAAGAGAAGCCAAAGGCGGCCCGTTCCTTCGCTACGAGTTCAGAAACCACTTGCGCGTCAATGTCCCGGTAACGCTGCAAAGTGTTCTGCATTTTTGCTTCTCCCCCATTGGCGCGTGCCATTTGGACGAGTTCATCCTTGATCCATCCGATATGCCATGTCTCGTCTTTCGACACCTCATGTAGCAGCTCTAGCGTCTCCGGATCTACGTCCGGTCGCCGCGAATGCTCAATATAACGCTGCTGGGCTCTCTCTTCCACGACAACGGTAAGGGCAAACAAATCGATTAACGACCGGGGAATTCCGACGGCCCTACCTATTCGAGTTTGATAACCATCGTCAACATGTATAGGTTCGTGTCCAAGATCAGTTATCCGTTTTGTCCAGAGCCACGCATGCCGCGTCTCATCGGCAAGATGCCGCGAAAGTTTGATTTGAGATTCCGTGTCTTCCACCCTCATAGTCAGCTTCAAGAGAAGCGTCGCTCCGCGGAGCTCGGCATCCCTGTAGTAGCTGTATAGACGAATCATTCGAGGATCTACCGACATATTTTACGCCTTCCACCCCCAACACACGCATCAAGCCCGTGCGTTCCTGCCTGCTGGGTTCCTATACCGTATAAAGCAAGACTCGAAGAAAATCAATGACCCAACAACACATGTAAGCATCGACAAATGCTAACTTTTTTTATACGACTGCAATTATGGGTGCCAATTCATCGTACAAATACCCGATACCGCTTTTCGGTGTCTCAGCCAAAAAGGTTGCTCGTGTTTTCCTGTTGGCCTTTATCGCCGTCGCAAGCCATTGTGACATCATATCACCAACCTCGCCTACGGTGGGACGTCCGAGTGGCCCGTATACCGTAACGCTTGAATTGAAGCCGCCCAGACCCTTTCCAGGTCAGGCGGCCATTCTAAAATTTCGAATTAGCCATTCGAAAACCGGAAAGCCGGTACATGATTTACAGATATTACACGAGCGCGCACTCCACACTTTTATCGTAAACGAAGACCTATCCACATTCGCGCACACCCACCACGAAGATTACAAAGCCCTGGACTTGCACACCCTAGAGAGCGCCGAGTTTGAATTTCCATATGAATTCCCTAAGGCTGGACGGTATTTCGTCGTTAATGAATTCACCCACCATGGGAAAAGTTGGATAAAGCATTTTGTCATCACGACAGCCGGACAATCCTCGTCCTCGATTAAACCGAGAGATTTGACGATGCGGAAATCCGTTAGGGGGTACCAGGTCGCCATGAAGACCTCTCCATCGCCTCCAATCGCCGGACATCCAGTAGAAATTGTCTGTAGTCTAAGCGACGCAAACGGAGCCCCGGTCGACAATCTATCGCTCTACCTTGGGACTGAAGTCCACATGGCTAGCTGGAAAGTAGACGGAACCGGCTTTGGGCACCAACATACTTTCACAACCTCTATGGCGGAACTCATGAAGCAAATGCAGGGTCATTCTATGGACGTCAACGAGATGTCGCGCAGAATGAACGACATAATGAGCCAGTCACGAAACCAAGAGTATTTTGGACCAGAAGTGCCCGTGCGCCATGTCTTTCCAACGGCCGGTTTGTATAAAATTTTTCTCGAGTTTTCTCCAAACGGTATTTATCTCCCGGTTGGCTTCTGGCTCTCCGTAGAAGAGTTTACGGAGGGTACGGACACGCGTATAACTTCCATCCTGCCGGGCTTTTCTTCCGCAGATGGAGACGCGCGATGACCATACGGTATGCACGCTGGAAGAGTCGCCTGATGGCTGCGCTCTTATCTTTTATAACTGCGACAGCCATGGGCGGTCACGGATTCATGACGACCTTCGGCAATATAGAGTGGTTGCCGGAACCAGGCCGCACGCCGGACCAGCCCTGGTACGCAGCCGACCGTCTACAAGAGGCGGCTAGGTTATGGGCCGCGGGAACGCCAAACGAGCGATTAGACCTTTCGCTCGGATTCGCTCGGGAAAAATTGGCCGAGCTAGAAGCCATGCTAATATCAGAAAATTCGAACGCTGCAAAAACGGCCATTGACCAATACTGGAACTATCTTCGCCGGGCCAAGGATTCCATCCCGCCGCACATAGGACAGAAGCAAAAGAAAGTATACGAAATGACAGAAACGCTAACGAACCACCTGCTCGAGCACCAGTACATCCTGACTATCATATACTATGATCTGCCGGTAACCTCGCGCCCTTTGCTAAAAGCGTTTTTCCGTGACTCCCAGGAATTCTATCCCACCGTCGCCGATCAAATGCCTCGCAAAAGCCGGGGAAGCCTATTCTTTAAAGAAGAAGAGGTGCGTTGGGCCATCGAAATGGCAATGCGTGATGATGGGGAAGACGGCTAGCCTACTTATGCGCCTTCGGCACCGGCTTTTCCGCGGGCGAAAAGATACGCTCGGCCGAGGGGCACCATGTCTAACATCACAAAAGCGCGACCCAGAGGTCGTGCGTCTGCCAATAGAAGAGCAAATAGACCTCCACACATTCAACCCGAAGGAAATTCCGGATGCAGTGGAAGACTATCTAACTGAGTGCTGGAAAGCCGGTTTGCTGGAGGTACGACTCATCCATGGAAAAGGCAAAGGGGTTCAACGCGAGCGGGTCAGAGAACGACTTACTGAATTATCATTCGTAACCAATTTTGCTGACGCACCCCCTGACGCCGGGGGTTGGGGCGCGACGATCGTAACCCTTTCGAAAGGAAACCAGTCTTGACGGAAGGTTAGTAACCGCAATTACAAGAATCATGCTAGCAGGATATTCAAATGCCGGGGCCTATTCCCCCCCGGAGGCAAACTCCACCTAGGGAGTTATCTTTCGTATTGAGGAGGCGAATAAAAGCCTTACTCGAGTTCTTAACTCAAAAGTTTGGCGAATGCCGCTCGGGGCTGGAAATCACCCGCACCCCTTAGGACATTTAAAGTCGTTAGGCCCACCACTATCATATCGAGCCGCGCGGAAAAAAAATTAAGGCTATTTGCCAACCATTACATTCTCTTCTGTTGAGAGAAGGACGATCTCTGCAGACCCGACCATCGCGCTATTTCTTGCCGCCTCTCCTTCGGGCGTGCGAAAAACGACGTCCATGTCCGCCTTTGTTTCGAACCACACCTCGGCTACCCCATCATAGCGTTGATCCCCGGTAATCGCCAAATTAATGCAATATCTTTTGAGGCCTGCCCACTTCTTCACTTTAGGGGCGTGTTCTTCCAGCCACCACTTGCGAAAGTCAGGCATACTCATTCCATGCGGTCGTTTCAAAATGCCCATCACCTTGTACATTCTACCTCCTCTGGAGACGCCCGCCTCTCTGCCGAAATCCTGCATAAAGACATAAGTCCGCACCAGATAGCAATCCAGATTGTATCGCTGAACCCGACGTTGAGTTTACCAGCTCACCAGACTACAAAATACACCTATGTCCACCGGTCGACCTTGCAATCTTTAGCACCACAATCGGTCAGGCCGCCCTTGAGATTTCTCGATCTTCATCATTTTTCGCGGGAAGTTTTTTTACGTTCCTGTCTTTTACAGACCTCATCATATTTTCACAATTTTCTTGATCGAAAACACGGGGATAGCTAGTAGAGGGATCTCTTTCTTTCGATGCCTATTTGAGTTACGGGTATACGCTCAGCGTCAACGAGGATGGAGGATTGAAATGAAAAATGGCCCGACTTCACTTTTACCGGAACAATTTGGATCATTGCAGGGTGTGCGAATAATATCCACAGGCACCCTCGTAGCCCAACCGTTTGCCGCTGCTCTCGCCGCAGAGATGGGCGCGGAAGTCATACAAATCGAGCGGACAGGCGAAGGCGATGCCGCGTGGCGGCACCTAGGTATGCAATTGCCCAAAAAAAACGGAGAGGGTCAAGCTGCTACCACGTGGATCCAGGAACGCCGCAACGAATGGCACACTACGCTCGACTTCAGCAAACCGGAAGGAAAAGAATTATTCCTAAAACTCGTAAAGTCTTGTGATATTTGGATGGAAAGTTCGAAGCCGGGCTCATACACGAAGTGGGGCCTGACCGATGAAGTAGTGTTGCAGGCGAACCCAAAACTCGTGATCGCCCATGTGTCCGGTTACGGACAGTCCGGACACCCAGATTATTTGGGCCGAGCTTCATACGACATGATAGGTCAGGCCTTCGGTGGCCTTATGTACCAGACCGGATTTCCAGATCCCGATCCCCCCGTCCGGGCAAACCCTTGGACGGCGGATTACATCACGGCATTATTTTGCCTTTGGTCGTCCCTAGCCGGCTACATTTCCGCGCAAAGAACGGGAAAGGGCCAGGTCGTCGACATCTCCCAGTTTGAAGCAATTCACCGGCTGCTTTCCGGAACAATGATTGAATACTTCAGTAGTGGATTCGTTCGCGAGCGAACCGGAAACAAAGCCACCGCCTTTCAGCCTTACGATGCGTTCCAAGCAAGCGACGGCTGGGTGGTTGTCGGTGCTGTTGGCCTTGCGGTTTTTTCAAGAGTGTGCCGCGTAATAGGCTTGGACCCTGAAGAAGAGAAATGGCAAAAGGCCAGCACAGATATAAACGCGATAGAAGGGATAGAATTCGACGCGCTATTGCGGGGGTGGATTTCCGAACGCACCGTAGACGAAGCCGTTGAGCAGTTGAACGCAGGACAAGTCGCTTGCTGCCCCATCATGAACAGCAAAGACATGGCGGAAGACCCGCATTATGAAGCCCGGGAGGTCCATGTAGAGTGGGACGACGACCAAGTCGGCACCGTCAAAGGAACAGGCGTTAGTCCTCGATTCTCTCAGACACCAGGAAAAATTTGGCGCGGATCGGTCGCTGTCGGCCACGACAACGACAAAATTTATTCTCACTTCGCTGGTCTCGGACCCGATGAGATCGCGGATCTGAAGAACAAAGGAGTAATATAAGCGAGCGCGGAGTATACTGACCACACCGCCTGCTAATAGGTGTGATAACGTTGCGAACTGAATGCCTACATCACGGGTGCATCGTGCCTGTTCCTGGACGGTCTTATGGCTTAATTTCGAGCCTTTGATTTATTTAGCGGTACGCCGCCTAAGCGGTATTCCGCTTCCAGACCGCAGACAACGCTTATCTTCCTAGTCGTTGACGGTCGGCCCTATTTAGGACTATGAAGACTGGGCTTCCAGTCAAACGGAAAAAGGGGGAACACTAATGGCCGACACGAATTTGAGTAACGAAACTCTTCTCGGGATGTACCGGACGATGCAGACTATTCGTCAGTTCGAATCCCGCGTGCGAGATATATTTCAGGAGGGTAAGATTCCTGGCTTTGTACACGTTTCGATAGGCGAAGAAGCATCTGCGACAGGTGCCGCGTTCGCCCTGACCAACGATGACTACATTACCAGTACTCACAGGGGACACGGACACCTCATAGCGAAAGGCGGCGAGGTAAGACCCATGATGGCGGAATTGTTCGGGAAGAAGACTGGCTACTGTAAAGGCAAAGGTGGGTCTATGCACATAGCCAATTTCAAGCTTGGAATACTTGGAGCAAACGGTATTGTCGGCGCCGGGCTACCAATTGCTACCGGTGCCGGCCTAGCGGCTAAGGTACGCGGCAGCGGCGAGGTTGCGGCGTGCTTCTTCGGCGATGGGGCCTCAAACGAAGGTACTTTCCACGAATCACTTAACATCGCCGCCTCGTGGAAACTCCCAGTGGTCTATGTGTGCGAGAACAATCTGTACGGCGAGTTCACCGCCGGTAAAGACGTCACTTCGGTCAAAGATATAGCCGATCGGGCACGCGGGCACGACATGCCCGGTATTATAGTGAATGGTAACAACGTTGTTGAGGTCTACGAAGCCACAGTAGAAGCTGTTGAACGAGCAAGAAAAGGTGCAGGCCCTACTCTCATCGAGTGCAAAACTTACCGTTGGGAGGGCCACGTTGTCGGAGAAGAGGCTTTCCTCGGAAAGCGAAGTTACCGACCACCAGAAGAGGTTGAAGCTTGGAAAAAGAGATGCCCTATCATCCACTTTGAGCGGACATTTGTTCCAGCTTTATTCTCACAAGAACAACTGGATACCGTTAAGGACGAGGTGAGTAAGTCAATAGACGATGCAGTGCAATTTGCTCAGGACAGTCCATATCCCGAGCCTGAAGAGGCTCTGCAGGATATGTTTTCGGTGGCCTAAGGGGAGAAAACGTAATGCGCGAAATAAATTTCATTCAAGCTATTAATGAAGGCCTAGCAGAGGAATTGCGCCTAGATCCAAAAACATTTCTCATGGGACTGGATGTGTGGGTTGGGGCCTTCGGTGCTACTAGTGGCCTAACAGACGAATTCGGTTCGGAGAGGGTTTTAAACGCACCTATTTCGGAGGCTGGCTATGCCGGCGCGGGCGTAGGGGCCGCAATGGCGGGAATGCGTCCCATTGTAGAAATAGAATTCGCGAGTTTTTTTTACTGCTGTTGGGACCAAGTCTGTAATCAAGCTGCAAAACTTCGATATATGTCGGGCGGCCAAGCCGACATCCCTATTACTTTCCGCGCGGTGTGCGGAGCGGTGGGATCGGCCGCCGCTCAACATTCGGAGACAGTTTACTCACAGTTCATGAGCGTCCCAGGACTCAAAATAGTGGTGCCCTCGGGACCTCGCGACATGAAAGGCCTGCTCAAAAGTGCGATTCGAGATAACAATCCCGTCTTGGTCTTCGAGCATCTCAAACTGGGACGGAGCAAGGAAGATATCCCGGAGGACGATTACCTCGTGCCCATCGGAGAAGCTGCTATCAAACGCGAGGGTTCGGACATCACGATAGTTGCAGTCGGGTACATGGTTACGGAAGCACTAAAAGCTGCGGACGCGCTCAGTAAAGATGGTATTTCCGCGGAAGTGATAGACCCACGTACACTGATCCCCCTTGACGAGGAAACTATTCTCTCCTCGGTCGCCAAAACGCATAACGTTTTGGTTGTAGATGAGGGTCATCTGCGATGCGGTGCGGCAGCCGAAATATCCGCTGTGATCGCCGACAAAGGGTTTGATTCTCTCGATTCTCCCGTAAAGCGACTGGCGGCCCCGGACGTACCTGTGCCCTTTAGTCCTCCGCTCGAGAAATTTGTCCTACCCAATGGCAAAAAAATAACCTCGGCAGTGAAAGAAATGCTTCCTTAATTTTGTGGTCGACGCCCTCGAGACAATATCGAGCAGAGAAAGGATACTCCGGTGCCAATAGAAGTCGTAATGCCAAAGTTCGGATTAACCATGACCGAAGGCACGATACAGCAGTGGTTCAAGAGTGAAGGCGCAGCCGTAAAAGCGGGCGAACCTCTTTTCGAAGTCGAAACGGAGAAAGTGTTGTATGAAGTGGAGGCTCCCTCAGACGGCACAGTTGCCCGGTTGCTTTACGCCGCAGAATCCGTCGTCGGAGTCGGGCTTCCGGTCGCAATTATAGCTGAGTCGGGAGAAGACGTCACGGAAATAGCCGGACGCTACGTCCAAGACACTCCGGCCTCCGGCGCATCAATTGCCGCTCCGGATCCCGTAGAGCAGCCGGACAATGTAAAAACAACCTCTCCGGCACAAAACCAGGGCCGCGTCCCAATTACTCCGGCTGCTCGGAAACTTGCCAAAACACAAGGTATCGACCTTTCCCAAATTACCGGTACCGGCCCGCGTGGCCGTATAACCCGCGAAGATGTCCAAAAAATCATAGATTCTGGTGGAACAACTAATTCTCAGGACCTGGGCGATTCATCAAGCAAAACGCAAGTCACCGAATTCAAAGGTATGCGTAAAGTAATCGCGGAGCGGATGCACAGAAGCCTACAAACTACAGCCCAGCTTACAATCTCTACCGAAGTCGACGTTTCAGAATTAGTCGCCCGGCGCAGAGAGGTGAAAGAACAGATCGCAGTCACCTACACTGATTTTATAATTCAGGCGTGCGCCCACGCGCTAAAAACACACGCCCGAATGAACGCCTCGCTAGAAGGAAAGGCGATCCAACAACACTCGGACATCAACGTAGGTCTGGCGGTGGCATTGGAGGAAGGACTCATCGTTCCGGTCCTGAGGAACGTAGACCAAAAGCCGCTTAAAACCCTTGCAGAAGAAGCGAAGATCCTAGCGGACAAAGCGAGAAACAACCAACTTAAACTCGAGGAAGTCTCTGGTGGCACATTCACGGTCTCGAATCTGGGAATGTACGGGATAGACGCCTTCACGCCCATCCTAAATGCTCCGCAAACTGGAATACTCGGCGTTGGTCGTATTGTAAGAAAGCCGGCAGTTTACAAAGACGTAATAACTCCACGGTCGATGATGGTGTTAAGTCTGACTTTTGATCATCGTGTGATTGACGGTGCCCCGGCGGGCGCTTTTCTTGAGACCGTGGGTGAGACGCTTGCGCAAGGAAATAGGGTTTCGCTCTGACCGACCAACAGGGTCGCGTGAATCAACGTGATCAGTGCACGCACCGCCGCACTAATCCCTATTATCTGGCGCGAGCTTTCGTAAACGCATAATTCGAGGCGTGACCTGGAAAACGAACAAGACCGTCGCACAAACTAATAAACTTGAGCGCCTGGTACGTCCGGAAACCCATAAGGCTACGCCTGCTCCGCAAGGACATGAGCCTCTGCTAAATGCGATGTATGGGTGAGTGCGAGATGAAGCCTGCTTATTCCCTTGGTGGCAGCAAATTCTCTTGCCTTACCGTGTAGGACTAATTGAGGACGTGCGCCCGGCTTTCGGGTCACCTCGACGTCTTTCCAACCGACGTACCGGCCCCACCCACTGCCTAACGCCTTCATGGTAGCCTCTTTCGCAGCGAATCTGGCCGCATAGCTCTGGTACTTTGCTTTTCCCCGCCGTTCACAGTACCGCCGCTCATCCTCCGTAAAAACGCGATTTCGAAACTTTTTCCCCGTTTTCGGACGCTTTAACGCCGCCTCTATCCTGTCAACCTCTGCGAGGTCATTCCCCAGGCCAAAGATCATGCTTGTCCTAACACGCGGCACAATTGTGGCACGTGGTTACATCACAGGGTTGGGTCTCTCGCTCGAGACGGGCTTTCCGCCACTCTACCCAAAGGTAGTTCTTGTCAACCCCGTGATCCACAAAATCCCAGGGTAACAACTCGTCAGACTCATACCGTCGGTGCACGTAAAAATCCGAACCAGTCACGCTACCCTCCTGTTGCGTTCGGCCCCGCCACTGCTGAACGGTTTTCCACCAGTCTCCACCTTGCTGATGAACATCGGCCAAAAATTGACCGACGCGACGGTCACCTCGAGACAGAAGAGTTTGCAGATACGCCTCCCGCGGAGACTCAGTGTCGACTGTCATTCCAGAAAGGGGCGCCAACATCTTCTTCAAGCGGACCATTTTCTTCCGAAGCGAGCTAAGATCTTCCATCGGTTCCCACTGGAATGGCGTCCATGGCTTCGGCACGAATGCGTTCACTGACAAGGTAATACCGCCAACTTTCGGCCGCTTTCCCCAGAACCTGTCGTGTATTTTCTTTGTTAGTGTGACGATAGCGTCAACATCTTGAATCGTCTCAGTCGGGAGCCCCACCATAAAGTAGAGCTTTAACGACCCTACCCCGGCCCCTACGAGAAGGTCAGCTGCGCGCAAAATCTCTGGTTCCGTAAGATTTTTGTTTATAACCCGCCTCATCCGTTCCGAGCCAGCCTCCGGCGCCACAGTCACCGAATTATTATTGTTGCGACCGAGCGCCTCAGCCAAACCTTTTGTTATTACATCCGCTTTAAGCGAAGAGGGGGAAGCCCTACCACCTGCCTGTCCAATAAAATCGCAAAGAGCCGCAACTCCCGGCTGACTGGCCATTTCCGCACCCACTAAGCCTATCGTACTTCGCTCACGCAGCCCTTTCTCAACCTGCTGCATTATCGAGTCGGCGCTCCGATACCGGACGGGTCTGTACATAAACCCGGCAGCACAAAACCGACACCCCCACTCACATCCCCTGCTAGCCTCGACGAGGTACATGTCTCCAAAGACCGTATCCGCCGAAAGCATTTCCGATCCCGTTGTGTACGCATCCAAATTATTTACGAGCCGCCTTGTTACTGTTGGGTTCGAACATCCCATCGAATCAGCATCCGTACTGGAGAGACTAACAAGCTGGCCTGATGGGCCGTATTCCGGGGTAGATAATGCCGGAACATAAGCACCGCCTACACGTCGTAAGCCCTTCAACCGTTCCAAACGAGTCGGCCCGTCCCGATCTAGCGTGGCGTAACGGTCAAGGAACTCAGGGATCATCTCTTCCCCTTCTCCGATAAGGAATAAATCCACGAAATCCGCGAGCGGCTCCGGGTTGAGAAATGTAGCCGGACCGCCAGCCATCACCAATGGATGATGCGGCCCACGTTCTATCGACTTCAGTGGGATTTTGGCATCACCCAAGATATCAAGAACATTAAGATAGTCAGTCTCAAAAGAGATGGAAAAAGCCAAAAGCTCAAAATCACCCAGGGGCCGTTCGCTTTCGAAAGAAAGGAGCGGGCTACCCGAGCGCTTCAGTGCGGAAGCATCTTCGGCGTCGGGGAGAAAGGCGCGGTCGCACCGACAGAGAACGTTTTGACTGAAAATCTTATACGCCGCCTGAAAACCTAAGTTGGACATACCTACGGCGTAAGTGTTCGGATATATCAGGCACACTGACATATCTCCGTCCACGCCGGGCGCAAACAGTCGCTTTTCCCTAGCCCGTCTTTTACGGGCTCGTTCGGTTCTTTGCCACACGCGAGAGCCTCTCCAAATATCCGAGGAATAAACCAGTGAGACTCCGGCTCACCGCTTGAGATACCTTTTAATTTGCCTGCTTTCGGAGGAAAGCGGGTATTCCTTCACCGGTATCATCACCCTTATCCAAGCCGACGGCTTCCCCTGCATCAGTCCCGCTAGTTGCCTTGCGTCGCCGGGCATAAGCAGGTTGCTCCAACGTTTCTGCATCAAAATTCCTGTACGGTGTAGCATTTCTCATTTTCGCCCGCCCACCTGGAACTGCACTCAGGACAGGTGGTTTCGCTTCGGCAGTTTCTTCTTCGCCAAAACCGGTCGCAATCACCGTAATTAAAAGCTCTTCGTCCAACGTCTCATCAATAACAGCGCCGAAGATTATGTTAGCGTCTTCGTCCGCCTCTTCCTGTACGAGCGACGCGGCCTCATTTACTTCGTGCAAAGTCAGACTATGACCGCCGGTCACATTGATTAGTACTCCTTTGGCACCGCGAATAGATATATCTTCTAGGAGGGGACTTGCGATTGCCCGTCTCGCGGCCTCCTCCGCTCTACTTTCACCAGTCGCCGAAGCTGCCCCCATGATAGCCATACCCATTTCGGACATGATTGTTCGGACATCTGCAAAGTCCAAGTTAATCAGTCCACTCACCGTTATCAAATCCGAAATGCCCCGCACAGCCTGTAGTAATACTTCATCAGCTTTGTGAAAGGCCTCCAACAGAGGCTGACTTCGGCTCGCAACAGCTAATAATCTTTGATTGGGGATACATATCAAAGTGTCCACGTTTTCTTTCAATTCACGGATTCCCTCATCCGCGTGTCGCATGCGCCGCTTTCCCTCAAACAAAAAAGGCTTCGTCACAACCCCGACCGTGAGCGCCGCAGTTTCCTTTGCAATGCGCGCCACAATAGGAGCACCCCCCGTTCCCGTGCCTCCTCCCATTCCTGCCGTTATAAAAACCATATCCGCCCCCACAAGGTGGTCACGGATTTCCTCTTCCGTTTCCAACGTGGCATTTTTTCCAACTTCAGGGTTAGCACCTGCTCCCAGACCTTTCGTAAGCTCGCTACCGAGCTGCACTTTGGTCGGGGCCAAATTGACTCTCAGTGCCTGTGCGTCCGTGTTAGCCACTATAAAATCTACGCCCGTCAATCCCCCGCTGATCATCGTATTTATGGCGTTTCCACCTGCACCACCAACTCCCACAATACGGATCTGGGCCCCACTGCCTCCATTTTCCACAAACTCAATCATCGTCCACCTCCTTCAGCGTTATTCAGACTTTGCCTTGATCAGCGGTCAAAGGTTAAAAAAAATCTTTGACCCACGTGACAACACGTTCACGCACTCGATTCCAATTTCCCCCTCCCCGGATCCTTGCCAACGGCCGAAACCCAGAATGTTGCTTCATGTTGCTTAAGACGAGCCCAACGTTTGCAGCGTACGACGGAGCGCTAACCTCGTCCACTATACCTTCTGTATAACGTGGCATACCACGCCGCGCGGTGAGACGAAAGACACGCTGAGCCAGGTCTGGCATACCTTCGAGTATAGCCCCTCCACCTGTCAAGACAGCGCCGGCGCCAAGGTTTTCTAGCAGCCCCTCAACTTCGAGTTGCTCTCTCACTAACTCGAAAATCTCTTCTACGCGAGGTTCGATAATTTCGCTCATTTTACGCCGGGGAATCGGGGCAACCTCCCTATCTCCGATACTGGGCATGTCAATCATTTCTCCCGGGGCAATCAAACTCATTAAAGCACATCCGAAACGTTGCTTCAGTTTTTCTGCTTCCGCCATAGGGATACCCAGAACAGCCGCCAGGTCATTCGTTATATTATCGCTGCCTACCGGCAGGACGGCCGTGTGATATACAACTCCGCGATAAAAAGCAGCAACACTTGTGGTGCCCGCCCCAATATCGAGTAGCACTACTCCGAGTTCCTTTTCTTCTGGTGTAAGGACCGCCTCTGCTGACGCTAGTCCCGCGTAGTGAGCTCCGTTCAAATACAACCCTGCACGCTCGCAACATTTTTGCAGTGCTTCAAGGGCATTTGATGCAACACTTACCGCATGGACATTCGTTTCGAGCCTCACCCCGGTGGCCCCTGCAGGCTGATCGCCCCGATCCTGACCATCGACTAGAAACACTTGCGGGAAAACATGAAGAATCTCACAGTCAGGAGGAAGCGCAATGGCCTGTGCAACCGCAACCGCCTCTTCTACATCGTCGGCTGAAACCTCGCCCGTTTTTATACGGACTACGCCCTGACTCGAAAGACCCCCCATGTGTCCTCCGGTCACTGCAGCGAAAACATTGTGGATCTCGCAACTAGCTGCGACTTCGGCGTCTTTTACAGCCTTTTGTAACGATTGGACTACGTTCTCAATGTTAGTAATTAAACCTTTACGAACCCCTTCCGACGGAGCGCTACCAATCCCGAGAATGTTCAAACCTTCCGGTACCGGCTCTGCGACCAGCACCGATGTTTTGTACGTCCCTATATCAACGCTAACTAGGAGTGAATCTCCTTTTTCCATGCCGTCCCCCTATAACGTACGGGTTAAGTCCGCGCCGCTTTCCGCGCCCGCAAGCGACCCAGAAGATTCTACTATTTGATTAGCGAAACGAGCATCTAGTATTACCCCAAGCCCTAAACGTGGCTTGCCCTGTACAACTTCCTTCAACAAAGAAAACGACGAGGACCTTATAGTGTGTCCAGCACGTACGACGACTCGGTAATCAGCTAAAAAAACAGTGTAGCCACGCTGCGCACTCCAGTGAACCTCGGAGATACTTATTCCCGGCTCCCTCATCGAAGCAAGGAACGACCTGGCCATCGCCATAACATTGCGCGCAGTCTGCGTGGACAACGGGACCCTTTCTAAACCACTGATATACGGAAGATCTCGCGTCCCGGCGAACGGCGCGGCAAAACTTTCGCCGCTTTCATCTAGATAAGTGCTTGGCACGCGTCGTACGAAAGCGATTGGATTTCGTTCCTGTATTTCGATATGCACTCCACGTGGGTACCTTTTTGATACCGCTGCGGAACGGATCCATGGATGCCTTGCTAGACGGCGCTCCAGCTTCTCCGTATTAAGTGCAATCAAATTCGTGCCGGGGCCGATTCCGCCCCACTTCTCCACGGTTTCACGTGTCAAGCTTCCGCTCGTGGAATAAGAGATTTGCGTGGCGGAAAAATACTCATGACGGCTAGCGTATTCCACCACGATAAACGCTCCTCCGACAAAGCCCGCCAGAAAAAGCACGGGGAGCAATCCCCAGCGAAAACGCGACCCCTTGCGTCTATGACCTTCGAGACGCACACGCCTGTTTCGTTCGCGTGCCATTAACAAGCCTCTCACGTCGTTCACTCGCAGTCTCCATTTCGCCTAAAGTTCGCGTTCGCAGCCTCGAACAGGATAGACTCGATCAGGTCTTCATAGTTTAGACCTCGGTATACCGCAATACGCGGTAAATAACTCAGTTCAGTCAGACCCGGGAGCGAGTTCAGCTCTATAAGATAAATCTGTCCGTCGGGGGCTATGCGCGTATCGACCCTACTATAACCACTACAGCCTAATGAACTGTGTGCCCTCCATGCACATTTAAGGGCAAGTGTGTAGGTTTCTTCCGGGACCGGAGCCGGCATCAAAAATTCTTCCATCCCCGCCGTATACTTTACCTCATATGAATGAAACCCGCCTTTAGCGACCACCTCCATAGCTCCTAGTGGTTCATTCCCAAGGACACCAACCGTCACTTCTTTTCCCTCAATATATTCTTCTACCAAACAAGCCCGATCGTATAGCAACGCCTTCTTCACGGCCTCGGTAAGTTGCCCGCGGCGATCCACTATGCTCACTCCCAAACTCGACCCCTCCGCGACCGGCTTAACCACCACAGGATAAGAAAGATGCGCCAACCCGGGATTGTCTTCATCATCTATTATTTCCCAGCGAGGAGTTAGGAGATTATGGCTTTGCCAGATACGTTTTGCCATTGGCTTATTCATAGCAAGGGCACTGGCTAAAACGCCAGAACCCGTATAGGGCACCCCCAGCATTTCAAGTATCCCTTGTACAGAGCCATCTTCTCCATATTTTCCGTGTAAGGCCACAAAAACTATGTCGACATCCTGAATCGCCGAAACCCACGCATTTCCCCGCTCCACGGGTATAGACACTGCTTCGTAACCCCGTTTCCCAAGGGCCTCGAGGACTGAATGCCCTGTACGCTGAGACACCTCGCGCTCAACAGAGAACCCGCCATGCAAAACGCCAACCACCTTTGGAATTTTATTTGAATCTACCATTCTCCGACCCGCCGGATTTCCGGCTCCAGCCATATTTTGCGATTCTTCCACACATGATCCTGCATTTCTTTTACGAGGTTCCAGACCTGACTAGCTGTAGCGCCACCGGTGTTCAAGATAAAATTTGCGTGCCGTCCCGACACTTGCGCCGCGCCTTCGGCGCGTCCTTTCCAGCCCAACGCTTCGATAATTTCTCCGGCATGGGCGCCCGGCGGATTCTTAAAAACGGACCCTGCATTTGGATAGCCTCTTGGCTGCGCCCGATTTCTCTTTTCCCGGAAGTCTTCAATCCCCAACTTCCCCTCCTCGAGAGGCTTTCGCACAAGGCCAAACTCCGCTTCCGTAACAATAAATTGCGCGGGAAGTGCCGTTTTCCGATATTGGAAGCATATCCGGTCACGAGCCAATCGCTTAAAATTTCCTTCGCTCGTTACTCCAGAAATCCCCACTATTACTTGGCTCAACTCTCCCCCAAACGCCCCTGCATTCATCAACAAACCGCCGCCGATTGTGCCTGGAATCCCCTCCGCGAACTCAATGCCACCCAACCCGCGGCGGAGGGCTTCCCTGACAAAATGACCCAGAGGTCTCCCGGCCCCAACCCGCACATTAGAACAACAGTAATGTTTCACTGCCTCCGGCCACTGAACATAATTAAAGCCGCGACCCAGTCGAACAACCACACCTCGGACTCCCTTGTCGCTTACCAAGACGTTGGTCCCCCCCCCCATCAACAAAAATGGAACCTCCTCCCGGAACAAAAGTCGGCACAGGGTTTGCAGCTCCACCACTGTATGGGGTTCAACAAGAATGTCGGCTGGGCCTCCAATACGGAAAGAAGTATACCGAGCAAGATCAACACCAAAACGTACCCGCCCGGCCAACGTTTCGTTAAGTCGTTCGCCTAGTACACCGAAGCGATCACCCGTCATGGTTCATCTCGCTCTCGGAGAACTTTGAGCAAGTCTCCGGCTGTAGAGAAAATATCCCCGGCACCCAAGGTCAAAATCATATCGCCAGCTTCAATTAACGGTAGAACGGCAAGTGCCATGTCTCCACGTTTGGGAACAAAATGTACCTCGGCGTGACCCCGGCGCTTCAAGGCCTCATACAATTTCTCGGCAGAGACGTCCACCGTCGCCTCCTCGCCGGCACCATATATTTCTGTCAATACCACTATGTCAGCCTCGTCAAATGCCGACAAGAAGGCCTCAAAGAGATCGCGCGTGCGCGAATAACGATGCGGTTGAAAGAGTGCGACGATTCTACGGTCAAACCCCTCGCGCGCAGCTCGCAACGTTGCTCGTACCTCTTCCGGATGATGCGCATAATCATCAACCACCAACACCCCTGCCACTTCTCCCTTTATCTCAAATCGGCGCTCGATACCAGCAAAACTAGCAAGTGCCTTCCGTATTTGATCAAAAGGAATGTTCAATTCAAGTGCCGCTGCTACCGCCGCCAGCGCATTCTGAGCATAATGGCTCCCCGGAAGCTGCAGTAGTATCTCTCCCAGCCTGTCTCGTCCACGCCATACCTCGCAACGGGTTTCCAGTTCGGTCACGGTAAGTGCTGTACCACGTATCTCGGCGTCCGGTCCCAAACCGTACGTCACATACCTTTTGCGCACGTGCGGCAACATCGCACGGACGTTGATATTGTCCAAGCACAAAATCGCGCGTCCATAGAAGGGAATGCGGTTCACGAATTCAAGATAGGCTACCTGCATTCGGTCCATGCTTCCATAATAGTCAAGATGTTCTCGGTCAATATTCGTTACGACCACAATAGTCGGGCTGAGAAGCAGGAACGTTCCATCGCTTTCGTCCGCTTCCGCAACAAGAAAACGGCCTTGCCCCAGTCGCGCGTTATATCCGAGTACATTAAGACGACCTCCAATCACTACTGTCGGGTCCAGTTTCGCGTTCGCTAGAACAGCAGCTATCAGCGAGGTTGTCGTGGTTTTACCGTGCGTTCCTGCAACCGCGAGTCCGTATTTTAGTCGCATCAGCTCGGCGAGCATTTCAGCACGCGGTATCACAGGTATCTGCAATTGTCGGGCCCGTAGGACCTCTGGATTGGCGTACTTAACGGCGGACGATATTACCACTACATCGGTCGAGGGGTTTATGTTCTCGGGTCGGTGTCCATACATTACTTGAGCCCCAATTCGGACCAACCGCCGCGTCGTTTCGCTTTCGCATAAGTCAGAGCCTGAAATCTGGTAGCCCAGATTCAAAAGGACCTCGGCTATACCACTCATGCCCACGCCCCCGATACCAACAAAATGGATGCCGCGATCGTTGTCAAACAAGACCGGAATTTCGGCGGCCGGTGTAGTAGCGAAGCCAATTTGCGCAGCTGACCGTGAGCGGGAAGAAACCGATGACTGAATTAATCTTTCTTCTTCCCGATCGGATTCCGCGTGCAAATTTTCGGTAGGCCGGTTCGATTTCCCTGGCATCAATTCTCCTGTTCGACCGACGACCGCTCACTGAATTGCGCCAAGCAAGTATCAACCACAGCGACCGTCGCGTCCGGCCTGGCGAGTTTGCCTGCCGCTCTGGCCATTTTATCTATTACACGCCTCTCAAGTAGGATCTCACGCAAAACATGCGAGAGCCGCTCGGAGGTCAGGTGTTCATCTAAAACCATGATCGCCGCTCCTGCACGGACCATCATTTCTGCGTTAGCCTGCTGATGATTGTCAGCAGCATACGGGTAGGGGACTAGGATAGCAGGCTTTTTCAAAAGCGCGAGTTCTGCCAGCGTAATAGCTCCAGCTCGACAAATTACCAGGTCGGCCTCCGCGTAAGCCTGACCCATAGAATTGATGAACGGAACAACACGAGCAGATATTCGACTTGATTCATAATCCGCCTTTACCGCCTCATAATCGCGCTCACCGGTTTGGTGTATAACTCTTATCTGCGGCTTGTTCGTTCGCGCACGACCACGTAGCGCATCATTGAACTCCCCCACGGCTGCGGGGGTCACTGAGTTGATGCGACTGGCTCCGGCGCTTCCGCCAAACACGAGCAGTGTAAACAGAGGAGGATCCGAAACTTCGTTGAGCTGCGTTTGTAGCGACCCACGAACAGGATTCCCCGTGTACACGACCTTCCTATCCGAAAAAAAACGCGCAGCTTCCTCGAAACCTGTACACACGCGGCGGGCGAATATGGACAACATGCGATTCGCTAAGCCAGCAATTGCATTCGGTTCAAGTAGAACGCACGGTATTCCATGAAGCCATCCAGCCACAACTGTCGGTCCCGATGCATACCCACCGATGCTAAATATTACGTCAGGACGAAAATCACGGATGGCCCGGAAGGCCGCTACGATCCCATAGCAGGTCACTCCTATGGAACGAATTTTTCCCCATCGGGTCCTGCCGCGAAACTGTTCGGCCGGGACTAACCGAAGTGAAAATCCCAACCGAGGGACAATATTTTTTTCCATACCGCCCTTAGTACCAAGGAAAAGAACGGAAGCCCCTAAGTTGCGCTGCATGTATTCGGCAACTGCCACGCCGGGAAACAAATGACCACCCGTTCCGCCGGCTGCCAACAGGATTCTTACCGGCCTACGCATCCACCATGTTCCTTCGATGTACCTCTCGGGAAAGGCCCAGCAACAGACCGATGTAGATCAGGAACATCACCATGGCTGAGCCACCATAACTAACAAAGGGCATAGGGAGTCCGGTCGTAGGTAGTAATCCTACAGCGACCGCCATATTGAGGCCAGCTTGGCCCACGATGAGAAAGGTCACTCCAAATGCTAACAAACGACCAAATAAAGTCGGATGACGCACCGCGATAGAAACCCCTCTCAATCCTAGCAAACCGAAGAGACAAACAATTGCGGTCGTTCCCCACAATCCAGTTTCCTCTCCAACTACGGCGAAGACAAAATCGGTGTGCGCTTCCGGCAAGTAGAACATTTTCTGCCTACTTTCACCAAGGCCTACCCCGTTCACGCCTCCTGCTCCGAAAGCGAGCAACGACTGATGCAATTGGTACCCCGCTCCCCGAAGGTCGGAAGATTGATTAAGAAAAGCAAAGAACCGTTCGGCTCGGTACCCGGCGCTAAATATACCCAGGGCCAGACAGGAGAGACCAAGCCCAGATAGCAAGGCGAGATGACGAAAGCGGGCGCCTGCGGCAAAGATCAACGCCGCAAATAACAGACAAACAAACACGGCCCCGCCCATATCCGGCTCAAGTCCAATGAGGACCGCGACGCTCCCTACTACTAATAAGGGTGGCAGCAAGCCATCGGCGAAACTATCGATCCGCCCCGCCTTTTTTGTTAAGGCAGAAGCACCATATAAAACTACAGCACCCTTCGCCAACTCCGACGGTTGGAAATTAAAACTCCCGAAGGATATCCATCGCTGAACTCGGCCAGGTCCGACGTCATACAACAGTACAAGTAATAGGCTACCCACGGCCACCGAGAGTATCGGATACGCTAACCTCCGATACACTGCTGACGGCAAAGTGCCCACGATAAACGATCCGATAATGCCCAGAGCCAGGGCAATGTTGTGTTTCCACACAAAGACATACGGATCATCATAGCGGTCAAACGAGTAGAAATAAGTTGTGTTGAAAACCAATATCTCACCGCTCAGGACAAGTAACAACACAATACCTACCAACCAAGAGTCGACCGGACCGGATCGGGTCAGCGAGCCAGCACTGCTATCCTTGAATTTTTCTCCAAATACTTTTGCCCAATCATTCATAGCGCTTCCACGTAACGACGGAACGCATTCCCGCGCTCTGCAAAGCCAGTGAATTCGTCAAAACTGGCACAGGCCGGAGCTAACAAAACAGTATCCCCCGCCTGCGCCTCACAAACAGCCGCACGCAATGCCTCCTCAAGGCCTACCGCCAGAATAGTTTCGGCTGTGCTACCCAGACTGGCGTTTAAAGAATTCCGTGCCTCTCCGAACAGTATCAACTTTTTAACTTTGTCCCGGGTCGAGTCCAGTAGCCTGTCATACTGCCCTCCTTTCTCTGCACCCCCTGCAAGGAGTATGACAGGCCCAGTGAAGCTTCGGAGAGAATTGATTACCGCGTCCACGTTGGTTGCCTTCGAATCATTAACGTACGTTACGCCCGACCTTTTTCTGACAGTTTCCAAACGGTGTGGCAAACCGACGAACTCCTGCAGCGCCTCTTTAATTATACTCGCGTGAATACCCCATACGGTAGCCGCACACACTGCAGCCATGATGTTCTCTGTGTTGTGTCGCCCACGAAGCGAAACACTTGCAACCGGGTAACACTGGGTTCGGCCACGGTGGAGCATGTGAAGTTGTCCCGCATTGGCCCAGGAGGCACTGTCAAACGACGCGGACAGTTCGTCCCACCCAAAGGAACACTTCACGCCTTTCAGCTCCGTTACCAGTTCACAGACAACGGGGTCTTCCCTATTAAAGATTATCCAGTCACTCTGGCCTTGTTTAAGAAACAACCGTCTCTTCGTAGCGCCATAGCGGTACATGTCTCCGTGTCTGTCTAAGTGGTCTTCACTTAGGTTAAGGAAGATGCCTATCCGTGGTCTAAAGTGTTCAACCCACTCGAGCTGAAAACTTGATATTTCAGCGATCACTACATCGTAGTCCTTGTCAGCAGCTTCAATAAGCGGTGTACCGTAATTGCCTCCAATAAAAATCTCGTAGCCCGCCCGTTCAAACATATCTCCTATGAGTTTCGTAGTCGTACTCTTCCCATTGGTTCCCGTAACCGCCACGATGGGGCACCCTATACTCCAGTATGCGCACTCGATTTCACTAACAACCTGCAGCCCTCGTTCTACCGCCTGCAGCAACACTGGATGGCTAGCAGGAACTCCCGGGCTTGGTACTACAATCTCTATTTTATCTAAAAGGACATCAGGATTATCCACATGACAAAGTTCGATGGAGTCGTGGGAGGATTGAAATTCTTCCAAACGACCGACGTCTTCGGAACTGTCGACAACACGAACACTCCCGCCGCGCGATGCAATAAACTTAGCCACACTTTGACCCGTGAGGCCAAGACCCAGAACCAGCACATTCCCTGCAAAGAGATCCATAACGCTGTTGTTAACGTAGCTTGAGCGTGCTTAAGGCCGCTAACGCGCATATAATCGAGATAATCCAGAAGCGTATAACAATTTGAGTCTCAGCCCATCCAAGCAACTCAAAATGGTGATGCAAAGGAGCCATTCTAAATATACGCTTGCGCCGTAGCTTGTAAGAACCAACCTGAAAGATAACGGAGACCGCCTCAATGACAAAGACCCCTCCAACAATAGCCAACACAATTTCCTGTTTACTAATTAAAGCTACTATGCCCAACGCGGCTCCCATGGAAAGTGAGCCGACGTCACCCATGAACATCTGCGCAGGATGGGCGTTAAACCAAAGAAATCCAAGGCCGGCGGCGCCCAACGCCCCACAGAACACCGCTACCTCACCAGCGCCGGCTACATAGGGTACCTGCAGGTATTCGGCTATCCGGCTATGCCCACTTACATACGTAAATATAGCGTATGTAACACACGCGATCATCACAGGCCCTATAGCCAGACCATCCAATCCATCCGTCAAATTCACGGCATTAGAAGCCCCGACAATTACTAAAGTGGCAAAGGGCAAATACCACCACCCGAGTTCGGGGCGTACCTCTTTAAAAAAAGGGACCGTCAGTACGGTATCGAAACCCTGCTGACTAAAGAGCCACCAAGCCGCCGCCATTGCTACCACGCATTGGCAAGTAAGTTTGGACTTACCTGACATGCCCACAGAATCGCCACGTGTTAACTTCTTGAAATCATCCGTAAACCCTATGAGACCAAAAGCAATAGTGACTGCAAGCACCAACCAAATATACGGATTCCTCAGATCCGCTAACAAAACGGTCGCTAAAGTCACCGAGAAAAGAATCAGTGCTCCTCCCATCGTCGGCGTTCCCGCTTTGCTCAGGTGTGCGGCCGGACCGTCCGACCGGATTGGCTGACCCGCTTTAAGAGCGGTCAATCTCGCGATTAGCCACGGACCCAAAAAAAAAGAGACAGTTAGGGCCAATAGACCGGCTAGAAGTGTCCGAAAAGTAATGTATCGGAATACGTTAAAAACGGAATAGGTCGTGTGCAGACCGTATAAAAATGCGTACAGCATTACGTGTACCTTTCCTCTAGGATCGTTGTTCAACAGCAGGGCTAACAGTCTCGTCTGCCCTCGTCATTCCACCGGGTGCATATAGTTCCTAACTTCTTCGGCATCATCAAAGTGAATACGTTTCGTACCGACAATCTGGTAATCTTCGTGACCTTTTCCTGCAATCACAACTACGTCGCCCGGTTGAGCCTCATCCAACGAGCAACGTATAGCTGATAAACGGTCTGGAACCACAAAATAAACTCCCTCCACAAAATCTTTTATTGGCGGATTGCCCGAGGACACTAACGTCATTCCAGATTGAACTACCCCTGTTTCGATCTCCATAATTATATTCTCCGGGTCTTCGCCGCGAGGATTGTCAGACGTGAGAACAACGACGTCACTGAGACGCCCAGCTATTATCCCCATAAGTGGCCGCTTTCCGCGGTCTCGATCACCTCCGCACCCGAACACAGTAATGAGTCTTTTTTTTGCCACCTCCCGGAAAGACATCAGAGTTCGTTCCATTGCATCTGGCTTATGCGCGTAATCGACAAATACACGGAAGGGTCGTCCAACATCAATTTCTTCAAGCCGGCCTGGGATTCGATCGCATTGCGCTATCCCATCGGCAATCTGACGCAACGTGATCCCCAAGCCTTTAACCGCCGCCGCCGCCGCTACTATATTGTACAAATGTGGCTCGCCAATAAGGGGAGAAACAACGTCTATCTTTTCTTTTCCCGCTCTAATTTTAGTGGAAATTCCCGAAGGTGCGTAACGCGTGCCATAAGCAGTAACATCAGCGTCGGTCAAAAGACTATAAGTTATAGTTGAGCAATTTAGCCGCTTTTTGAGCAACCTCAATCCCCAAGCATCGTCGGTGTTTACGGCAGCGAAACGCCTCTTTTTTGTTGATAGGCTCAGCCCCTCCTCGAATAATCTAGCTTTCGCCGCGAAGTATTCGTCTATATTTTTGTGATAGTCTAGATGATCTCTTCCCAGATTGGTAAATACGCCGCCGTCCCAGAGACATCCCCAGACACGTTCCTGCGCCAACGCGTGAGAAGAAACCTCCATTACTACGTGAGTGACACCCGCTAGCACCATCGACCGTAGAAGTGCCTGCAACTCAACTGCTTCAGGTGTAGTAAAAGGTGCCTCGTACACCTGACCGGCAAAGCGATAGCTCACAGTTCCAATTACACCTACGGCCCACCCGAGAGATTTCCCTATAGATTCGAACAGGTAGGTT
The DNA here is from genome assembly GCA_964460065.1 of uncultured Enterobacteriaceae bacterium. GTDB lineage: Bacteria > Desulfobacterota > Binatia > Bin18 > Bin18 > Bin18. The sequence continues at coordinate 40,384 of CAYWPF010000147.1, forward strand.
GTGGTGGTTTTGCCGCTCGTCCCCGTTACACCGATCAAAATCACCTCGCCGCTGGGGTGGCCGTAAAAGCGACAGGCCATAGCGGCCATCAGTCGCCGTACTAATCTGCATCTGACGACAGTAACTCCTTCCGGCACTTGCAAGTCAAGCGAACCCACGACCGCACTTGCGCCACGGTCCAGGGCTTCCTCTACGAAATGCGATCCAGTCGTGTTCCTTCCTTGCAGAGCAAAAAACACTGCACCACGCTCTACCGATCTAGAATCATAAGCAAGCGATTCAACTTCAAGGTCTGTATCACCGGTTATCCACGTTGGAACCTGGTGCTCACCGGCATATCCTGGGACAAGGAGCTTCCTGAGCCGCATTATAGAGTCTCAATCACAAGCCGTTTTCAAGAATGAGTTCGTACACTCGTTCGCCAGAATCCGAATCCGTTCGCGCAATCTGGCTTGTAACGTAACCGCTACCGCTGAAAGTAATTTCCAATCCCTTCGTATATGCTTTACGCATCGCTGCTCGCAAGCGCAGCCCTAGAAAATCATCTTCTGCCAGCTTATTCGCCTTCACACCTTCACCCATGCTTGTGTCCCGCAGAGATGCCACTTTTCCAGTCTGCACCGAAATCCGGCCGGGCGCGGCATTTCGCACCAACTCCAAGTCAGAACCTACGTTCAGGTCACTCGGTACGCCCAAATGGATGAGTGAGTCACGCGCAACCGCTCGGAAAACTGGCGCTGCTACAGTTCCACCATAGACTGAGGTCTTCGGCTCATCGATAACAACTAGTACTACTATCCGTGGACGCTCGGCCGGAACCATCCCAACAAACGAGGCTATCCGACCTTTCGCGGAATATCCGCCTCGGGGATCAACTTTCTGCGACGTGCCGGTTTTGCCGGCGACGCGGAACCCCGCCACTTGTGCTCGCCATCCGGTTCCTCCCGCATCTACTACCGCGGCAAGCATGTTACGAACTCGGGCGGCCGTCGCGGGCTCGATGACCTGACGTACCACAGTTGGCTCCTGTTTAAATATAACCTTTCCGGATCCACTTGAAACTTCTGTGACCAAATGTGGTCTCATTAAAGTACCCCCATTAGCTAACGCTCCATAAGCGCTAATCAATTGAAGTGGTGTCACCGCGATCCCCTGTCCGAAGCTTGCGGTAGCCAACCGTATCGTTGACCATTTTTGAGAGGAAGGAAGTATTCCGGCGATTTCCCCTGGAAGATCTACCCCTGTCTTTCCGCCAAACCCGAATGTCTGAAGATATTTATGGTACACGGTTGTTCCTAACTGTTCTCCAATCTTAACAGCCCCAATGTTGCTGGATCTTGTCAAAATGCCGTGCACCGTAAGATCTCCGTGAGGGTGTACATCATGTATAGTATGTCTCCCAATACGGTACGCACCATGTTCGCAGAATATAGGATCCGCTTCTCCGAATTCCCCAGTATCTAACGCGGCAGCCACTAATAAGGCCTTCACCGTGGACCCCGGTTCGTAACAGTCACTGACTACTCTGTTTCTGCGGGCTCCGGTGGGATATTTACCCGGGAAATGGGGATCGAAACCGGGCATCTGCGCGAGCGCTAGAATACCAAACGTTTTGGGGTCAATTATTGTCACCGAGCCGGCTCTGGCTCCCGTATCGATCACCGCCCGTCGCAGTTCACGTTCCGCGATGTACTGGATCTTTGCATCGAGCGATAGTTTGACTTTAAAAATGTCAGGAGCAATCGGCCCTCCGTCAGCGAGGATCATACGCCCCCTGGCGTCTCGTTCACCGAGCGCCCCTCTCGCTTTGCCCCGGAGATACCGATCATAGGACACTTCAAGCCCACCAATCCCCTTAGCATCAATATCTACAAATCCCAAAACCGAGGCAGCTAGGTTTCCATGAGGGTACACACGGCGTTGCGAAGGCCTGCTCCCTATTCCCGGGAACTGCAGTCCTATGATGTGCTCAGCCGTCTCACGGGAAACCCCTCTTTTTAACCAAACAAACGGCGCACTCGAGTTTATTGCCGCGTTGATTTTATCCGAGGGTAAGTCTAAAGAGTCCGCTAGAACCCCGGTCATGCCACTCGCGCTTGTAGAGACTTTGGAAGGGTGCACGAAAAGAGACTCCGCTCCAAGACTGAAAGCTAAACGCCGAGAGTTTCGATCAACGATCGTCCCTCTCGGCGGCGTTACGATGACTCGTTTACGATGTTGCCCTGCCGCCAGTGCAGCAAGCGCTTCACCTTCCACGACGGTCAATTGTACAACTCGGCCGATTATAGCCAGTAATCCAACAAAAAGTATGACCGCTACAATAAGAATCCTTCCAGACATTCCCTTACCCTAACGTAAAATTACGATTTGGTCGGGGCGTGGCATGGTCAACCCCAAACGTCTATGCGCGAGCCGAGAAAGTTGGGAGGGCGCCGTAACCGACTCCCACTCCACCACCAAAGCATAACGTTCCTCCTGCAAAGTACGTACGAGCTGGCGCGTATCAGACAATGCGTAGCCGACAGAAACTACGCGGTGACGGATCCAAACATGGGCAAACAGAAGAGCCAACCCAAAAATAGCGGCTATACCGTACCGTCCCCAATGGGACACGTGTCCCGTCATATCTCACCTCCGAGACGTTCAACTACTCGCAAGCGAGCACTTCGCGCACGGAAATTACGGGCTATTTCGCTTTCGCTCGGTTTTACAGGTTTCGCCGTCACTATCCTGACTTTTCGTTCCCAACCGCACCCGCATACTTGGAATCCGGGGGGACACACACAATCCGCCGCCCAACGACGAAACGCTGCCTTCACTAATCGATCCTCAAGCGAGTGGTACGAAAGGATCACCATCCGACCGCCAGGACGCAAAAGCTCGTAACCCGTCAGAAGAAAGTTTTCTAAATGTTCCAACTCTTTATTGACTGCAATTCGAAAAGCCTGAAAAGTTCGCGTCGCGGGATGAATGTTCGACCGTTTACGTTTCCGGTTCCGATAATCGATGCCAATGGACGTTTCGACGATTCTTTTCAGTTCATTAGTGTTACTGATTGGGGTGTGCGCTCTGGCCCGTATTATCGAACGGACTATTTGTTTTGCGGCCCGCTCCTCACCAAAATTTCGCAGAATGTCCACCAGTTCCGTCTCAGCCGCGCCATTCAGAATATCCATAGCCGTCCGAGGATCATCCCTGTTCATCCGCATGTCTAACGGGCCCGAACGGTTAAAACTAAAGCCACGTCCCGCATCCTCGATCTGCAGGGACGAGAAACCCAAATCTAATAAAACGCCGTCTACGCCCTCCCACCCAGCTTCCTGAAGGGCACTCTTGCTCCGGCTGAAATTAGAATGAACGAGTACGGTGCGCGACAAAAACAAACTTAGACGAGCGCGAGACAAAGCCAATGCGTGTGCGTCACGATCCAGCCCCATTAAACGCCCCTTACCATTACTCTCCTCAAGAACGGCATGCGCATGCCCACCTCCCCCCAGGGTTCCGTCGAGGATGTCGCCGCCTATGCTCGGTTTGAGAGACGATATAATCTCGTCCAGCATAACGGGGACATGGACAGCCTCCGCCTCCCTTGCCGGCAACTGGCTAGACCTCGCGCTGCGGCTCATACTAATACCCTACGATCATTTCAGGTCCATCCGAAGAACCTATGGTTCCGGAATAACATTATTAAAATTGTTGAATAGCCGAGGATCACGCACAAGGTCGTTTTCGGACTCCTCATTAAAATCCGCCCAAATTGACTTGTTCCAAATCCTGAATTTTTCCAGGGCGGCCGTGAAGATTACATCCTTCTCCAAAGCGGCATAATCGCGTAGAACAGCCGGAACTAAAATACGGCCTTGCCTATCCACGGAACATTCTTGCGCATTCGAAATATAAAACGTTTCTATTTTTAGCAAATTCGCATCGAACCTGGGCCGCTGGCTCACCGCCCGTTCGAAATTCTCCCATTCTGCATACGGGTACACGTCAAGACAGCGAAAAGAAGAGAGGATAAACTTGGTCACTATTAAACGCGAATCGCTGGCTTCGGCCAAAATATCACGGAATTTTGCCGGGATACTGACCCTTCCCTTCTCGTCTATTGTATATTCGAAACTGCCTCGAAACACAGCTCTCCCCAATCTCCCACTTTGTCCCACTTTATCCCACAACTATATTATGAGCATTTTCCGGTGTCAAGCGAAAACTGAAGCCTTTTAAAGCGTTTAGATACTTCAGGCGAGTTGTCGAGGCACATTGACTCCTGCCGGAGGCTTCGATAAACCGAGTCTTACCAATGAAGGGAGATAGTAAAATTGTGAGACCAGACAAGGGGGTAAGTCTGGGTTCACTATTATAGTTGGAACACACAAGAAAATGCTAAAACGATATTTGCTTACGCCCGGTCCGACCCAAGTGCCCCAAGACGTTCTGTTGCGCATGGCGGAGCCTCTAATCCATCATAGGACTCCGGAATTCAGTCAAATATTTGGCGAAACTCAAGAACTGCTTAGGTGGCTGTTCCAAACGAGCGGGGATGTGCTCGTGCTCTCCTCTTCTGGTACCGGCGCTATGGAGGCCGCTGTTGTAAATATCTGCTCTCCTGGCGATTGCGTGATAGTTGTAAATGCCGGAAAGTTCGGAGAACGCTGGCTAAAAATATGTACATCCTTAGGACTTGTTACGAGGGAAGTAAAAGTGAAATGGGGGGAGGCCGTGACGGCTGACGCAGTCGCGGGAGCATTAGAGGACTCGCCTTCTACCAAGGCGGTTTTTATGCAGGCAAGTGAGACTTCAACTACCGTCCTGCATCCCGTGGAAGATATAGCTGCACTCACACGCAACTCCGACACCATGCTGGTAGTCGATGGTATAACGGCCGTAGGGGCTACAAACATCCCCATGGAGAAATGGGGGATAGACATTCTAATAACTGGTTCTCAGAAGGCCTTAATGCTACCGCCGGGCTTAGCATTTTTGGCTTTGAGCCCTAGGGCGTGGGACAGCACAAAAGTCGCCCGTTTGCCCCGCTTTTATTTTGATCTAGTAAAAGAGAGAAAAGAGCAAACGAAAAAATCCACTGCATTTACGCCAGCTATAGCCCTTATACTGGGGCTCCATAAGGTTCTTGAACAAATGCACGCGGACGGCCTGGAAAAAATCTGGAAGCGGCACCAAGACCTTATGAATGCTACACGGGGGGCCATAGAGGCCCTCGACCTCTCCTTATTAGCATCCACACATCCCAGCCCGGCCGCTACCGGTGTCCTGCTCCCACCGCGTCTAGACGGTACCGCGTTGCTTTCATACATGCGCGACGGGATGGGAGTCGACATTGCGGGAGGGCAAGACCATTTGAAAGGCAAAATTGTCCGAATATCCCACATCGGGTACGTTGGGCCGTTTGACATAATCACAGCCGTTTCATGTCTAGAAATGGCTTTGGCTCGGTTTGGTTGTGATATTCGTTTGGGGACCGGAGTAACCGCCGCGGAGAATTACCTACTACCGACTTGGCCAGCGGTCGGATAATGCTCGCGTTCAGAGTCATAAAACAATGCCACACCGAGTCCTCATAACTGACCCCTTAGCTCCCGAGGGTATAGAACGCCTCAAAAGCCATACCACTATAGAATTCGAGGTACATGACGGTCTCGCTGAAGAAGAACTCGTAAAACAGATCCCTTCGTACGATGGTTTGATAATCCGCAGTGGTACGAAGGTCAAACGATCAGTCATATCTGCCGCCCGAAACCTGAGAGTAATTGGTCGGGCAGGGATCGGTATCGATAATGTAGACGTAGATGCCGCCACTAAATCTGGCATCGTAGTCATGAACACGCCAGGAGGGAATAACGTCACCACGGCCGAGCACACCTTATCCATGCTCCTTGCACTAGCTCGTAACATCCCGCAGGCGACGGCTTCTCTTAAAGCTGGTGAATGGAAACGTTCACAATTCACCGGGACGGAAGTCTGTAACAAGACACTCGGACTAGTCGGCCTCGGTAATATCGGCGCGATAGTGGCACAGAGGGCGTTAGGTCTGCGTATGCGGGTGATCGCCCACGATCCTTTTGTTACCGCGGAAGCCGCTGCGAAAACAAATGTGGAACTCGTCTCACTGAACGAATTATACACGCAGGCGGATTTTGTTTCCGTACACACCCCCCTAACAAAGGAGACTCGCTCTCTAATCGGGGCAACGGCATTTGGCCAGATGAAAAAGGGCGTCCGCATCGTCAACTGTGCGAGGGGCGGCATTGTCGAAGAATCGGCCCTCTTAGCGGCCCTAGAAAGCGGTAAGGTGAGCGGAGCAGCTTTGGATGTTTTTGTAGAAGAGCCCCCCGCCATGGACCACCCGTTGCTCCAGCATGGCAGGGTGATATGCACGCCCCATCTGGGAGCGGCGACCGATGAAGCGCAGGTAAACGTTGCGGTTGCGATTGCTGACCAAGTGTCGCATTTCTTAGAGAGCGGAGTGATCCAGAATGCAGTCAATTTTCCGGCTGTAAGCCAGGAGCAATTGACTATTTTGCGGCCCTACCTCGTCTTGGGGGAGAGATTAGGAAGTTTTCTTGCTCAGATCACGGACGGCGCCCCGCGCCAGATACAGATAGAGTACAGTGGGGAGGTAGCCGATTTCGACTTGGCTCCCGCGAGCGCTTCTGTTCTTCGGGGCGTCCTAGGCCACATTCTGGAACAGTCGGTCAATTACATTAATGCCCCACTTATCGCCAAAGAACGCGGGATTCATGTTGTCGAAGCAAGAAGTAACGCCCCAAGTGATTTCCTCAACTCGGTCAGTGTAACCCTAACTAGCGACAAGAGTGAAAACATGGCAACGGGGGCGGTATTTAGTAATAAGGCTGTGCGTCTAGTACGCGTCAACGATTTTCATCTCGAAGCCGTGCCGGAAGGCACAGTCCTTATGCTACACAATACGGACGTGCCCGGTGTCGTCGGGCTCGTCGGCACGCTTCTCGGAAAATTAGAGATCAATATTGCTGGTCTGGAACTCGGACGCGAAAACATAGGCGGGGAGGCGATTTCTTTGATTCACGTCGACGATCATGTTTCGCCAAAAGTACTTGACGAGCTCCGCAAACTGGACCCCATCATCGCAGCCCAGTTGATCCGGTTGTGAACTTATACCAGAAGGAATTCAACCGTCATGAGTACACTCGTAGTCGTAGGGGTTCAGTGGGGTGATGAAGGAAAAGGGAAAGTAGTAGACCTTCTGTCGGCGCAAGCCGATGTAGTCGTCCGCTTCCAGGGAGGAAATAACGCAGGCCACACTCTAGTAGTAGAAGGCAAAAAGACCATCGTACGATTGATCCCTTCCGGTGCACTACACGGCGGAACCGTCTGCGTTATTGGAAACGGTGTCGTAATTAACCCCCATGTTCTGGTGGAAGAGATTGCCGACCTAAAAAAGGCAGGTCATTTAACAGAGGCCGGCTCGCTCAAAATCAGCGAAAGCGCACACGTCATAACGCCTTACCATCAGGCAATAGATATCGCACGCGAGCAGCTTAAGGGCGACGCAAAAATAGGGACGACCGGCAGGGGCATTGGGCCAACGTACGAAGACAAGATGGCACGCGTCGGAATCCGCCTCGTTGATTTAATTGACGAATCGATGTTCCCGACCAAATTGAAACAGAATGTCGAGGAAAGAAACGTCTATCTCCGCCACGTTTTACAAGAGGCTCCTCTAAACTACGAGACTGTACTGAATGACCTTGAGCAAATTCGCGACCAAATCGCGCCGTACATGACCAACACATCGAGATACATCCATGATGCAATCAGAAATGACAAAAAAATTCTATTTGAAGGTGCTCAAGGAACGATGCTCGATATCGACCATGGGACCTATCCTTACGTGACGTCGTCAAACACGATTGCGGGTGCGGTTTGTACCGGGGCAGGGGTCGCTCCTCAAGAAATCGATAGCGTACTGGGCATTTCAAAGGCTTACACGACTCGAGTAGGCGGCGGCCCATTTCCGACGGAAGACAAAGGCCCACAGGGCGATAAACTACGGAGCGCGGGGAAAGAATTCGGAACCGTGACTGGGCGCCCTAGAAGATGTGGGTGGTTTGATGCCGTCGTAGTGAGAACAGCCGCAAGGCTAAATGGTCTGAACTCCCTGGCTCTAACAAAGATAGATGTGCTTAGTGGTCTCCCGAAGATTAAGATTTGCACTGGTTACGAATGCGACGGGAAGGAATACCAAGAACTTCCGGCAAGCGCACACATCCTGGCGAACGCCAGCCCCATCTACGAAGAGCTTTCCGGCTGGGAAGAGCCAGTTAATCATGCTCGAACTTTGCATGCCCTCCCAACACAGGCCCGCAGGTATGTGGAACGCATCGAGGAAATAGTGGGCGTACCCATTGGTATGATTTCTGTCGGAGCCGAGAGAGAGCAAGCAATTCAAAGCCTAAAGACGTTTTTTTGAATCTGGAGAAAACAGCCCAGACTTCGGCAAAAAACCCCACGCAACCCCGCCAAGAAGGTTAGCTCCTATGACAAGGCCACTCCATACCAGTCCATAGGCAAAGGCTTCGTCACGGCCTAGCCCCAACAAGGACAGGCCTACGACGTATGCGGCTTCACGTACTCCTAACCCTGCAAAACTAACGGGGAACATGCTTACAATTTGCACCACTGGTATGAAGAGTACCAAGAACCAAAGCGGAATCTCTAAACCTAACGAACGCGCAACCACCCACTGCAAAAAGATCTGAAAAATGTGAAAAAGCACTGAAACAACACACACCCGGCATAACAACCCCGGATTTTTTTCAAAAAGAGCAATTATTCGTTCGGCGAAACGGCGCAAGGAGCCCTTTGGAAAAAAAACATTCCTAACCAAGCAAGGTAAAAACCACCAAAACAAACAGCTCGCAACTGCACCAAAGACCGTGCCATAGTACAGAGCACGAGGGAAAACACTGGAACCAAATGCAAGGAATCCCGCCGCGTTCACCCAAACGAGCATTACCAGGCCGACAACCCGGTCGATCACCACAGTTTGCAGCGAGGCAAACAGACGCGTCTTACCTGTGGCCAACAGATAACCACGTCCAACGTCCCCGACAATAATACTCGGGCCAACTAGATTTAGGTACATGCCTGCAAAGTAGTAGGACACAAAGGTCCTCAGAGAGTCTGAGAAACCGAATGGTACGGCAATCAAACGCCACTTACAGGCACTCACAAATTGTCCAACCAAATATCCGACAAAAGCTAATAATAGGTAATCCAACCGAGCCGACCGCAACTGGAGAACGAATCGTTCTATATCTGCGGTGTAAAAAAGGCCGGCTAGTACCGCCAGACTCAACACTAGCTTCAACCATGCGGACGATAAGAGCTGCAAAGGACTAACACCTTACAGAAGAAAAGCGCAACGAGGCCAACCAATTTATAGAGGGTCACGCATCAACGACCTCACCCGACAACGCTCCTCCGTCCAAGTGAGTAACATCGTTGACACTATGAATTGTCGCGTGTCCACTAGCAAACAAGGAAACCTCACTCACACCCGTATTTGCTATTTTTTCTATCTTGCCAAAATTCTGTGCTGCCAACCCTTGGCAGTGCAACAAGAGCGCGCGCACAGCCCCTCCATGTGTCACCACAATTATCTGTCCGCCCTCATGGTCTCTCACAAATTGGGCCGCCGAGCATAATATTCGCTGCTGAAATTGCCGAAAGGTCTCCCCTCCGCCACGAGGCAAGTCCTCCCCGTTCCGCACACGCTCCCACTCGTCCTGATGACGTTCAGCCACCTCCGCCGTCGTGAGGCCACTCCAGCTCCCGATGTCCATTTCTCTCCAGGCCATAGTCTCTATCGGCGTTACATCTAACGTTTTGCCTAAAATGGCCGCCGTCTCTCTGGCACGACAAAGGTCGCTTGTGTATATGGCCTCTATTTGACGGTTCGCGTTCCCGAGTTGTCTCCCAAGCTGGCGGGCCTGCCGATACCCTACATGGCTAAGGGCGGTATCAGCCTGCCCCTGCCATCGATTTTCCTGATTCCATACTGTTTCCCCGTGCCTGACCAACAGCAAACGAACGCCTGCATCCATCCCAGCATTCCTTTACATCACTCTCCGATGAGTAATCTTGGTAACGGTCTGTAGCATGGACTGCATCCTATTACTATAACAAGGCCATCAGTTGCCGCGATTTCCCGCATTGAAAACTGCCGCGGAATCTGGTGTCTTGTCCCGGTACCAGTAGAAAGTCAAAGGATCCCGAATGCAATATGGCGCTTTTCTACCTCACTTGGGACCGCTTGCCGGTGGAGACCCTTTAACCCGTATCAAAGAAACTTCCCAGGCGGCAGAAGCTCTTGGTTTCGATTCCGTCTGGGTAGCTGACCACATTATTACACCGAGAGTGATTCAATCCAGATATCCTTACAGCCCTACAGGGAGCTTCCCTCTTGATGCAGATGCCCCCCTGCTGGAGCCCCTCACGGTTCTAAGCTTCACGGCCGCGTGCACCAGAACGATCCGTCTAGGGACTGCCGTCCTAGTGCTCCCCCACCGTAATGCAGTCGTATTGGCTAAGACTCTCGCAACGCTTGATGTTTTGTCGGCGGGGCGGCTAATTTGCGGTGTCGGCGTGGGATGGATGGAAGAGGAATTCGACATTCTTAATGCTTCATTTCACCAAAGGGGATTAGTCAGCAATGAAACAATTGAGGTCATGAAGGAACTGTGGACCCAGGAAAACCCCACGTTTGAAGGACAAATTTATAAATTTTCTGAGGTTGGGTTTAAACCACGGCCCGTCCAGACCCCACATCCGCCAATTTGGATCGGCGGCCACTCAGGCCCCGCCCTGCGCAGAGTCGTTAGATACGGCGATGGTTGGCCGGCTGTTGTCTGCAGTCCCGCTGAGTTTCTTGAGCGCGCCGACGCATTGAGAGAGGAAGCGGTTCTCGCGGGTCGGGATATTCAAGAAATTACGCTTTGCGTTTCACCTCGCGGGAAAGAGCCGGCTGCGATCCTTGATGACATCCCGCGCTACCAGGAAGCTGGCGCAAAATACCTCTATCTCGCTTTCTTCAATTTCGCCCGAACGTATAGTGACATGCTCAATATGATGGAGAAATTTGCTCTGGCTGTAAAAATAACTTAGTCCTTTGTAAAGAGCCGGACTCTAAGGCGTCAGCCTACGAAGCCAATGGGTCTGGCCTAGGTCCTTCCTAAGAATCATTTGCAACAAAGGAATTTACCGATGAACAACGGCCGAAATAATTCTAATAAAAGTTTTTGGACTTGGCGAATCTCGAGACACCAAAATACTTTAGCCGTATGGCTCGTGTCTTTGTGTCTGTTCTTCATGGGGTGTAGCGAGCCCGAAGTATACAACCCTCTCATAGAAATATCGAATGCTACACTTACCCGGCCAGCTACGGAGGAGTTACGGATTACCCTTGATTATGAATTAGTACCGGAGGAACGGCTACCCCTACCCTATAGAGAGATTGTAGTATCGCCACTGGAGCCGCACGCAAAGATTTTTGCACCGTTGGAAGAATTCATACTTTCAGTCGACACCGTAATTTTAAAAATAGGAATACCGGCGGGAACGCTCGATTGGGAAGATTTGGAGGAGCAGGAAGAATGTTGCGTGGTCTCTCTGAAGGGTCTAGTTGAGCGGGACGGAAAAGAGCAGTACGAACGGATCAGCAATCATTTGCGCGTGCTACCCCCCCGCTTGTTAAATTAGTATTTTCACCGCCTCTCCGAAAAGGAGAACGAGGACAAACTCTAACACCCGGCTAGGAAGAGGATATGACACATATAATTGACGCAGACGGCCATTTGTTGGAGCCTCCAACTATATGGGAAGATTATACCGACCCAGCCTATCGGACTGAGGTGATCCAAATTGCAAAAGATAAGAGAGGTATCGATTGTTTAAAAATCAATGGAGAACTTCGCCAGGATAGAAACATGGCGATCGCCGCAGCTTGTACCCCCGGCGGAATGTCGGATGCGCAGAAGGCGCGGACCATGTCGTGGGACGAGATCGTCCCCGGAGGTTACGATCCCGTACAACGACAGAGGGACATGGATCTCGAAGGAATCGATATAGCATTCTTTTACCCAACTCTCTGGCTTATCTATGGAGACATCACGAACGCCGACGTGGCGGCCGCTTCCTGCAGGGCGTACAATAATTGGTTGGCCGACTTCTGCAAGCAGTGTCCGTCGCGATTCTACGGGGTCGCACCGCTACCGTTACAAAGCGTAGATTGCGCGATTGCTGAGATGCGCCGAGTAGTGAAGACACTAGGAATGAGAGCAGTGTTCGTCAGACCCAACCCTTTTAATGGGCGCCGCCTTAACGACCCTGCCTACGAACCATTTTGGGCCGAAGCCCAGGAACTGGATGTACCCGTGGCTATTCACGGGAGCTTCGGCACCAAAATGCCGACTTTAGGCGAGGAGCGCTACAAGGACCCGTTCTTCTTTCATATGGTCTGCCATCCCTGGGAACAACAGGGCGCGTGCATGGATATCGTTTGCGGAGGAGTTCTTTCCAAATTTCCAAAAGTCAAAGTGGCGTTCCTCGAATCCGGCGTAGGATGGCTCCCCTATTGGCTCGATAGGATGGACTCCCATTTTGATACAATGGGCCATTACGTACCCTGGCTGAAGAAAAGGCCAAGTGAGCACTTTCGCGAGCAATGTTTTATCTCTATGGACCCCGATGAAGGAAACATGAACAGCATAGTAGGATCAGGGCTGGAACAATGTGTCGTATGGGGATCCGACTATCCTCACTTCGACTGCACCTTCCCCGGAGTCGTCAGGGAGGTCGCGGCTTCCTGCGCAAATCTGCCGGGGTCAGCACAAACAGCAATCATGGGGCAAAACGCGAAACGATTATACCGTTTATGAACGCATGGCAAGGAGACGCTCTGTGGATCTAGAATACTCTAAAAAAGACAAATTGTTTCAGCAAAACGTTCGCGAATGGCTTCTGGATAATGTTCCTCCCCGAGAAACAAATAAACTCCGAGTCAAATCCGACGATCCCGTGCGCTTAAAAAAAGCCAAAAACTGGCAACGCAAACTCTATGAAGCAGGCTATGTAGGCGTCGGGTGGCCGAAAACGTACGGGGGTCAAGGGGACGAGGACATCGTACACCAAACTATCGTCAACGAAGAGTTGATACTTGCCAATGCGCCTAGCCTTATCGGGGCGTCGGGCCTGACCATGTTAGGTCCGACTTTACTGCAAGTAGGATCCGAAGAGCAGAAACGACGCTACCTCCCACCACTTCTGACAGCGGAAGAAATCTGGTGTCAGGGATATTCGGAGCCCAATTCAGGATCTGATCTGGCTTCCTTACAAACGAGGGCCGAAGTAGTAGGCGACGAATTTATCGTAAACGGGCAGAAAGTATGGACCTCCGGAGCCCAATTGTCGGATTGGATGTTCTGTTTAGTTAGGACGGATACTAAAGCCGCAAAGCACCGCGGAATCTCATACCTTTTAATAGATATGAAAACTCCAGGAATAACGGTACGGCCCTTGGTTCAGATGACAGGAGATGCAGGATTCAATGAAGTGTTCTTCGACAATGTAATTGTACCGCGAGAAAATCTCGTGGGTAAAATGAACCAGGGGTGGATGGTAGCGAACGCCACACTGTTTCACGAACGAAACATGTTAGGCTCTACTACTCGCACGCAACTCATGATGCAAAAGTTGCTCAAATTGGCACGAACACATGACCGTTATGGCAAGCCCGCGTCGGGTGACCCCTTGATTAGGCAAAAAATCGCGGTACTAACGGCACGGGTGGAGGCCATGAAATACCATTCCATGAGGCAACTGACAAACGCCACGAGGGGCAAAAAACCCGGAGTAGAATCTATGGTAAACAAACTCGTTGGCACGGAACTTAATCACGATATATGTGCTCTCGGCGTAGAGATATTGAACTCCTACGGCACATTTACCCGCGCGAATCGCTATGTCATTGACGACGGTTTTTGGCCTTACGAATATATGTTTACACTCGGTCTAATCATCGGTGGGGGAACGTCGCAGATCCAGAAAAACATAATAAGTGAGCGCGGTCTGGGTATGCCAAAGTCAAACTAAACACACATTAAACGGCTCCCTATGTGGGACCCGAAACAGGGACAAATAAATTTTATGTATTTCGGACTCTCTGAGGAACAAGAACTTCTGAAGTATACCGCGAGAGAATTTCTAAAAAAAGAGTGTACCCCCCAACTCCTGAGAGAAACTCTCAGCAAACCCGAACCTTTCTCGGACAGCTTGCACCGGCAAATGAACGACTTGGGATGGTTGGGTGTGCTAATACCAGAAACGTTTGGGGGCCTCGGTTTAGGAGCGCTGGAAAGCGCATTGCTTCTTGAAGAAATGGGGCGCGCTTCTGTACCCGGTCCTTATCTATTCTCTTCCGTGCTAGCCGCCTACGCTTTGATTTTAGGCGGAGATTCTTCTCAGAAGGACCACTGGCTTCCTCGAATTGCGGCTGGAGATTCGATAGGCGTACCTGCGTTATTCGAAACGACAGACAGATTAGATTCCGCAGGAATTACAACGCAGCTGCAAAAAAAGAACGGGAATCTCATATTAAATGGAAGTAAAATGTTTGTCCCCTTCGCAACACTGGCGGACTTCTTCCTGGTGACCGCGAGGACGGCCGGACAACACGGAAATAATGTTAGTTTAGTTTTGGTAAAAAACGATCACCCTGGCCTAAAAATCGAGCCCTTACAAACATTCGACATCACACGTAGTCTCTGCAAAGTGGACCTCACTGATGTGCCGGTATCAGGTTTTCTTGGAAAGCGAGACGATGGGTGGAGCCTCATTACTTCAGTCCAAGACCTCGCATGTGTCGGTTTGTCAGCGGATAGTCTCGGTGGCGCACAGCGGGTCCTAGAAATGGCGGTAGCGTACACCAAAACGCGAGAGCAGTTCGGCCGTCCAATCGGCTCATTTCAAGCGCTAAAGCATATGGCCGCGGAGATGATCAGCGAAATAGAGCCTGCCCGTTCACTGGTCTGGTATGCATCATATGCATTCGACCGCAAGGCAACGGACGCATCGCGCGCCGCGTCAATTGCCAAGTCACACTTGTCGGATGTGTACACAAAATGTGCTAACAAGGCAGTGCAACTCCACGGTGGTATTGGATTTACCTGGGAGCACGATATCCATTTTTGGTTTAAGAGAGCAAAATGGAATGAGTCGGCTTTTGGAGACCCTGCTTACCATCGGGAACGCATCGCCCAAATCGACAATTATTGACATATGCAAGAACCAGGTCCGTATGCGGGCGTGCGTCTCCTACCACCCTGTCAATTTAGACCGCTTCGGCCGGCCGGACGCGGCCGAGAGGAGCGGTTTCCTGCCCCTCTCCACTGCCGCCCTGAACTCGGCCTAATAGAAATCCCTCCCGTCTCGCAACCTAAGGAACCTGCGCGACTTGCCAGGTCACTCAGTCTGTTCTTCCTCGTCTAAGGTTCCCCATTGCTCAGGGAGAGGTTGAGGACCAGGGCGAATCCCCGCAATATCCGGATCCTCGTCTCCATCAGCACGCGGGTTCTCAGCTTTGCGAGCCTTGGCCTCGCGTCTGCGCTCGGCCTTCTCTCTCTGCTTCTGTTGGCGGTTTTGCTCTCGTTGCCGCTTTAGAAAACTTGTCGGTTTGGCTCGTCCTGGCATACCCCTACCACCTACGTTCGCGGCGCTCCCTTGGGCGTGCTTCATTTACGGTCAATGGCCTACCCATGAACTCATATTCATGAAACCGTTCAATTGCCGTCCTGGCTTCGTCGTCATTTTCCATTTCAACAAAACCAAACCCTCTAGACCGACCACTTTCTCGATCTGTGATAATGTTCGATGACGAAACAGCACCTGCCTCACCGAACAATGTTTCAAGATCCGCCGGGGTCGCATCCCAGGAGAGATTTCCAACAAATAACTTCATCACGATAATTGCCTCCTCTGGCAAGAAAATAAACCCGGCGATCTAACACTAGTTCGTCTGGGCCCAGCTCTTACAAATCATATTCGAGCACTATCCGATAGGGGTATCCAAAAACAAAAACCTTCCTTTCCATATTAGGCAAAGAAAGTGTGAACCGTAAGGTCTCTCCATCGCGGATCTGGCACACCCCATACACCACTTACAAGGGGCATTGACTTTCCAGCAGAAAGCCTTTTTTTAAGGCCGTGATATAGTATCTAGGCTCGACATACCTACTGCTGGTGTTGACGCGCCGGTCCCATGCCAAAATAGCCGCGAATAATATAGAAAATCACATAGTCGTCAACTCACACCTCGGAGGATTTGGACCATGCAAGAACCGAAACCGAACAACGGAGGCAACCCGTTCAACGCTGTCGCCCTCGGCCAGCAACAACTTAAGGGACTCTCCCACCACAGGGAACGGGAGGTCGCTGCGGAGTACATTGAAGCTTTGGCCGAGTTTGGCTACACAGTTGTCGAGGGGCTTCTCTCGCAAGAAAAAATCCGGCAAGTTGCTACCGAAATGGACCGAATTCACCTTAGCACGCCTAAGGGGAGAACGGATTTCGAAGGCCTTAAAACGAAACGTATCTACAATCCTCTCAACAAGACGCGCTGTATCGACGCACTCTGCACCGATGCTCGGATTCTCGCAATCATCGAAGGCTACCTCGAAGACCAAATCCAGCTCAGTTCCGTAACCGGAATTACCATTTTGCCAGGAGAGACCGCTCAGACACTCCACCGAGACGATAGTGTTTACCCACTTCCGCGTCCTCGGCCTCCGTTGATGGTCGGTACCTTGTGGGCAATTGACGCCTACAATCAGTCTAACGGAGCGACCCGCCTGATACCGAAGAGTCAGAACAATCCCGACCATAGAGAACCGCCTCATTCGTCAGTGACGATCAAAATGACTGCAGGCTCTGTACTCCTTTTCGATGGCGGCCTGTGGCATGGAGGTGGCGCCAACGAAAGTCACAGTCCGAGACGCGCATTCTCGCTTTCCTATTGCCGTGCGTGGCTCCGACAACAAGAAAACGCCTATTTGTCAATTCCACTAGAAACTGTGCGCACCCTGAGTCGGCCCTTGCAATGTCTCCTGGGCTATACCACCGCATCAATCATGCTCGGGCAGGTCGAGCGTGGCAATCCTATCCATTGGTTCGATTCCGTTTCGAAATAGGAAGTGGACTCTGTGCCTTCACCAAGGAACAGCATTTCAAAGAGAGGCGGCGGGCAAAACCTCACCTTGAAGTTTCTAATACAAGAGACTTTCAACTAACCACTTATGAAAAACAGAGCTCTTCACTGTCTCACAGGATTGTAGAAATAATTCCCGTCGAACTGGAGAGCGAGCGTCCCTGCTGCTATGTTCGGATTGAAATCTGAACATACGAACGAAAACGAGGACACGCAAAAATGAAGATACAACGGCTCTCGGCTGCGCTTGGAGCTGAAGTGACAGAAATGTTGCTACGAGACGTAGGGCCAGAGGAAGCGAAACAGATTCACGCGTTGCTAATAGAACATCAAGTCTTGTTCTTTCCTGGTCAATTCATGAATCCTGAGGAGCACATAAAGTTCGGTCGGCACTTCGGGCCCATAGAAGGACATCCGCATTTGAGCAACCTAGAGAAGCATCCGGAGATTTTTCATTTGGCTGCAAGCGGTGGGGGAGTAGCCGACGAATGGCACAGCGACATAACCTTTCAGGAGCAGCCATCCGTGATGGCTATTCTCAACATGATCCAATGCCCGGAAATTGGCGGGGATACAATGTGGTCAAATGCTTACATGGCATACGAAGCTCTTTCGATGCCACTTCAAGAGCTTTGCTCCGGTCTAACTGCCCTGCATGATGCCAGACCACACGGAAAACCAGAGAAGATGGCTGTTCACCCTGTCATCCGAATACATCCAGTAACAAAAAAAAGAGCTCTGTTTGTAAACGAACATTTTACTCGACGAATCGTAGAATTGAGCCACGAAGAAAGCGAACTCCTATTAGGGTACCTAACAAAGTGGGTAGCCCAATCGCACTTCACTTTGAGGTACAAATGGACTAACGGAACCGTGGCTATGTGGGATAACCGTTGTACGCAACACTTCGTGCTCAATGACTTCACCGAGGAGCGAGTCATCGAGCGAGTAACCGTTTGCGGCGATTCACCCGAGGGTGTCGCAGCGCCCCGCTGGAGTCCATATGCCCGCACACAACACGCCGGATCCAGTAGCCATCACGACAGACAGCTCCGGGCGTATCTTCGCTCTAAAGAATAGCGCGTGCAGGAGCTCCTTGGCCGCGTCAGTATTCCAGAGAAATCTAGTTCTCAGCCTTGGTTTGTAGTGGGTAAGCTCGAATGAACCGATGGTCGGAATCCCTCCACAAAAGCCCGTACATAAGTTTCCGGCGTCAGAACCGATACAACAGTGCACTGCGGCTCCACTCCATCGAAGCTATAACCGGCGAACCCCCATCGAAAAAGACTGTTGTTCCAAACTAAATACGCCTGCGAACCTTCCTCAATAATCGTACCCGAAGGAAGGTTGCGGAGAGGTGCCTTGTAGGTCACTTTTCGTCCCTGACTAATGCGTTCCTGGTGTACTACCTTATCTATCCGATCTATTCTGCGGGGGCCCTGCCCTAACCTGTCTCCGTTCGCGCGCAGCCAAGCGGATTTGAATTCGTTAAAACGATCCCGTCTGCAGTACCCGCACGGTCGATGGCCCGCAGAAAATGCGGTAGCCTCGTCAAGAAAAAAAAGTTCAGTCCACTTTCCCGGCGACATTACCCGCCTTGTCATGCCCTTAAATTTCAATCTGCAGGTAATCCAGCCCTGCGATTTGTGGGTCCTAACCACGTTCTCATGGTCATCGTGAATATTGCCGCGGTTTCCTAGAAAGGTTCCCCGGTCCGGAACCGCCCTCACAATTCCCCAAGGGTCGACACGGTTTGTTCGCGACATCTATACTGCCCCGGACTCCGAGGAATGGATCGATTGATTAGACACAGGGCACTGCAGAAAGTTGACCTCTGTTCTAGCTAATCTGTTTCTTAAAGCTCTCCATGTCATAATAGTCGCGCCAAATGGCGATTTTCCCGTCCTGAATATAAAACGAGCCCATTACCGGAAGCGCCGCCTTTTTCCCCCCCTTGAGCTCCACGAAATCCACCCGTTCGTTCATCACAACATTCCCCACCACTAACGTCTCGCCCAGCTCGGCGCGAAAACTCACCATACTCTCCATTTGTGGAGCAAAAAAGTCTCGTATAGCGTTTTTGCCACGATTTACACCAACAGGCTTGTCATCGTGCTCACAATCATCGGTTAAATAACCGAGGGCACCTTCCAAATCATGCCGGCCGAAGGCCGCCCAAAATTCCTCTACTATCTTCTGACAGTCTTGTCCCATCGTTTCCTCCTTGGTTGACAAATTTCTTTCCAATTAATTTCGAGCTAATCTTTTGGACCGCTGGTTTAACCTTGTCCGTCCGAGCCTAATGCCTTGCTGTCAACACATAGTGCGCGTTCAGATCCTGCCGAGACTGCTCCATAAAGGCCTGATATCGATGGAATCCCCCATTGTAATTCCCGTCCTGACGTCGATTTGATTCTCCTTCGAAATTGTAATAGCCCGGGGTACAATCGCGATTGCGACTGGTCTTGCCTCTATGCTTGATAACCTCCTGAACCCACCATTCCTCGGCATCGTGTTTGGGCTCAATCGACTGATAACCGTTCGTTCTCACGTGATCGATGCAAGCTGCAATATGGTCCCCTTCCGTGTTCAAAATGTCCGTCAGGTTGAATTGAAAACTCGACTGGTACCCACCCATAATAAACAAGTTCGGGTATCCGTGGGAGTGCAGGCCAAACAAGGTCCGAATACCCGACTTATACTTGTCAGTCAGATCCAGCCCATCCGTACCCTTTATTTCGTTATAAATCCCTGTCTTCTGCACCTCAAAACCGGTTGCATAGATCAGGAGATCTAACTCATAGAGGACGTCGTCAAATACGACGCCTTCTTCCTTGATTTCTGTGACACCCTCACCGCGGGTATCTATCAACCGGACATTGTTTCGATTGAAGGTTGGCAGGTAATCATTGTGAAAACACGGGCGTTTACACATGAACATGTACCAGGGCTTCAATGCCTCCGCGGTGTCCTTATCGATAACAATCTCGTCTATCCGAGCATGAATTCCCATCATATAGTCAATGTTGGCATTCTCCTGACGCCGAATAATTTCCTCGCGAGGTATTTGCGCGCGCACCATCTTCTGTTCACTCGTTAGCTGCGGATCCATAATTTTCCGCATCATTTCCCTTCGCTCAGTCTGCCAGCCTGGCTGCAGTCCACGCGCCCAGTTGGGGTCAGTGGGATGGTCATCTCGTATATCTATTGAGGAAGGGGTACGTTGAAACACGTATAAAGCTTTCGCAGCCGCGCCGAGGCCGGGCACGGCCTGCACCGCCGTCGCTCCAGTCCCTATGACTCCCACCACCTTATCCGCTAACCCCGAAAGATCCGCTTTAGTATAATCGTAATCCCACCTCGAGGTATGAAACGAGTGGCCCTGAAAAGATTCCATACCTCTAATTTTCGTTAACTTAGGTTTGGCCAGAGTTCCATTCGCGCAAATCACAAACTGGGCGCGTATATGATCCCCCCTGTTTGTCCGGACGTGCCACACCTGTTCTCGCGCATTCCAAGTAGTCGAGGTGACAGTAGTTTGGAACACGGCCAAGTCGTACAAGCCGTACTTCTCAGCTATCGCCTGACAGTGAGAATAGATCTCCTCCCCCTTAGCGAACCTATCCTTCGGTACATAGTCCATTTCATCTAGTAGTGGCAGGTAGTCATAAGATGGTACGTCGCAAGCGACACCAGGGTATCTGTTCCAATACCAGGTGCCCCCAACATCGGCCCCGCGCTCTACAATACGTATGCTCTCAACGCCGCATTTGCGTAATCGCGCAGAGGTAAGCAACGCAGCAAACCCGCCGCCGATGAATAGGCATTCGACAAAGTCCTCGATGGGGCGGCGGGCGACAACCTTCTCTACGTGGGGGTCTTCTTCATACTTACCGAGGGTCCCCGTGAGATCGGATGTATATTGTGCTGTACCCTCAGGCCGATACTTCAGCCTCAACTCTCGCTCGCTCGCAAAGCGTTCTTTGATCTTATCATAGTAGTCTTGTGATTTTTCTGAGGGCTTGAGCCAACTCAACGGATCGATGAGCGGCTTCTCCATAACTCCATTCGGCTTCTCCATGTGCAACTCCCGTATCAGAAACGTACCAAAGCAACCCATACCGCGACACCACTATCGCCTATCCATTTTCGGCGTGGTGATCAAGTCACAACAGAACTGACACACACCGAGTTCTGTATCCCCGATCCCGACTTTGATTGCGTATTTCTGTCCAAAAATACGCAGCTTTCAAAAGCCGCACATCCAACACAAACCCTATAATCTAATGATGAATCAAAAAGCTTCCTATCCGCACATTACCAGATGAGCTCCGTGTCAGACCTTGTTCCCCTGACGGTCTTCCACTAACATGCTAGATCAACAGACAGAAGGTGTTTTGCTTTTTCGCGACGGCCAACGACACACGGCCGCAAGGTATTCTGACCTTAATACCGCGGGCCCTGGCTTTAACGAAAGTGCGCACCAACATTCAGTTAAACGCAAACGGGCACTACATTGCAAAAGGAGCCACTCCGGTGACAGAATTTCTCAAGGAATTGTGGGACTTCATGAAGGAAAGAAGGAAATTCTGGTTGTTTCCCTTTATCGCCGTTCTCTTGCTGTTTGGCGCGCTGATTGTCTTGACAGAGGGCTCGGCTGTAGCGCCCTTTATATACACACTCTTTTAGCCTATAATTCTCGTCCTACGCGACCCCAATGTAATGAGATAGAGGCGTCCCCATAACATTGCCTTAGCTACCACTCTCTAGAAGGATGCAGTAGAGAAAGGAACCAAAATGGATAATCCGAACACGGAACGCACAAAAGGGGCAATAGACGCCGACGGCCACATACTAGAACCGCCGGATCTCTGGGAAAAATATTTGGAAACAAAGTACAAGAATCGCGCACTCCGTATTTGCACCGACAAAAACGGACTCGAAGTTCTGGAACTTGACGGGAAGCCGTCCTGGACCGGCTACCCCGGATTTCCCGGACAACTTGGCTGTATGGGCAAAAGCGACATTGACCCTCATCCCGACCGGACCTATTTGCGTGGTGCCCCTGCAGGATCGATGGACCCCAAAGAGCGCATCGCTCGTCTAGACAACGAAGGCCTAGCCAAGGCAGTCCTTTATCCCACGCTCGGCCTATTCCTGGGTGAGATCAAAGACCCACAACTCGCAGCGGCCCACTGTCGGGCATACAACCGCTGGATCGTTGATTTCTGTTCCGAGTCCGGTGGCCGACTGGTTCCGATAGCACAAATCACACTGGACGATGACCCGGCAGAGGCCGCTGCAGAACTCGAACGGGCCGTCAAGGCCGGCGCCAAAGGGGGATTCTTCCTCCCGTTCACATGGAAAAAACTGTCGCCAGGGGATCCGCACTTTGACCCCTTGTGGGCGAAGGCGCAGGAACTTAACGTACCGCTCGGAATTCATCCTTCGGCGGACCCTCCCGAATTGGATGTCCACAAGAAGTTTTCCGCACTGGCGCAAGGCGAGATTTTTAACTTTACCTGGTACATGGACGTGCTCGTGTCACAAGGTATGATTCAATCATTCGTTTCACTCTTTAACTACGGTCTTTTTGACCGTTTTCCAAAAGTGAAATTGGTCGTGCTCGAGTCTCAAGCGGGTTGGACCGGCCATATTCTTGACCGGATGGATGCCGTTTGGCGCGGCCCCTTAGGAAAGACAACCGGCATGAAAGAATCCCCAAAGACATACTTCGACCGCCAATGTTGGGTTTCTGCGGATCCTGACGAACAAATGGCCGCAGCTGTCATTGACGTAGTGGGAAGTAACCGGTTCTTTTGGGCCTCGGATTTTCCGCACCCCGATCACATCAGCCACTACATGCAAGCCCTGGGTGAATTAGTCTCCCCCTTACCAGAACAAGCACAACAGGACATTCTTTGGAAAAATGTGAGTGAGGCTTATAGCCTAGGCGATTAAACCGTATCTACTGCGGCTGTCGTTTCTCTTGATATACCGTTTTGTGAACTTTTCTGCGAAATTCTTTGATTGTCTCCCAAAGATGGGACAGTCAAACAAGTAAACCCGGCCAGCCCGGTTCCGTGCCGGCATGGAGAAATGGCGCACTCGCGGTCCGAGCGCGCCAACATGTAGTATTCGCCCTATTTCACTATCACCAAGCCGTCAAGGTCACCTTTGGCCCTCCAATCTGAGAGCATTTCGTAAAACGGTACCGCTCCATCGGGATATTGCGTCTCTATAAATCCATGGCCCTCTCTCTTTCCTTCCGAGTTATAGTAGCCCGGGGTACATGTATTCTGATATTCGGTCATGAAGTTAGGACTTGTAACCAGTTTGACCCAGTCTTCCTCGGCCTCGCGTGTCGGCTCAATGCCCTTGACGTCGCGGGAACTCACCTCGGTAACGAGATGCGCAATGTGGTTGGCCTGGCCATTCAGCATGTAAGTGAAATTAGGAGCGAGTCCCGTTTGGGTAAGGCCCATATGAAAACAATTGGGGAACCCGTGACTGAGAAACCCATGAAACGTCTTCATGCCATCCGCCCAGTAGTCGGTTAACGAGAGACCGTCCCTTCCATACACTTCGAATTCGGAGCGCCGGGTATACGCGGTCCCTACCTCAAACCCCGTCGCATAAATAATGCAGTCAACTTCGTACTTAATGCCGTCAACAACTACGGCGTGCTCGGTCACCCGCTCCACGCCCTTGCCTTTTGTATCGACTAATTTCACGTTTTCCCGATTAAAAGTTGGTAAATATTCGTCATTAAACGTAGGGCGCTTACACCACTGCCCGTACCATGGTTTCAACGCTTCGGCCGTGTTCCCATCTTTGACAGTCGTGGACACCCGGTCCCGTATCTCGTTCATCTTCTGATAATCGGCAATCTCGGACATCGCGGCCATGCCCTCATCCGAAAGTTCGGAATCTTCCTTGCCGGTCAATAACTCGGACAGTTTTTTGAAAAGACTTGTCCATTTGTCATCCACCAAATCTTCTTCCATTGGCCGACCCGCTAGAATAGAACAAAAGTTGTTGTTTCGATGATCTTGCCAGCCATCCTTCAGCGTTTTTACCCATTCAGGGTCGGTCGGCTTGTTCCCCCGCTCATCCACAGAAGAAGGGGTTCTCTGGAACACGTACAGTTGTTGCGCGTGAGCGCCCAGGTGGGATACCGACTGTATTGCTGTTGCGCCCGTACCAATGATAGCCACCCTTTTATCTTTCAGCTTGTGCATACCACCGGTCGTGTCACCGCCAGTATATTCGTAATCCCACCGGCTAGTGTGAAAAGTATGGCCAGTAAATTTCTCAATTCCTGGGATCGCGGGCAGTTTGGGGCGGTTCAACGGCCCACTTGACATAATAACAAATCGGGCTGTGAACGTGTCTCCTCGGTCGGTCCTTACCGTCCATTGCCCGGTACTCTCTTCCCAGCGCGCATCTTTCACTTGTGTCTGAAAACACGCGCGGTCATACAATTTAAAATGCTTGCCGATTCTTTGGGCATGCTCAAAAATTTCCGGCGCAAACGAATACTTCTCCTTCGGAATGTACCCGGTTTCCTCGAGGAGTGGCAGGTAAACATACGATTCGATATCACACTGAGCGCCGGGATATCGGTTCCAATACCAAGTACCTCCAAAGTCTGCTGCCTTCTCGATAATACGGAAATTATGCACGCCAGCTTTCTGGAGCTTGGCAGCAGCCAGCAGCCCCCCGAATCCTCCTCCAACAATCACCGCGTCAAGTTCTTCCTCGAAAGCAACCCGCGTAAAATCCGGATCAGCATAGGGGTCATTGTTGTAACTTTCATGCTGACCAGTGACTTCCTGGTACTGATGATTACCCTCTGCGCGAAGGCGTTTCCCACGTTCCTCTGCATATTTCTGTCGTACCTCGGCAGGATCGAATCCCAATTCCTCCGGCGTAGGCAGTCCGCTTCCCATCGCATTTGTCCCCGTTTCACTCATAGCCCCAGCCCCCTTAGTCTCGCGCGTATTAGCGCTACTTTCGCGAGTACTCTGTCGTATTTTGACGCGATGCTTTCATAACGATTCCTGTTTGACAACCTTCGTCCTTGCATTACGCCGGAGCAATGACCAAGGCTCTGAAATACAACCGGGGGCGATACCCATTCACCTTTTGCCGGACCGACGGTAATCAACGTCAAGGGCGGAACTGGAGGGGTCTCGGCATCAAGCGAGAGGGCTGTCCCACGACCGTGTAAGCATTGACAACCCACTCGCACACGTACTGCCTGGTCTCTTTTGGGTCTATCATTTCTTCCATTTGAAACTTATTTAACGGTCCCATTGGCCCACGCACGCTCTCTATCCTTGCCTCAAGTTGTGCACGAAATGCGACGGGGTCCTCGGCCTCGGCCAACTGCCTCTTGTACGCTGCTTCTATCCCGCCCTCCGGCGGAATACCTCCCACATCGGCCGCAGGCCAAGATACTCGGACGGACGCCCGCGAGCGCGGCGTCGCATAATTATTCCCCGCTACCCCAAAACTTCGTCGCATCAGCACGGTGAAAATAGGGACACTCGTTTGAGCAAAGGCGATCATCCAATTTCCGCCCTTTCGTATAGTGCCGGCGAGTTCGTGTTCCAATCCTACCGCGAATCCAGGATTGTCAACAAGATTCAAGACTGGAAGATGAAAAGAATCGCACAAATCCAGGTGACGTGTCAGCTTGTCGCAACCATCTGCCGTCAATGCACCCCCGTTTACATGCCGACTGTCGGACGCAATCACTCCGACAGGGTGTCCATTAAATCGGGCAAAGCCTGTTACTTGGTCGGTCCCCCAAAGCGATCCGATTTCGAAGAACGAATCATGATCGGCAATCAGTTTGATGACCTTTCGCACATCGAACGTCGTGGTCCGTTTTCTTGGCACGATCGTGCCAAGTTCCGGCTCTTGTCGGTCACGAGGGTCGTCCGGACGCGGCAATGCGATCGGGGGCGGCTCGTACACGCTGGAGGGCATATACGATAGAAATTGGCGGACCATACTCATCGCCTCCTCCTCTGTTTCGGCCAGATTGTCAACAGACCCGTTAGTACAATGTATGTGCCAGCCGCCCAGGTCTTCTTTCGTAATGTCGTAGCCCATCGCGTGTTGAACGACAGGAGGCCCCGCGACAAACAACTGTGCCACGTCGCGTACCATTACAGAAAAATGGCCCAATACCGCCTTCGCCGCTCCGATCCCAACAACGCTGCCTAACAAAACGTTTACGACGGGGATTGCCGACAATTGTTCCGCGTACATGCTGCTTCCCAAATGACCAGGGAGGTACGAACCGCCACCGCCTGATACTCGGGGTCGGCCTGCGGTAATAGCACCGGAACTTTCCTTCGCCTCTTTGGCGGTCTCTTTCGTCTGTTCAGGAACCATGGCGGCAACGCTTCCTCCCCCAGAAGAACCATCTAGCAGCCGGATCGATGGTATACGCATTTCGGTTGCTAACCGGTCAAGATAGCCGCTTTTCGCGGCAATTGCCCCATCTGCATGGCCTCCCCGCGAGGTAAAATCGTCTGCGCATAAAATGCCCTGCCGGGTCTTAATTTGGGGGACCCACCACCCACAAGTAGCGGGGGGGGCCCCAGGGGGAGGACCGACCCGGTCAGAGGGTGC
>CAYWPF010000148.1:0-8931 GCA_964460065.1 uncultured Enterobacteriaceae bacterium
CTCATAACCGGTTGGTCCCAGGTTCGAGTCCTGGTGGGCCCACTCTTGCGAGGTCCGGTTCTTTACAAGGAATATGAAAGTGAAAGGAGTTCATCATTGACCACCCAGATAGCTCAGTTGGTGAGTCTGCAAGAGTTAGATCAGCGCCTTCAACAAAAGAGTCAAAAGTTGGACGAACTGCATGAACAAATTGCTACTATTGCCTCTGAGAAAGAGTCGCATGAGCGGAACGCCGACGAGCGAGCAAAACGTATTGGCGAGCTCGAAATGCAACAACGTGAGGTGGATGGACTTCTTAAATTAGAAGAAGAAAAAATAAAAGAAAAAAGGGTCAGACTGAATCGTGTACGTAACGAGAAGGAGTTGTTAGTTCTCCAGCGTGAAATAGAGATGATGAAAGAGGCGAACGGAGAATTAGAGGAAAAGATTCTAGTTGTAATGAGTCATTTAGAAGAGGAGCGGAAACTTTACGAGGAAACGACGGCCAAGGTGGCAGAATTGACAGAGCAGTTGTCGACCGAAAAGGCTTCTGTCGAAGGTCAAATTGCGACGTTGGAAGCCGAGGCGGAAGCGGGACGTCAACAGCGACAGCAAATTACCTCGGGTTTGGATGCTAACCTGTGCGCTCGGTATGACCGGATATTCGGAAACCGGGGTGCCCTAGCAGTGGTTGAAGTTAAAGATGAAACATGCCAGGGCTGCCACATGCGAATACCACCGCACATGTGCAATCAAGTTCAGAGCAGCCAGATGCAGGGTAAGAGTGAAATTTTTAATTGTCCACACCCTTATTGTGGACGGATCGTGTATGTTCAATTGGAGTCGGCCGATACAACTGACGTCTAAGATTGCGGGAGGAGATTGAACGGTCGCGGCCCCGCTCAAAACGGGGGCGAGGAAAGTCCGGACTCCTTGAGGCAGGGTGGCCGTTAACGGCGGCTTGTCGTGAGGCAGGGAAAGTGCCACAGAAAAGAGACCGCCGGTGGAGGGTTTTCCCGCCACCGGTAAGGGTGAAAAGGTGAGGTAAGAGCTCACCATTTCCGCGAGAGATCGCGGAAGATGGGTAAACCCCACTCGGAGCAAGGTCAAATAAGAGTCGCCCGCTATGTGGGCAAGAGTAGCCTCACTCTAACTCTGGGTTCGACCGCTTGAGCGGTTCGGCAACGGGCCGCCTAGAGGAATGACCGTTACCCTCAGCACGTTTGGTTTTGAGGGACAGAATCCGGCTTACAGGTCTCCTCCCGCTTCAGAATATGGTAGACTCATCTAAAGCGCCCGTACAAATTTGAGCGGAATGTTTTATGGTCGTAATCACCCAAGTAACGTTTTTATTGCTGTGCATGCTTGCGGGTGGCTATGCCAGCGCAGTGACCGTCGGTCCCGGGATGCGGCCAATAGTAAAGGTCATAGAGGCGAGCGATACCGGCGTTACGGTCTATTTGTCCTCCTTTTCGCGTTTTGAACAGGCTAGTTTACCAAGTGACGAGGAACACGAGCGTCCCGACCGGTGCTATTTTGACATTGACGGTGTGCTCGACCGTGGTTTAGGGCCATCATACCCGGTGCAATCCGCGGTCTTGAGCCGCGTAAGAATTTCACAACTGCGCTCTCAGACGGTTCGGGTTGTTCTGGACCTTCCATCACCTCAAACATGTACCGCAAGGAAATTTGTTTCGAAGGGGCTTATGGGGCCAAATCGCCTGAGGATCACCGTTGGCATCGACAAATCATCTCCAGACGAAATTATTGTTTCTGAGCCCGCCGTTGTATTCGATAGCTTGGACAATCAGGCTGCGGGTGTGGAGCCGGGATCTCCTCGGACAGGAAATGGTGGTGCAGTGACTGTGGCTGCCGCACTACCTCGTGGGAGGATGGATTATTTGGATCTTCGGACGCCCGACGCTCCGGAAGTATCGAGCGCAAGCTCTGTCAGTCTTTTTGGGGAGCAGGTGATAGAGAACAATGGTCCGGAATTAATGACCGCCGATTCTGGTCTGTTGGAGGGGAATTTACCGATGAGGCTTTTCGGAGCTGATACGAGCGAGGAAGGAAGTGCGGATCTCACCCCACTTGCTCCGGGAAGTTTGTACCTTTACCGCGGAGAATAACTAAACGTGCCGTTTTACGCTTGTGTCAGGGAGCGCCTAGTCTAGTTGCACGGCTCAAGTATATCGGATAGTCGGCCTATTGCGGGAAGTTGGCGTTTCTCTCGGACGGTACGTTTTTGAATTTGATGCCGAGAGTGCCTCTATTAGCGAATTGTGGGCGAACGTGTGGTTAGCTGCAGCCTTATGATGCGACTCTTTCGGTGCACCCCTCACACGACGAATAATCGAGAGTGGAACTTTCTCCGGGTCCTAATTCTATTGTTTCTCCTATCGGACACGGCCGGCGCAGTCGAAAAACAAGTAGAAGCAATTGTTACCACCCCCGACCGTGTCACTGTTTTAACATCCGGAAAGGTCACTTACCAGCATGGCAGGTTGGCGGCTGATGCCCTGACTGGTCTTCCGAACCGATGCTACGTGGATATGAAGCCGGTAACTCTGCGAAGTGAAGTACCTCGCTACTTGCTGCTCAATTCGCCCTTACTCCTCCGGGTTCGCGCCGGTCAGTTTCGCCCGGGTACCGTACGCATTGTGCTGGATTTGGTACATGAACACGCCTGCGAAGTAACGGAAGCATCGGATCCTCTAGGCATACAAGTAGTTGTTCTTGGTAATGAAGACGGGGTGTCCGGTGCTAGTGCTGAAAGTATCCCAGCAGGCCGCGGCGCGGCTCTTCTGCCGGGGAGGAGCTCATCTGTTCAGCAATTTGACGCTTCCCTACAGGACTATCACAGTGTCGGGGGCCCGGAGGCGTTCGATTCAACCAAGGGTGTTTCTGCGGTGGAAACGAGAGAACCGCGGCTTGTCAATGACTCCAGTAGAATGTTGACCTTGGATGAGGCGTACCAACTGGCTGTTCAAAATGAGGAGCAAATAGAGATTGCAGCTAGGGAGCTGGCAAAAGCAGAGCTGCTTCCGTGGAGAGCCCTGGCGTTGATGGCTCCGCGTGGACAGGTCGGTGTCTCCTACAGTCGAAACAAGGACTCTATCGCGTTCAATGCGCCGCCGGAAATGCGAAGTGTATTCGGGGGGACGTCGGTCATACGGCCTCAAGATAATTGGCACGGTTCCCTGGAAGTTACGCAACCGCTTCTGGAACCCGCTTTCTTCCCGGCATGGCGCTTAGGCAAACAGGCTGTGGAGGAAAAAAAACAACGCTACGGTTTCAGAGTAAGGAAAATCCTGTTCGGGGTTGCGCAAGCTTATTATGACCTCCTACGCTTTAACGCCCAAGTCAAGGTGGCGAGGGATACCCTCGTTCTCTCGCGTGAGGAATTAAACCGAGCCGAAGTACGTTTCCGCGTTGGCGAAGTGACGAAAACAGATGTGCTGAGGGCGGAAGTGGCGGTTGGTCGTGCCGAAAGGAACGTGGTTGTTGACGACAATCGATTAAAGATGTCGCGGACGGTACTGGCTCGAGCTGTGGGTCTTACCGAACGCGTTAGTGTGACCGAGCCACCACGCGTTGAATCGGTGGAATTCGACTATGAGACACTCTTGGGCTCCGCATTCTCTAATCGTCAGGATTTACATGCGGAAAGTTTAAATATTGCTATTGCGCGCGAAAATAAGGGCATGGTGTTGGCCCGTTACCTCCCAGAAGTTAACGCGAGGTTCTCGTATCCAAGACTGGACCCAGAAACGTTTGCGAATCGGGACGAATTTTGGTCCTTCTTCGTGAATCTTCGATGGTCAATATTTGACGGAGGGGCCCGGGAGATAGATTTGCTCGAGGCTAATGAAAGCATATCCCAGGCCGAGCTTCGCGTGGATGAACTCAAGAAAAAGATCCGAGTGGAGGTGAAGGATGCTCTCCTTATGGTGCAAACGCTCGAAACAACATTGGAGACGGTGCGGAACGAGGTCGCGTTGGCTGATGAAAACTACGCGATGACGTCGAAGCAATATAGGGTTGGACTCTCCACAAGTCTAGACGTGAACACCTCACTCAACGAACTAAATCAGGTGCGTACGCAGTTGATCGACCAGACGTATGCGTACGAAATTGCCATTCTAAACTTGGACGATGCTACTGGGCGTTTTGCTGAAAAATATGCTCGTCATCGCTGACTACCATTTACAAGAGTGATAAATTCCTCGCGAGTTTCCCTGTGGGTACGGAAGGCACCAAGGGTGGCACTCGTCGTGACTACGGAGTTTTGTTTTTCTACGCCCCTCATGCGCATGCAGAGGTGTTCCGCGGTGATAATGACGCCGACACCCAAAGGGTCCAATTCTTCCATGATAGTGTCTGCTACTTGTGTGGTCAGTCGCTCCTGCACTTGTAAGCGTCGTGCGAAAACATCGACGAGTCGGGCAATTTTACTTATTCCTACGATGTGTCGGTCGGGTATATAAGCGACGTTCGCCCGACCAAAAAATGGGAGTATATGATGCTCACACATTGAAAAGAAATCGATGTCCTTCACCACGATCATCTCTGAGTAATCTTCTTCGGTGAATATAGCATTGTTAATAACTTCTTTTGGGTCTTGGTTGTAACCCCTTGTCATATATTCAAACGCGCGGGCCACACGATTAGGCGTCTTGACCAGACCCTCGCGGTCAGGGTCTTCCCCCATGTGTTGTAAAAGTTCCCTCACGTTCTCCTCGATGCCTTGGTTGGCGGACCTGTGTGGGTCTCTTTTTGGGGTTGTTTTGGGAGGGGTGGCGTTTCGGGCGGGGCGTGTCGAATTCATTTGGGTCGTGTGCTCCTTGGTCGAGGTGGGGGTTTGTTTCCAATGAGAACTGGATTGGTCCTTGTGGCTCCCGCAAACGGTGTAGGTGGAAATGTCGGGTTTACATTCTAAATACGCCGACCCGATGTTCTGGAACCGGTGCGTTCAGGGACATGGCAATTCCCAGCCCAATGACGTCACGTGTTTTTTTGGGATCGACAATGCCATCGTCCCACAACCTAGCGGTAGAATAGTACGGGCTGCCCTCATTTTCGTATTTTTCTATGGTAGGCCGCGTAAAGCTATCTTGCTCGGCCTTAGTTAACGATTCGCCTTTTTCCGCGAGTTGTTGCAACTTTACGGTTAACAACACGGAGGCTGCTTGCTGACCACCCATAACCGAAATTCGAGAATTAGGCCACATGAATAAAAGCCTAGGCGAGTAGGCGCGACCACACATACCGTAGTTGCCTGCACCATTCGAAGCTCCAATAAGGACAGTAAACTTTGGCACCCGGGCATTGGCGACAGCATGAACCATTTTTGCGCCATCCTTAGCTATACCCCCTTGCTCGTACTGCCGACCGACCATGAATCCGGTGATATTTTGGAGGAATAAGAGGGGTATTTTTCGCTGGCCGCATAATTCTATGAAATGGGTGGCCTTCAGCGCTGACTCCGAAAAGAGAACTCCATTATTCGCCACTACGCCGACGAGGTAACCGTGAATGCGGGCGAAACCTGTCACCAGTGTTGTGCTGTATCGAGCCTTAAACTCATGGAAGCGGCTTCCGTCGACTAATCTTGCAATAATTTCGTGTACGTCGAACGGCAGACGAGGATCCCTCGGGATGATGCCGTATATCTCTTCAGGGTCATAGGCAGGGTCTTCAGTTGCCTCTCGGTCGAGAGGATGTTTCTCTTGCTGCGGTAAATTCTCGAATATGGCTCTGGTTATTTCTAGAGCGTGGATGTCGTCGTCGGCCAAATGATCTGAAACGCCTGATAATCGGGTGTGAACGTCCCCACCGCCCAAGTCTTCCGCACTGACTTCTTCGCCTGTAGCGGCCTTGACTAACGGTGGACCTCCCAGAAAGATCGTTCCTTGTCCTCTGACGATGACGTTCTCGTCTGCCATGGCGGGAACGTAGGCCCCGCCTGCGGTGCATGAGCCCATAACCACCGAAATTTGCGGGATCCCCATCGAGGACATCTGGGCCTCGTTGTAAAATATCCGGCCAAAATGGTCTCGGTCCGGAAATAGATCCGCTTGTAGCGGCAGATTGGCTCCACCGGAATCTACGAGATACACGCAGGGTAGACGATTCTCTAGTCCGATTTCTTGAGCTCGCAAGTGTTTTTTTACCGTCATTGGATAGTAAGTGCCGCCCTTGACGGTTGCGTCATTACAAACGATGACGGTCTCTCGCCCCTGTATGAGACCTATTCCTGTTACGATACCTGCGGAGGCAGGATTGTCGTACATTTCGTGTGCAGCGAGTGGAGAAAGTTCGAGGAAGGGCGTTTCGGGATCAACCAGAGCCTCGATGCGTTGGCGAGGTAGCAATTTACCGCGACTCTTATGTCGCTCGCGCGATGCCAACGAACCACCTTGCTGGGCGTGGGTTACTTTGCTTTCGAGCTCCTCTACGAGCCTGTGCATGTTTGCCGTGTTGTCGGTGAAATCTGCACTGCCTGTTTGTATTTTGGTTTCAATGCGGTCCATATAAGGCGATATTTATTATGTTCTTCCGTTTAGACTTGCGGGAATTATCGATTTTTTTGTGCCCTCAAATTAGGCAAATTGGGGAACTATTTTCTCTCCGAATGTCTCTACTTGACCGACGAGTTGTTCCGGGGGTGCGATAGGCCACAGCACAAATTTGGTACACCCTTCGTCTATGTATGACTGGACCTTCTCCATACACATTTCGGCAGGACCTATGGCAGAGCGGGCGATTAGCGGTTCCGCTGACATGGTCGGAAAGTCCGACAAAAATGCTCGTGCGACCTCGTCGGCCTGTTTCTTGTTTTCATTGATGTGCGTAAAAATTAAGACACCCGTTTCTCGGGTGTCCACCTCGCGCCCATATTGTTTACCGTACGATACCATCTTCTCAAGCCCTGCGGCATACTCCTGGGGCGTGACGAGAGAGGGGAACCAACCGTCCCCGTACCGAACCGTGCGTTTGATCGCAAGATCACTACCGCCACCTATCCAGACGTCAAGCGATCCCTTCGCGGGTCTTGGTTCGATGGTAACATCGTCGAATTGATAAAATTCTCCGTGGTGTGAGACGTTTGGGCCCGCCCAGAGTTTTCGCATAACCTCCACTGCTTCGGCCATGCGTTTGCCGCGGTGTTCAAGCGGTATTCCGCATGCCTGACAATCTTTAGGATCGCTTCCCAATCCCACTGCCATGATCACCCGGTTGCAGCTGCCGGAAAGGTAGTCAAGAGTAGCATAGGTTTTGGCTACCTGAACGGGGTCTCGAGCCGGCATAGTGAGCACGCTCGGCCCCATCTTTATTTTCTTTGTCCTTCCGGCCCACATGGCCATAATACAGGCGGTATCAAAGGAGGGATTGCGAGCCACTATGTGATCGGAGAGCCAGATCGAATCGATTCCCTGATCTTCTGCTCGTTCTGCATAGTCGCATATCGTTTCCGGACTGGGTAGTCCGAGCCCCCAAAGGCCAAACCCAATTCCAATTTTAGTTCCACCCATACTGCGGTCTCCTTTTTCAAGGCTAGATGGGCCGATTCTACCAGAAAGAAAGAGGAACAGAAATGCCGCTTGTAGTAGTTAATACTGCTCTCCCGCAGCTACGGAAGCGGCACATTTATCCGTTCGTTAAGGTAAAAGCGCTATGATCCGAACGGGGGCACCGGAGCCTCGCGCGATCTTCATTGGTAAGGCAATCACGGTTGCGCCTACCGCTGGCAAGCGATCAAGGTTGGCGATATTCTCAAAACCGGGTTTGTTAGCGCCGTGCACGATCTGGTGGACGGCAAAGTCAGCAGACTGTCCATGATCAATGCTAGCGGTGTCTACACCGAGCGCGTCTACTTGGCGCTCGGTGATTAAGAGACTAGCAGCTTCCGAAGAGAAACTCGGAAAATGTAGGCTAGTAATGTCGCTAGGGTCGCCTGTGCCGAAATATTTGTGCTGGTCTCCCCAGTATTTGGCCCAGCCACTGTACATTAGAACGAGTGCTCCTTTTGGAATCCTGCCGTGGAGAGATTCCCAGGAATGGACGTCTTCGACCGTTACTTGGTAGTCGGGGTCTTGGGAGGCCGCTGCGCTGACATCAATGACCGCTGCCGGCCCAATGAGTTGCTGGATCGGTACCGCAGCGGCGTCGCGCTTGTCTTTAGCAAAATGGATAGGCGCGTCCATGTGGGTTCCACTATGCTCGGCCATAGAGAAATTGTTAGCACTGTACCAATGTCCCGCCTTCGTTATTCCGCTAGCGACGATTTCTAACTCATACGACTGTGCTGTCGGCCAGGAAATTGTGTGTTCATCGAACGGGTGTGTTAAGTCGACTATCCGAGTTTCGTCGATTGCCGACGCCAGATTTGTAGCGAGAAACAGAAGGGTCGCCGCACTAAAGGAGGCCAAGTGATGAGTCATACGATCTCTCCGTCCCGTTATTAAACATGGGGGGGTACCCAAAGGTGGCGGACATAGGTTGGCTAATTTTCACTTTCGATGATTGACAAATCTCGCCAGCACGAATAGTTGCTGGGCCTGTATAGCGTAGATTCAGAATGGTAATCATATCGTTATTCTTTCAGAAAAACTTAGTGACTGGAACTGTGGGCGTAGTTGCAACCAATCGTAGATGATTTGAGTTGGCATACTAGTAAAAAAGTTGTTGGCGAAGCAATCGCTAGAAGGGGGTCACATGATACGCGAGTACAAATTTCCAATGCTGGAAAAAGTAATATTCGGTGTTGGTTCTCTGAACAAAGTTAATGAGGAATTGGACCGTTTTGGAAAAAATAGGGCGCTCATCTTGACGGGCCATAGTTTGTCAACCAAGACGGACCTCGTGAAGAAGTTGGAGGCGCTACTTGGCGGTCGTTGGGCAGGGACCAACACTGGTATTCGTCAGCATGTTCCCAGCGAGACGGTGAGT